>JANMGB010000193.1:0-19778 GCA_031374415.1 Burkholderiales bacterium
TGCTGGCCTCAAAGTGCGTCTTTTGCAGCGCCAAGGCCTTATTGAACACAAACCGTCGCGATCCAGCAAAGCGGCGCATATCGCGCTGCTGCTCACCGTTGGGCATGAGTTCGTATTTGAAAGCTTGAAGCCGTTGCATGACTCGCATTATTGAGCACCTTTCAGTGCCCACCCCCCTTGAAAATCAGCGCTTCATGGGACTTTCGCCAAGGACACCTTCGGTGTCCACGCTATCCTTCCCCGCCCTGAAGGACGGGGCTTGTCGCGGCTTCTGGTCACCTGATGACCGACAAGCCCAATGTGCCGGTGGCCGTGCTGTTTTATGCACTGTTCGGGCTCGGACTGGTGGTGTTTGCCGTGCTGCCCGCCGGGCCCGCCCCGGGCTGGGGCAAGTCCGTGGGCATGGCGGCACTGTTTGGCTTCTTTGCTTACGCCACCTATGACCTCACGAACCTGGCCACGCTCAAACAATGGCCCATCGGCTTGTCGCTGATCGACATGGCCTGGGGCACCTGCGTCAGCGCGGCCGCAGCCGCCGGCGGCAAGGCCCTGATGGACTGGGCGGCGCCGACTTAGCCGCCGATGACTCATCGAATCCGATGCGTTCGGCAACGAACAGACGCACCGTCGCCTTGCGCGCACCGTCAAAATTTCAGCCCCTGAAAGGGAACCGACATGGCCTACCAAAGCATCAACGGTGGCAGTCAAGCCAGCTGTCGCAAGAGTAGTTAATCCCAAGCTGCTTTTTTGAGCGGTTCTCCGATGTGGGGTTTGTCGGGATTGAGGTGGATGGCGTCCTGAGGAGTCCAGTCACCGGTTCGCCCACACCGCCGTCGGCCTTCGGCTTCCCTGAGTTCGGCCAGCCGAAGCCGATCCGGTCGCACTTGCGCGGCACAGAGCCCGTTCCCGATTGCAGCCGCAGTGCGCGGCACCGCACAGATTGATCGCCAGACCGTGTGCACAGTCGGGTTTCCTGCACGCCAGTGCACCACCGTTGAAGGCGCCCTTGCAAAAAGCTCAAGCTGTGGATTCGCTCGGCCAGCACCGGTTGATGCTGCCGGTGTGGGTCAAGGCCGCTCTGGCCGCCAACGACCGTCTCAAGGTCTGTTTGACCGTATTACAGGCGGCGGCTGCACACGCTGCCCATCCGAAGAAGGACGTGCCCGATTTGGCGCCGGAGATGGCAGCCGCCGGGCTCAGCGCCTCTTGGCTTCACGATCTCGCGGCCTCAGGCACCCGCGTCGATGGGCATCTGGTGGCGCCCGATATGCCGCGCCTCGTCAAGTGCCTGGCGGACGACCTGGCACTGATGGCACGTCCCGTGCTGCAGGCGATGGCCCTCGATGCCGCGCCGCGCCTTCGCGTGAAGCACTGGCTGGGTGAGCTGGGCGCCAAGACCTCGGACCGGCTTGACGATCAACAACTCGAATCGCTCACTCGCGGTTCTCGCGACGGGCCGGACACGCTCCATCTGCTGGTCATGGATCTGCACAAGCAGATCAACAAGCTCTCCGCCGAATTGGCCACCGAGGTCATTGACGGCGCTAACGTGTGGGAGCTGCATGCGGGTGATCGCATCCGGGTGCAGGCCTTCATGCGCGGGCTGAACCGGACCGCAGGGCTCAAGTTCGACCACCCCGGACTGGAGACCGCCGCCACCCGAGACGGCGAGCGGCTGCTGCTACAGAACGACATCGGTACCAACGATGCCCATGTCCTTGTGATTCAGGTGGCATCGCGCAAGATCACGCTGAATTACTCGGATCTCCGCCGCAACCGACTGGAATTCCTTCAGTCCATGTTGACGCCATTCGAGGCGCAATGGTCCGGGCTCGAGTCGCGCGTCAGTCCCGAGCTCAATGAAGGCAAGGCCTACTCCGTCATCACCGGCGAATTTGTCTGCGCCGACGACATGGCGCTCGATGCCGCGCTCGAGGGCATCGGCTCGCGCATCGTTTTCCTGATCGACTGGAACCGCGCGCGCAAGCGGCTGCACGCCTTCGTCAACAAAGCCGATGCCCTTGCTGTGCTGGCCGACGCCGCGCGCCTGGACATCGGCCACCGTGCCTGGCTGCAACTCGGAGGCGAGCGCCTGATTTTCCGGGCCATGCAGGCCGCCGGCGACGGCGCCTTCCGCGTCGGCGACCGGCTCGACGATGTCATTGGCAGAGCCGGTGCGTGCGAGTTCTTACTGAGCGTGATGACGCTGTGCCGCGACGCCCTGCAAAGCCGCCAACCGCGCGAGCTGGTGGCCGACGAGGCGCGCATGCTGCTGGCACAGCATGTGCGCCGTCGCAGCAGCGAGTTTGACCTGTTGTCCGAACACGCCGCCTATTGCCAGGCGCTGGCGCAAGCCATCAGCGACGGGCTGGCCCATGGTGTGCAACGCTCGGCCAAGGCGGCGCAGGCGCTGGCCGACCGCGCCAAGATCTGGGAACGCAAGGCCGACCACTTGGTGATGCAGGCCCGCGACAAGGCGCAGCAGCAACCGCGTTGGCAGCGCATCGCCCGCTTGGTGGAGCAGTCGGACGACGTGGCTGACGCACTCGAGGAGGCCGCGTTCCTCATCGGCCTGATGGCCGACCACCACCTGAAGGGCTGGAATGAGGCGACTCAACGGATCCTGGCCCGCTTGGCGAATACCGTGCTGCAGGCCACGCAGGACCACGTCAAGGCGCTCGCCATCGCCCGCGCTTTGGATGGTGCCAGCAATGCGGTCGAGAACGACGCTTTCCTCGCCGCCATCTGGCGCGTGCTGCAGGCCGAGCGTCAATGCGACGCACTCCTGCGCGATGCACGCAGGGAGATCCTGCAAGCCGTGCAGGATGCGCCCACGCTGATGCTCGCCAACGACCTGGCTGCAGCACTGGAAGACGCATCTGATCGACTGCTGGTTGCCGCCTATGCATTGCGCGATGTGGCTTTCGACAAGGCTGGGGTGCACGCGTGAAATCAACTGCCGGCGGCTCGCCGACACTGGCTCCCGAGGTGTACCTGATTGGCTGCGGCTCCATGGCCTCCGGTGTCGGCGAGCCATCGCCGCAGAGCATGGGCTTCAAGGCCTGGAACCTGCTGCGCATGGCGCAACTGGCCTTGCCGGTGCCGCCGGCCTTTGTGCTGGGCACGCACTACTGCATTGAGCCCCAAGCGCGCGCGCTGGCGGTGCAGCCAGCGCTTTGGGCGCCCGCGCTGCAACAGCTCGAACACGCCACCGGGCTGAAGTTCGGCGACTCGCGCCGCCCGTTGCTGGTGTCGGTACGTTCCGGCTCACCCGTGTCAATGCCCGGCATGATGGAAACGCTGCTCGACATCGGCCTGTGTGATGCCACCGTCGGCGGGCTGCTGCGTCAGACCGGCAATCCGCGCCTGGTCTGGGATGCGTACCGGCGCTTGGTGGCCAACCATGCCGAGGTCGTCGCGCGGCAGCCTGTGGCGCTGTTTGATGCCGCCATGGCCGAGCTGTACGGCGCCCGCGACGAGCGCGACCTGGACTTTGCTGAGTTGCGCGAACTCACACGCCGTTTCCTGGTGGTGTATGAGCAGGCTGCGGGCACGTCGTTTCCGCAGGATCCGCACGTGCAGCTGGCCAGCGCAATCGAGGCGGTTCTGAACTCCTGGCAATCGGAGAAGGCGCGCGAGTATCGGCGCCTGAATCACATCGCAGGCACGATCGGTACGGCGGTCACGGTGCAGCAGATGGTGTTCGGCAACGCCGGTGGGCAGTCGGGTGCGGGTGTCGGCTTCACGCGCGACCCGGCCACCGGTGAGCCTGCGCTGTGGGTGGATTTCCTGTTCAACGCGCAGGGCGAGGACGTGGTGTCGGGCCGCCGCATCGCGCATGGGCACGACGAGCTGGCGGCGGTTCTGCCTGTGGTCTGGCAGGCTTTGGTGGCGGCTGCCCATCAGCTGGAACAGGCTTTGTCGGACATGCAGGACTTCGAGTTCACGGTGCAGGATGGGAGGCTATACATGCTGCAGACCCGCGTTGGCAAGCGCACGCCGCGGGCTGCCGTGCGCATTGCCCTGGACCTGCTGGACGAGCATGTGATCACGGCCAGTGTGGCGCGCAAGCTCACTGCCGGAATCGACCGGAAGTCGTTGGCACAAGTGCGCATCGTTGCCGCGAGCGGGACACCGCTGTTGCCATTGGCCAAGGCAGCGACCGCCAGCAGCGGCGTGGCCATTGGTGAGATCGCGCTGGATCAGGCCCGTGCCCTGGCCCGACACGGCGCGGGCGCTGCCGTGGTGTTGGTGCGCCGCGATGCCCAAACCAGCGACATTGCCGGTTTGGAGTCCGCCGTGGGGCTGCTCACGCAACGCGGCGCGCGCACCTCTCACGCGGCGGTCGTGGCACGTCAACTGGGCAAGGTTGGCCTGATTGGTTGTGCAGACCTGAAGATCGACGAGGCGGCCCGAACCATCGTGTTGGGCTCGACCACCCTACACGAGGGTGATGTGCTGACGCTTGACGGCAATGATGGCGGGGTCTACGCCGGTGCTGCGCAGACCGAAGTTCACTATCCCGACGACTTGCTGGCCCGGCTGGCGGTGCTCAGGCACCACGGAGAGCGAGCAGCTTCTCCTGCACGTTCCTGAACGTGAAGATCGGAAGAAACTTCTTCACCCGTGCATCGCGGTCGAGTTCGGCTCGCTCCTGCTCGTAAATCTGAGCCACCTCATCGAACGGCAGCTTGGCCTCCCCGGCCAGAAGCTCAATGGCCCGGTGCTTGACGGAGTCATCGAGGTGATTCGACACGGCGATGCCCGATCAGACGCCCGCAGGCTTGTGAACGGCTGGTGTTGTGTTGCACGCTTGGTGGAGTAAATATAAACGATGCGTTTGGGGTCAGGGCAGGGCGCGAACCACAACGATACCTGTGGGTATCGCGATGATGTTGATGGTTTCGGATCGGGTTCGTCGAGGAACAATGAGCATGCGCCGCGGTGGCCACCCGGTCTGTGCGACAGCGAACGCGCAACGAGAAATGATTGAAAGTCGCTGTGTGCGCTGTGTGCGCTGTGTGCGCTGCCGCACTGTCGAAGCGTCGCCTTGCGCATATGCTCTCCCATTCGGCGCCCTCCGACTCCGGCTCCAACAAGCCCGCAGACCACTCCAGCCGAGCCCACCGCAGTGTCGGGTCACCACACGAGAATGGATCGTGGTCAACCGCTACCATCGAAGTGATCGACGCTCAGGTTCCCGGGAGGTGAGCGGGCAGCGGCAATGAGACACCCATGAACAAGGTTCTAACCGAGGGCTTCAGCAACTTTCTTCGTCGGCGGCGCGCCAAGGGGCACTTCGAGCGTCGGCCGCTGCTGGAGTCGCTGACGGCAGCGCCAGCGCCGGCACTTCCCAGCAGCCCCATCGTCACCGCTGCAGTCGGTCAGGATCTGTTGACCGCAGCCCAGGGCGGAGCTGCTCAGGCGTTGAAGCTCTTGGAATCGCAGGCCGATGGTCTGGACGGTGCCGAGGCGGCAAGGCGCCTGGCCAGAGACGGCCCGAACGACGTTCAGCACGAAGCCCCGCTGCCCGGCTGGTTGCGGCTGTGGCGCTGCTACCTCAACCCGTTCAACCTGCTGCTGACGGCCTTGGCCCTGCTGTCCTTCTTCAGCGCTGACAGCAAGGCCACCGTGGTGATTGGTGTGATGGTCGTCCTGAGCACCGGCATCCGCTTCGTCCAGGAAGGTCGGTCTCACCGTGCGGCGGAAGGCCTGCGGGCCATGGTCACGAACACCGCCACCGTGATCCGCCGTACCAGCACCACATCAATGGCGCCCACGCTGGCGTCCACGGCGCAGGAGATACCGGTTCGCGAACTGGTGGCCGGCGACGTGGTTGCCTTGTCTGCGGGTGACATGATTCCTGCCGACTGTCGCATCCTGACGGCACGTGACTTGTTCATCGCGCAGGCCGCGATGACCGGCGAGTCGCTGCCGGTAGAGAAGTTCGCGGAAGGCGCCATGCCAACCCAGACCACCAGCGATGCGTCTGCCGCGGGTGCCGGCCTACTCGATCAGCGCAACCTGGTGTTCATGGGCACCAATGTCGTTTCCGGCACGGCCACCGCGCTGGTGGTGGCCACGGGCGGGCGAAGCTACTTCGGAACGCTGGCCGCACACGCCACCGACACCGACACCCCCACAGACGCGTCCCCGAATGCCTTCCAGGCCGGCGTCAACAGCGTCAGCTGGCTGCTGATCCGATTTGCCGCGGTGATGGTGCCCATCGTCTTCCTCGTCAATGGCTTGACCCGCGGGCAATGGCTGGAAGCGTTCCTGTTCGCGCTGTCGGTGGCTGTCGGGCTGACACCCGAGATGCTGCCGATGATCGTCACCAGCACGCTGGCCAAGGGTGCCGTACTGCTGTCGCGCAGACAAGTGGTGGTCAAGCGGCTGGATGCGATCCAGAACTTCGGTGCGATGGACATCCTGTGCACCGACAAGACCGGCACGCTGACGCAGGACCGCATTGCGCTGACGCGCCACGCCGACGCCTACGGCCAGGACACCGATGAGGTGTTGAATTTCGCGTACCTGAACAGCCACTACCAGACCGGGCTGAAGAACCTGCTCGACCGCGCCGTGCTCGAGCGCGTGGACGTCGCGGCCGAGCTGAAGCTGACGGACGCCTACCGCAAGGTGGACGAGGTGCCGTTCGACTTCGAGCGTCGGCGCATGTCGGTGGTGGTGGCGACGCTGGTGGGTGGGCAGGAGCAGCACCACGAGCTCATCTGCAAGGGTGCGGTCGAGGAAGTGCTGGCCGTCTGCACTCAGGTCCGAAGCCCGGAGCCGACCGGCGTTGCCATCGATGCCAGCCTCGATGGCGAGCGTGCCATGCCCACGTTGCCCCTGGACGCGGCGCTCATGGCGCGCACCAAGGCAGTCACCGCCGGTCTGAACGCCGAGGGCCTGCGCGTGGTGGCCGTGGCGGTCAAGACACTGCCGCCTGGCCAGGCCACGTACTCGGTGGCCGACGAGTCGGGATTGACGCTGATCGGCTACATCGCGTTTCTCGACCCGCCCAAGGAATCGGCCGCTCCGGCCTTGAAGCAACTGGGCGCACACGGCATCACGGTGAAGGTGCTGACCGGTGACAACGAGCCCGTCACCGTGCACGTGTGCGGCCAAGTCGGGCTGCCGACGGATCGCGTGCTGCTGGGCCCGCAGGTCGAGGCATTGAGCGACGAGGCGCTGAAGGAAGCGGCAGAATCGCACAGCATCTTTGCCAAGCTCACCCCGCTGCACAAGGAGCGCATCGTGCGCGCGCTGCGCGCGGGCGGGCATGTTGTGGGCTTCATGGGCGACGGCATCAACGACGCGCCGGCACTGCGCGCAGCCGACATCGGTATCTCGGTAGACAGCGCGGTGGACATCGCGAAGGAAGCCGCCGACATCATCCTGCTTGACAAGAGCCTGCTGGTGCTGATGGCGGGTGTGGTTGAGGGCCGCACCACCTTTTGCAACATGCTGAAGTACATCCGAATGACGACCTCCTCCAACTTCGGCAACGTGCTCAGCGTGCTCGTGGCCAGCGCCTTCCTGCCCTTCCTGCCGATGCTACCGTTGCAGTTGCTGGTGCAAAACCTGCTGTATGACGTAGGCCAGACGGGCATACCCTTCGACAGCGTCGACGCCGAGTTAGTGACCCAGCCGCTGAAGTGGAACCCAGCCGACATCGGCCGCTTCATGCTCTTCTTCGGGCCGATCAGCTCGCTCTTCGACATCATCACTTTCGGCGTGATGTGGTGGGTGTTCGACGCGAACAGCGTGGACCGCCAGGCGCTGTTCCAGTCGGGCTGGTTCGTCGTTGGCCTGCTGACACAGACCCTCGTGGTGCACATGATCCGCACGCCCAAGCTGCCCTTCGTTCAGAGCCACGCTGCGGCGCCGCTGATGGTGATGACCCTGGTGATCATGGTCATTGGCTTGTGGCTGCCACTCTCGCCTCTGGCGGGCTACTTCAAGTTACAGGCGCTGCCGGCTGCGTACTACGGCTGGCTGGTGGGAATTTTGCTCGGCTACTGCACGCTGACCACCTTGATGAAACGCTGGTACATCCAGCGGCTCGGTTGGCAGTGAACTCAAGAGAGCCACGAATGGGGGGGCCGAAGGCCTGCACCGCCGCAGCACTGGCAACCGACCCACGGGGCCAGTGCCGGGACGAGATCACCACGCCAGGGTGGTCATCGGCCTGCTCGACGCCTACCTCGGCACCAAGCGCATGATCTCTTTGCGCATGGCCGCTGTGGACGCGGCGGGCCGAGCCACGCTGCAGGAGCGACAGCTCGAAGTCAACATTCCGAAGGGGGTTCGCGAAGGCCGGCACCTGCGGCTGTCAGGGCCGGGTGCTGCCGGGCAGGGTGGCGCCCCATTGTTCAGGTTGGACGGCAGCGACATCTACTTCGAGCTGCCCGTCGCGCCCTGAGAGGCCGCACTTGGCGCCATGGTTGCGGCACCGACGCCTGATGGCAGCGTGCAACTCAGCGTGCCGCCGGGATCCTCACAAGGGCGTAAGCTGCGTCTGAAGGGCAGGGGCCTGCCCGGCAAGGTGCCAGGCGACCTCTATGCCGTACTGACCATGGCTCTGCCGCCCTCGGCTTCAGAGCCCGAGCAGGAGGCCTGGCGCGGGCTGGCTCGTTCGTTCGCTGCCTACAACCCCCGCGCTGCACTGGAGGCTTGAGGGTCATCAATAGCTCCCCTGGCCCCTTGCGGGAGGGCTGGGGGAGAGGGGCGACATCGACCAGTCACAGCAGACCACGCGTGGCATGTAGCCCGCGCCCGCGAGCGGCGCCGAGCAAACAGCCGAAGAACACGGGCTGGGGCAAGTCCATGCCAAAAGATCTTCGGGCTGAAGATCTCGCCGCCAGCAGCCGCAGGCACTGCTGGAGTCCATTCGGCAAGCGTTGCAGCCCCCTCACACCAACTCATCTCCCGCAGGGGGAGGGGCTTGAGCCCGTGAGCTTGTCGGACTTGGATCTTTGCGAGGCCAATGCCGATGTAAGCAGGCTGCACGATTCCCCGCAGCGAACAGGTGGCGCATTGGCAAGCTGAGCTTGAAGGAATGGAGTGCGCGCGGGCATGTTGCACCTGATGCACCTTCCTGGATCCCCGCCTGCGCGGGGAAGACGGGCGCAGGGTTTGGCATCTCCCCATGTCATTCTCGCGCAGGCGGGAACCCAGCAGCCTGTGTACTTCGCCATCGGCCTCTCAACGATTCAACCTTCCAAATCCAATGAGACGGGGTACGAGGACAAGCAATGGGAACCAGAAGTTCTTTTAAGTCATGTTCACATCCTGGAGAGGGTGACGGCCACCATCAAGGTGGCCTTGTACTTACTTGCCGTAACCGCCGCCGCCCGGGGTTTCAATGACAAACTCATCGCCAGGGTTCATTTCGGTGGATCCGATATGGCCCAGCAATTCCACCGACCCGTTGGCGCGTACCACCCGGTTGATGCCCGGTAAGCCAGGCGAGCCACCCGCTGCACCAAAGGCGCCAGTCGTGCGGCCATTGGACAGGATGGATGCGGTCATTTTCTCCAGGAAGCGCACGCGACGAATACCGCCATTGCCACCCTTGAACTGGCCCGCCCCGCCGGAGCCTGCACGAATCTCATAGCTTTCGAGGCGCACGGGGAAGCGGAATTCGAGAACTTCGGGGTCGGTCAAGCGCGAGTTGGTCATGTGGGTCTGCACGACGCTGGCACCGTCGAAACTTGGGCCCGCGCCGGCGCCACCCGAGATGGTTTCGTAATACTGGTACTTCTCGTTGCCGAAGGTGAAGTTGTTCATGGTGCACTGACCAGCCGCCAGCACGCCCAAGGCACCGTACAGCGTGTTGGTGATGCAGGTCGAGGTTTCCACATTGCCGGCCACCACCGAGGCAGGTGGCAGCGGGTTGAGCATTGACCCCTCTGGAATAATCACCTCCAGGGGCTTGAGGCAGCCTGCATTGAGCGGGATCTCATCGCCCACCAACGTGCGGAAGACATACAGAACGGCCGCGGTGCACACGGCCCGAGGCGCATTGAAGTTGTTGCTCAGCTGGGCTGAAGTGCCCGTGAAATCAATGCGCGCACTGCGGGCTGCCACGTTCACCTTGATGTCCACGCTGATCTGCGCGCCATTGTCCAGGGGCAGGGTGAACTTGCCATCCTTCAAGCGAGTGATCACGCGGCGCACCGACTCTTCGGCATTGTCTTGCACATGGCCCATGTAGGCCTGTACGACATCCAGACCGAACTGTCCCACCATCTTGCGCAACTCCTGCAGACCTTTTTCATTGGCTGCGATCTGTGCCCGCAAGTCAGCGATGTTTTGCGACGGATTACGCGAGGGGTATTTACCGCTTGAGAGCAAGGCCAACATCTCGGCCTCGAGCATGCGGCCCTGATCCACCAGCTTCACGTTGTCAATGCGCACGCCCTCTTCTTCGATGGTGGTCGAAAACGGCGGCATGGAGCCCGGCGTCGTGCCACCAATGTCAGCATGATGACCGCGTGATCCGACATAAAACAAAATCTCTTTGCCTTCTTCGTCGAATACGGGCGACACCACGGTCACGTCTGGCAGGTGAGTGCCCCCATGGTAGGGGTCGTTCAAGGCATAGACATCACCGGGCTTCATCCGGCCAGCATTGCCATCCATCACGGACTTGATCGACTCGCTCATCGACCCAAGGTGCACCGGCATGTGCGGGGCATTGGCAATCAGGTTGCCTTTGGCATCGAACAAAGCGCAAGAGAAATCCAGGCGCTCTTTGATGTTGACAGAGTAGGCGGTATTTTGAAGCTGCAACCCCATTTGCTCAGCAATGTTCATGAAGAGGTTGTTGAAGACCTCCAGCATCACGGGGTCGACCGAGGTACCAATGGCCTTGCGGGCTTCACGGGCTGTGATGCGCTTCAAGACCAAATGGTCCAAATCGGTCACCACGGCTTGCCACCCTGGCTCCACCACCGTGGTGGCATTCTTCTCGGAGATGATGGCCGGGCCCGTGATGAAATGACCGGGCCGCGTGCTGTCTCGCACCACCAAGGCCGCATCGTGCCACCGACCACCGCTGAACATCTTGACCTGGGAGGCAATTGGCGCGGCCTCGTTCAGCAAATCGCTGTAACGCTGTTCGGTGGGCGCGTCACCGGCGCCGACGGCTTCCACGGACACGGCCTCGACCACCAAGGCGCGCTCGCTCATCAAGAAGGCGAAGCGTTGGCGATAGGCGGCCTCAAACGCCGCTTGAATCTCCGAGATGCTGCCGAAGGGCACCACGAGCGCAGAGTCGGTGCCTTGGTAACGCACATGCACGCGACGATGCAAGGTCACCTCGCCTGCATTCACGCCCTGTCGACGCAGCTCGGTCTCGGCTTCGTCGGCCAAAGCGTTGAGCTTGCGGCTCACCGCCTCAAAAGCATCCGTCAAGACTTGTTCAATGGCGGCCTCGCGAATCACGTTTTGGTCAGCCAAACCCATGCCATACGCTGACAGAACGCCCCCCAAGGGGTGCGCGAACACCTTGCTCATGCCCAAGGCATCGGCCACCAAGCAAGCATGCTGCCCGCCTGCGCCGCCAAAGGACTGTAAGGTGTACTTGGTGACGTCATAGCCACGCGCCACCGAGATCTTCTTGATGGCGTTGGCCATGGCACCGACCGCGATTTCGATGAAACCTTCTGCCACTTCTTCAGGGGTGCGCTTGACCCCCGTGCTGCGTTCGATCTCGGCGGCCATGTCGGTAAAGCGCCGGACCACGACCTCATGGTCGAGCGACTCATTGGCGTGAGGGCCAAACACCTTAGGGAAGTACGCGGGCTGAATTTTGCCAAGCATCACGTTGGCATCGGTCACGGCGAGCGGGCCACCGCGGCGGTAAGACGCGGGGCCTGGGTTGGCCCCCGCACTCTCAGGCCCGGCCCGAAAACGTGCGCCATCAAAGCTCAACACGGAGCCACCACCCGCGGCCACGGTGTGAATGCTCATCATGGGGGCTCGCATGCGAACGCCAGCCACCTGGGTTTCAAAAGCGCGCTCAAACTCGCCGGCAAAGTGCGACACGTCGGTGGATGTGCCGCCCATGTCGAAGCCGATCACGCGGTCAAAATCGGCCAGCTGGGCTGTCCGAACCATGCCCACAATGCCGCCAGCCGGGCCGGACAGGATGGCGTCCTTGCCCTGGAAGGCATGGGCATCTGTCAAGCCGCCCGATGACTGCATGAAGAACAACTTGACGCCCGGCATGTCACTCGCTACCTGCTCGACATAGCGGCGCAAAATGGGCGACAAATAAGCATCCACCACGGTGGTGTCGCCACGCGACACCAGCTTCATCAGGGGGCTGACCTCGTGCGAAACGCTGACCTGAGGGAACCCTACTTCACGGGCAATGCGGGCCGCGGCCAGTTCATGGGCGGTATAGCGATAACCGTGCATGAAGACGATGGCCACGCTGCGCAGGCCGTCGTTATAGGCCGCTTGCAGATCCGCACGCAACTGCTGTTCAGCCAAGGGCTTGACCACCGCACCATCGGCGCCTACACGCTCCTGTGCCTCGATGACGCGCTGATACAGCAGCTCGGGCAAAACGATGTTCATGTCAAACAAACGCGGGCGGTCTTGGTAGGCAATGCGCAGCGCATCCCGGAAACCTTGAGAGATCACCAACAGCGTGGGCTCACCCTTGCGCTCGAGCAAGGCATTGGTGGCCACGGTGGTGCCCATCTTCACGCACTCGACTCGGTCCGGCGTAATCGCCTCTCCGGCCTTCAGGCCCAGCAGGTGCCGAATACCTGCGACGGCAGCATCGCGATACTGCTCTGGGTTTTCGGACAAAAGCTTGTGGGTGACCAAGGTGCCATCGGGGCGCTTGCCAACCAAGTCCGTGAAGGTGCCTCCACGGTCGATCCAGAACTGCCAGCGGTCTTGTCCAAGTTGTTGTGCGTTTTTCATGATGAGATCCAAAATAAAAACAAAATCGGAGGCCGCTGTGACCCGCTCAGCAGAGCTGGCACAGGACCGGATGAAATTGGGCCACCACAGCGCGCGGCAAGCGCGAGGCGACCCAAACAGATAGCTATTGCTTGGTGAAGTAGGGAATAAAGATGTGGTTGGCTTCCAAACCAACTTGCTTGATCCACTCCAAGGAAAAGCGCTCACCCATGCGCTTGAGCTCGGTCAGAAACTCCGGCGCCACACGCTCTATTTTCATGCCGCGTCGGCGCAGATTTTCTGTGGATTCCACGGCCAGTTGTTCGCTCTCTGCCCAGCCGCGGCTCTCAGCAAAAAGGCACGCTTGCGTGATGTTGCTCTGGGTTTGTACTGGCAGGGCATCGAATGCCTTGGCATTCACGAAGGTGATATTTTTGGGATACCAGGCGTTGATTTCATAGTAATTCTTAACCTGCGTCCACATCTGGTTGTCCACACCGGTGATGGCCGAAGTGATCATGCAGTCGACGCGCCCCTCCACAAAAGCCTGGCGCACTTGTGCCGTCGGCACGTTCACCGCCTGGGCGCCCATGAGTTCAGCGATGCGTTCAGTGGTCGGGTTGTAGGTGCGCATCTTGCTGCCCAGCAAATCGCTCACGCGCTGAACCGGTCGGTTGGTGTACAGGCCCTGCGGCGGCCAGGGCACAGCCATCAGGCAGCGCAAGCCGAGCGCCAAAAATTTTTGCTCGATGAGTGGCCGCTGATACTTCCACATGCGCTGGGCATCGCTGTAGCTGCGCACCACGAACGGCACCGCGTCCGCACCGGCCAACGGGATCTCCTTGCTCAGCCCCGTCATGATGGCCTCGCCCATCTCCAACTTGCCCGCACGCACCGCGTCAAAAATGTCGCTGAGTTTGAACAAGCTGTTGTCAGGATGGAGCTCGATGCGAAGCTCACCCGGGAGGGCCGCGATATCCTTCGTCAGCTGAAGCAGGTTTTTGCCATGGAAACCGTCAGGCTTATACCCCGTGGCCAGCTTCCATGGTGTTTGTGCATACCCCGTCAGCGGCAGGGGGGCTGCTGCTAACAGGGCAAGGAAGTCTCTTCGATTTGTCATGACTCACCTACTACGTTGGGGGGCGAGCACTGCGCCTCGCTAAGACACTGACAAAATGAAATCGAGTCGTTCACCCGCCAGTCGAGGCACAAACCACAGAAGTACCGGCAGGTATCAGCAGAATCTGCAACGACGGAGGGTGGGGTAAGACGCGATTTCATGTCAGCTTTTGTGCAATACCGGATACGAGCCCTTGGGCTCGTAGGCATTGCTACATCATTTTCGGCCCAATGAGGACGATGTCCGGGAACAGGTAGATGGCGACAACCGCTGCGAGCAGCAAGAAGAAGAATGGCAGAGCTGTGCGAGCCAGGTACGGCAATTCTTTCTTGGTCAGCCCTTGCAGAACGAACAGATTGAAGCCTACCGGTGGCGTGATCTGAGCCATCTCAACCACCAGCACGACAAAAATACCGAACCAGATCAGGTCAATGTTCGCAGCCTGTACGGTAGGCAGCAACACGGCCATGGTCAGCACCACCATCGAGATGCCATCCAAGAAGCAACCTAGGATGATGAAGAAGACGGTCAGCATCACGATCAACATGGCCGGCGATAAATTCAGGCCATTGATGAACAGCGCGACTTCACGCGGCAGACCGATGAAGCCCATGGACAAGGTCAGGAACGAAGCACCCGCCAAAATCAAACCGATCATGCAGTAAACGCGGCAAGCGGCAAACAAACCCTCTTTGAATTTTGTCCAGGTCAAAGAACGTTCCAGGGCCGCGAGTGCCAGGGATCCCAACACCCCCATGGCTGCCGATTCTGTGGCTGTGGCAAACCCGGAGTAAATCGCCCCGATGACCAGGATGATGAGCGAGGTGATCGGGATCAGGTGGCGACCGGCCTTGATCTTTTCACCCAAACTCATGCTGGCGTCTGCCTTGGGCACCTTGTCTTTGTTGAACAAGGCCCAGATGATGATGTAGGCGGAAAAAAGCGCCATCAGACACAAGCCCGGAATCACCCCCGCCACGAACAACTTAGCGATGGAGACGTCAGCTGCCACGCCGTAAACAATCATGATGATCGACGGCGGGATCAGCAGGCCGAAGGTGCCGGCGCCGGCCAGCGAGCCCATGGAGATGTCATCGGGGTAACCGCGCTTCTTCAGCTCCGGCAAGGTGATCTTGCCGATGGTGGCGCAAGTGGCGGCACTGGAGCCCGAGACCGCAGCAAAGATGCCGCAACCAATGATGTTGGTGTGCAACAGGCGACCGGGGATGCGATTGAGCCAAGGGGCCAAACCCTTGAACAAATCTTCAGTCAGCCTGGAACGGAACAAGATTTCTCCCATCCACAAAAACAAGGGCAAGGCCGTGAGCGTCCAACTGGAGGTTGACCCCCAAATGGTGAGCATCATGCTGTCGCCCCCCGACTTGGTGGTAAACAGCTCCATGGCGATAAACGCCACGCCCAGCAGAGTCATCCCGATCCACAGCCCAGAGGCCAGGATCACGATCATGACGGCGATCAATAAACCAGCAATGTAAATGTCCATAAATTCTCGTGATCGGTTTATTCGATGTTGGCGGTTTGCGCTTCGGAGCTGAAAAATTCGCGGTTTTGAATGCGCGCCACCAAGGCGTCAGCCAAAGCAACGGCGAATCCAATGCAGCCCAAGCCCATGGCAATCTGGGGAATCCACAAAGGGGTCGCATCCGCACTTTGCGAGACGTCGTTGAAGGCGTAGGAGACCGAGATCAGCCGGACTGCATACCAGACCATGTAGAGCGCCAGCCCCAAGCCCGAGAGCAAACTCCAGTACTCAAACACATTTCGGAGGCGGGGGGGAAGCTTCTGGAGGAGCAGCGTGACGCGGATGTGGTCTCCCTGACGCAGGGTGTCTGGCAGGGCCAGAAACAAGGCAGCGGCAATAGAATATCCAGCGTAGGCATCCAGCCCGCGGATATTGAAGTCAAACTGTCGACCCATCACGCCCAGCATGACCGTGACAAACGCAGAGATCATGGACAAAGCCGCCAGAACCATCAGGAAGCGGTAAAAATAAGTTAACGATTTACTCAAAACAACCCCTCTTAAAAAATACGAGAGAGAAGCACCATGACATACCAGGTGGTATGTCATGGTGCGTCCTTCCATGACACTAAACCGGGCTTGGACTCACCCCAGCATGCAGGTGACCCCAACCCCAGACCCCGGACTATTTTTTACTTTGCTGCGTTGTAGGCATCAATGATGGCCTTGCCGTCATTGCCAGCATTGCTCAGCCAATCAGTGGTCATGCGCGCACCAATCGCCTTCAAGTCACGCTTGAGACCCTCGCTGCCACGGTCCACAGTCATGCCCTTGGCTTGCAGTTCTTTGACGTATTCCTCGTCTTTGGCATCACTGGACTTCCAGCCGCGCTCTTCGGCGGCAGCGGCCACCTTGACCACGATGGCTTGAGTGGCTTTGTCTAGGCCGTCAAAAGCCTTTTGATTCACGACCAGGGCGTTGCGGGGCAACCAAGCATTCACGTCGTAGAAATACTTGACCTGTTCGTACAACTTACTGTCCACGCCCGAAGCGCTGGACGTCAGGAAGTTGTCCACACTGCCGGTGGCCAAAGCCTGTCCCAACTCCGCCAGCTGAATTGTCACGGGCTGAGCGCCAACAAGCTCGGCAATGCGCGTGGTGGCGGGGTTGTAGGCCCGCATTTTGGTGCCTTTCAAATCCTGAATGGAAGTGAGAGGCTTGATGGAATAAAGCGACTGGCCAGGCCAAGGCACGGCGTAGAGCAGTTTGAGGCCTTGAGAGGCCAGCAGCTTCTCAAGATACGGCTTGGAAATGTCGTTCAGCTTTTTGGCTTGCACATAGTTGGTGGCCAGGAAGGGGATGGCATCCAAGCCGAACAGGGGGTTTTCGTTGGACGCACCGGACAAAATGAACTCGCCGATGGGCGTCTGCGCACTTTGCACTGCGCGCTTGATTTCGTTGGCCTTGAACAAAGATGCACCTGGGTGCAGCGTGATCTTGAGCTTGCCTGCGGTGGCTTTGTCGACTTCGTCAGCAAAGTATTGCAAGTTTTGAACTTGGAATGTGTTGACCGCATAGCCCGAGGGCAAGTCCCATTTCGTCTGGGCCTGCACGGCGGTGGTTGCCGCAAAGGCAAGGGACACTAGCAACAGTTTCTTCATTGTCTTCATGGGAAAGTCCTTCTTTGAGGGGTGAAAAAAATAGATACCAGCGGGTTGCTGCTTGAGTAAGTCGATCAGCATTGACAACTGTCGGCAGGCTCGAACAAAGCCGTCAATACTACATGCCCCGCCCAGGACGACCCTGTCGTTGTGTGTTGCGCGTCGCGAGTGCGCGGCGGATGGGTGCATTGAGGTGCTTGACCCTGCCGTTGGTCCGAGGTGTTCGAGCGGGTGTTTTTCAAGCGCATTGTTGTCGCGCGGGGCGCGCTCACGCTCGTTGCCAAAATCTGGACAAGCCAGATAGTGCATGTCACTCAAGGTGGGGTCTGCGTGCGTGATGCGATCGACAGTACTCGCCACTACGGCACCAGCGCAGGCACTGCTGCACTGCTTGAAAGGTAACAACGATTCAGCCGCCATAGTGGCGGGCCACATGCCCCGATGGCTTGACCACAAATCGCTGGTGTGAAACCGAACCGTGCCGCTACCCCACGAGCCAGACTGCTCCTTCGACGGGCCTTGCAAAAAACAGCGGGGAGGGCAACTCACATTCACCGACGGACTCCAAAAACTTGAGCCCGATTTTAGGTTTACAAAGTTCCCTCAGCAAACAAATAGTTTTTTTTATCCTCCATCGATTTTTTCGATATCAATATAAACCCTGATGGGTCACGAAGCGTCGATTACCACATTGTTAGAGTATCTGTTATCAGGGTATTCCTGATGATTGACGTGGTGACCGTGGGAGGCGAATTGAGGCCACCGCCGCGCGGTGATCGCCGGCGGTGTAGCTGGTTCAGCGAAAGACCAAATTGGGGCCGGTCTCGATGCAGCCGGTGAGTGACGACTCCACCTGCGCGATCAAGTCCTCGTCGCGGTACGGTTTGCCGAGCAGCACGTTGACGCCGACTTGGGCTGCCTGCGGGGCGTATTTTTCTTCTGCGGAGGTGATCATGATGATCGGGATGTGCGCCATATGCGGTAGGCCGCGCAGATGTCGCGACAACTCGAAGCCGTCCATACCAGGCATCTCGACATCGGTGATCAAAACGTGCGGTGGGGTTTGTGCCATCTGCCGTGCGGCGTCGGCGCCGTCTTCGGCCAATGTCACGCGATAGCCATGTTTGGCGAGCAGGCGGCTGGTTTTAACCCTAACCACCTTCGAGTCGTCGACAACTAGCACCAGTGTTTGGGCAGGGGTTCTGGTTGGGGCGCGGGTTTCTGGGGGTGTCGGGGTGGCCTGATCTTCCGCCTGTACCTCGAGCGGCGCGACTTCTTCTGCCGTGCGTCGGGCTTGCTCGATGGCCAGCTCGGTCAGCTGACGGTCAGCTTCGTCGCGCCGCGCTTGTTCAGCGGCCGCGGCTTGATCCTGGCGGGCTTTTTCGTCCTGCAAAGCCAGCATGCGTGCGGCCTGTGCCTGCTGGGCTTCTTGTTGGCGGGCCTGCTCGGCTGCCTCACGAGCAGCTACCTGTTGGGCTTGTTCCGCTTGTTCGGTGAGTTCGGCTTGTTGCCGAGCCTGCTCGGACTGTGCCCGCTCGGCTTCCTGCTGCGCAGCATGCAGGCTCGCGGTCTCGGCCGCCTGGCGTTCGAGCTCGCGCTTTTGCGTGGCGGCGTTAGCTTGCGCCTCATGTTCATCGGCCGAGGTGTCTTTGTGTGCCAGCTCGCGCGCGGTGTCCGGCGCGCGCGGGTGCACCAGCCAGGCGCGAAGGCGCATATAGGCGCGGCGCAAATGCGGCGCGACCGTCCAGGCCAGCAACGCCAACAAGGCCAGCAGGATGACCCAGGGCAGGTATTCGTTCATGACAATCAAGCCTCTAAAACGCGGGGTTCTTGATGGGCCGTGCAAGGACTGAAAGGCAGACCCGACGAAATCACCGCGGCGAAGCTCTAGCCTAACGGAGCGCGCGCGGTGTGATGCGTTGACATGTGTGCGATCTGTTTGCTAATTGCTCAGATTGAAGGCCCTTGTGAGTATATGGTTGGGGTCGCCCGCCCGCCGCAGCGTTGGCTAAGCGCAACTGCCCCCTGGGTCAGGGGGCAAAGGCGACGCCCTTTAGGGCCTGTTCGGAAACTCCTCGCCAGGCATCAAACGGCCTCTTGAAGCGGTCTGCTTTGTAGCAAATGCTCGCAATACCGACCGGTATGGCTGTGCTTTGCGCCTTGCAGCCCACTCCAATAGACCATTTGCTGCCCGACGAAGAGTTTCCGAACAGGCCCTAGATGCACGCCCGATTTCTGGGCAGCAGCGTCATTGCCACTGCCACAGCGCTGCACTACTTGGTCGTCTTGCGTACAGCGGCAGCGTCAGCCAACAAGGCATCCACGTCAGCACCGTACTTTTGACGCGCCTGCGCATAGACCGGCTTGACGATGTCACGGAACGGGCCGACCGGTGGACGATTCACCTTGGCGCCTTTGGCCGTCATACCCACCAGCTGTTTTTCTTCGACGGCCTTGACCCAGCTGCGGCTGAACTTGGCCCCAATCCGAGCCGCTTCGAGGAACGCAGCTTGATCCTCAGGAGACAGCTTTTTCCAAGTCGCCTCTGACATCGCCAGTGGGATCGGACTGTAGACATGCTGCGTCATCGT
>JANMGB010000194.1:0-5593 GCA_031374415.1 Burkholderiales bacterium
TTGCGAATAAGAGAATGGACTTGCAGCGATTGCGGCGCGGTACACGACCGTGACGTGAACGCAGCCAAGAACATTCTCGCGGCGGGACATCGCCGTCTTGCAGAAGGAATCACCGTCTCTTCAGGGCGGTGAGGATGTCAACCCTTCGTTCAAGGGGTGAGTGGCATCCTTTGGTTCCTGGGGTGGCCAGGCAAGCTTTACACTGGACCCGTTTGGCGCTTGTCGTCGTCTTTCAAGGGGTCCACATGAAGCTTCGCGTGTTTTTGCTTTGTCTCGCAGGGCTTTTGGGCTTGGGCGGGTGTGCCACTGAAACGCAGCAAGCGTTGCCGGTCCCCCAGGTGGCTTCGGCTTCTTCACCTTCACCCCATGTGGGCGCGCGCACGTCGCTGGTGGTGGGCAAGTTTGACAATCGTTCGAGCTACATGCGGGGTTTGTTCTCGGATGGGGTGGATCGCTTGGGTGGCCAGGCCAAAACGATTTTGATCACGCACTTGCAACAAAGCAACCGCTTTCAGGTGATGGACCGCGACAACCTCTCCGAGGCCAAGGCCGAGGCCGCTTACAGCGGGCAAGCCCAAAAGATCAAGGGCGCGTCTTACCTGATCACAGGTGACGTCGCCGAGTTTGGCCGCAAAGAAACCGGTGACCAACAACTCTTTGGTTTGTTGGGCCGCGGAAAGACTCAGGTGGCCTACGCCAAGGTCAGTTTGAACGTGGTGGATGCCTTGACCTCGGAGGTGGTGTTCTCCGCCAGCGGGGCGGGCGAGTACGCCTTGTCGAATCGTGAGGTGGTGGGGTTTGGTGGCACGGCCAGCTATGACTCCACGCTCAACGGCAAGGTGCTCGATCTGGCCATCCGCGAGGCGGTGAATCGCTTGGTCGAGGGCGCAGAGCAAGGGGCCTGGCCCCCGAAATCTAAAGCGCGTTGAGCCTCATCGTTATGAACCGATGCCCGTTTTGGAAGCTGGGGCTGGCTTCGCTGAGCGCCGGGGTCTTGGTCGGCTGTGCCCAACCTGTGCCGCCTTTGTACCAGTGGGGCAGCTATGAGGGGCAGGTGTATGCGATGTACATCGAGCCCGGCAAAGCCGCCCCCGAAGACCAGCTCATCCGCTTGGAGGCTGACCTACAGCGTGCCCGGTCGGCCCAAAAGGCGCTGCCGCCAGGTTTTCATGCCCACATGGGGTATTTGTATTTTCAACTGGGCAAGCTTGATCAGGCCGTGGGCTCGCTGCGCACAGAGGCTGTCTTGTTTCCGGAGTCCAAGGCCTACATGGACCGTTTGATCGCAAGGATCACCCCATGAGCTGGCGCATCAACAGGCTCGCTGGTGGGGTTGCAGCCCTGGGTGCGGCCTTGCTGTTATTGGCGGGGTGTGCCACCCCTGTGGCACGTGATGACACGGCGTATAAATTGAGCCGGCCGAAGTCGATTCTGGTTTTGCCACCGCTGAACCAGTCACCCGACGTGCGTGCCACGTACAGCGTGCTTGCGACCGTGACGCAGCCGATTGCTGAGGCGGGTTACTACGTGTTTCCAGTGGCCTTGGTGGATCAGACTTTCAAAGAAAACGGCTTGCCCTTGCCCGGGGACATGCACCAAGCCCCCTTGGCTAAGCTGCGCGAGATTTTCGGCACCGATGCGGTGCTCTACCTGACCGTGGATCGCTACGGGTCAAGCTACACCGTGATCGACAGCACGGTCGTGGTGAGCGTGAGGGCGAAGTTGGTGGATGCCCGCAATGGCCAGACGCTGTGGACGGGCGCTGCTGCCGCGAGCAACAACCAAGGCTCAGCCAACAACATGGGGTTGGTGGGTCTCTTGGTGAGTGCCGCCGTGCGCCAGATCCTCAACAGCGCCGGTGACCCGGGCCATGCCGTGGCGCGCACCGCCAGCCAGCAGCTGCTTCAACCGGGCCGACAGGGTCTGTTGTTCGGGCCGCGCTCGCCGCAATACCTGAAAGATGGGGAAGGGCGCTGAGCTCCGCCGGCTCGCCGGCAGGTGTTGCCCTCAATCTCAAGAACGGGCCCTAAGCATTCTCAGTCACGCCGTCGTCGTGCGCATGCGCACGAGGTCGTCGGCTGACTCACAACCCCCCCGTGCTTGAAGCGCATTGCCGCGCAGCAAGGTCTCGAACTCACCCGCTGGAATAGGGCGGCTGAAATAGAAGCCCTGCATTTCATCGCAGGATTGTTCGCGCAAGAAAGTCTGCTGCTCGATGGTCTCGACACCCTCGGCCACCACGGTCAAGCTGAGTGTCTTGCCCATCGCAATGATCGCGCTGGTGATGGCTTTGTCGTTCGAGTCGGTGGCCAAATCCCGGATGAAGGAGCGGTCGACTTTGAGGGTATCGATGGGGAAGTTTTTGAGTTGCCCCAGCGATGAATAACCTGTGCCAAAATCGTCGATCGCCAAGCGTACGCCCATCGCTTTGATGCTGGTCAGAAGCTGGATGGCGTGCTCAATATTGTGAATAAGCATGCCTTCTGTGATCTCAAGCTCCAGCAGCTGGGGCGACATTTCGGTGGTCTGAAGGACGTCGCGAATGTCGTCGAGCAAGCCCTCGTCGGAAAACTGGCGCACTGACAGGTTCACTGCGATGATGATCGGCGGCAGGCCCTGGCGCTGCCAGGCCATGCTTTGCATGCAAGCGGTCTTCAGAACCCAGCGCCCGATGTGCACGATGAGGCCCGTTTCCTCCGCGATGGGAATGAACTTGGCCGGCGAGACCGAGCCCAGCTCCGCGCTGTTCCAACGCAAAAGGGCCTCGACCCCGTTGATGACCCCGGTCTTGAGGTCAAGTTTGGCCTGGTAGTGGAGCGAGAACTCCTGGCGCTCCATGCCTCGGCGCAGTCCAGACTCCAGCGCCAGGCGCTCCAATGTCTGGGCAAGAATCTCCGGCGAGAAAAACTGAAAGTTGTTTTTACCTTCGCCTTTGGCCACATACATGGCACTGTCGGCGTTTTTAATCAGCGTCTTCTCGTCATGACCATCTGCGGGGAACATGGCGATGCCAATGCTGGCACTGACGCGGCACTCTTGCCCCAACAGCGTCATGGGCCTGTGGGCAGCCTCAAGCAGCTTCTCAGCCACCAAGCCTGCGTGGTCCCGGTCGCTGACCTCTTGGACCAAGACCACGAATTCATCGCCACCCAGGCGGGCAATGACATCACTGCTGCGCAGCACCCCCTGAAAGTGGAAGGTGATCTCTTTGAGCAGGCTGTCGCCGGCTTCGTGGCCGAGGGTGTCGTTGATGAACTTGAAGCGGTCCAGGTCAATGAACATGACCGCAAAGCTGCGCTTGTAGCGCGACGCGTTGGAAATGGTGAGGGTCAGCAGGTTGTTGAACATGATGCGGTTGGGCAGGCCCGTGAGCGCATCGTGCCGCGCCATATGGCGGATGTTTTCTTCAGCAACCATTTGCTCGGTGATCTCGCGCGCCACCCCGCGATAGCCGAGGAACACGCCTTGCGCGTCCAGGCGGGGCTCTCCGCTCAGACTGATGTAGTACGGCGGAAGATCAGGCGCCGCGCGCATCATGATGACGTCGCGGTAGGGCAGGCGCTGACGCAGCTGCTCACGAAACTCGTCCCAGTTGCCCGGCGCTTGAATTTGCAGGCTGGTGTCCCACACACAGCGGCCAATGAGTCGGTTGGAGCCCGAGTCGTCAATGACGTCGCGACTGTCCAGGCGGGTGAAGCGATGGTCGACATCTTTCTCCCAATACCAGTCGGAGGACAGGTGGGTCAAGGAGCGAAACCGCGCTTCACTTTCGCGCAAGGCGGCGTCGACGCGGGCACGCTCTGCATCACGCTCGAAGTTACCGAGTGCGAATGCAATGTTTCGGGCAATGCGCTCGAGTGCCAAGACAATGTCGGGGGTGAAGGTGTTCTTCTCTCCCGCATAAAAGACGATCACGCCCAGTGATACGTCAGGCCCCGGAATCGGAAACACCGCGGCGGATGCCACCCCAGCATCTTGGGCCATCGCACGCCACAGCAAGGTTCGATCGTCGCTCAGGTAATCGTTGGCAACGGCTGGCTCGCGGGTCACGAAGGCTTCGCCAGCGAGGCCCTGGCCGTCGCGGACTTGCGCATCCACCGAAAAGCGCTCACGCAGTAGCTGCGCAGCATTGCCAGAGGCGGCCTCGATGTACATCCAGGGTGTGTCGAGCGCTCGCTGCATGACCGCCGCAGCGATGAAATCGTGGCGATCGACGGCCGCGTCGCAGACGCGTTTGAACAGCTCTTGGGGGGTCTGGGCATACAACAGCGCCTCATTCGTGGCCGCAAGCATGGCGTGGATGGAGGCCAGATGCTGATGGTTCGCGATGGCCGCGTCGAGGTCATGGGTCTTTTGCGCCAGCTCGGCCGTGCGCTCGGTGACGCGCTGCTCTAGGCTGCCATTTTGCTCAGCGATGATGGCCATCATCTGCCCGTTGTTGCGCACCACCCATCGGGCCACGAGACCGCCGCTTGACAGGGCGAGCAGCAGCAGCACGGTGCCCAGTGTCAAGGCGTTCAAGCGCGAAGACCGTGCAGCGACGGCAGACGCTGCGGTTTCTTCCCGCTGTAGTTGCAGCATCGCCCCCACCTTGGCGAGCCAGACCGCCTCGTCGGCATGAACTTGGGTGGTCAAAATCGTCGTGGCTTCGACGTTGGAGCCGTCGAAGCCCGCCTGCACGGCGCGCCTGATGTTGGGCAGAGTCTTGGCGCTGGCTTGGGTGATCTCCCCCATCAACACGCGGGAGCGGCTGGCAGCGTCTTCCTGCGACAACGCGTCGCTGAGCTTGCCTTGGATCTGCGCATGCCGCACCACTGATCGCTCGAAGGATGCCATCTCGCGCCTGAGGTCGGACAGATCAGTCAGCAGCGTGATGTTGCGAGTCTCGATGGCCAAATCGTTGATCACGTCCACCAGATCGTTGGCCAAATCCTTGCGAGCGTTGTTCACTTCAACGATCTGGTTGATGTGTCGACTCATGCTGAGCAGGGTCGCGGCACCGCTGACAGCCATGGCCACCACCAGCAACATCAAAAAACCAAAACCACTGCGCAAGCGAGCCGCCATGGACAGGCTTGCGAGAGTGCGAATGGCGGGAAACTTTGATTCAGACATTGCAGTTTCTTTGTGATCTGCCGCCGACACAGGCTAGAGCATGTGTCGGTTCGCTGTTTGTGCCGACAGCCACAGCCTCACGCGGTGCCTCCGCGGGGTCCATCCCGCTTAGACACGCTGGGCTTTGAGGCAAATTCATCGCTGCGGCCCAATCGGAGCATTACTTGACCGACTTGCGTACCGAGGCAGCGTCAGCCAACAAGCCGTCCACGTCCGCTCCGTACTTTTGACGCGCTTTCGCATAGACCGGCTTGACGATTTCGCGGAACGGACCGAGTGCTGGACGGTTCACCTTCGCGCCTTTGGCGGTCATACCTGCCAGCTGTTTTTCTTCGATGGCCTTGACCCAGCTGCGGCTGAACTTGGCCCCAATCCGAGCCGCTTCGAGGAACGCAGCTTGATCCTCAGGAGACAGCTTTTTCCAAGTCGCCTCTGACATCGCCAGTGGGATCGGACTGTAGACATGCTGCGTCATCGT
>JANMGB010000198.1:0-1323 GCA_031374415.1 Burkholderiales bacterium
AGTTGCCCATCGCACGCTCGCTCCGACACAAGTGCTCGATCTCGGCCTGCCGCGACTCGCGCCGCCGAGCCAGCTGTCGGCGTTTCTGCTCAAGACGCTGCAGTCGGGCAATCTGAGCGACGTGACGATGCGCAACGAACAGCATCGGCTGCATCGCGTGCTGCTGCAGGCGCGCTGCCCGCATCTGCTCGAGCTGATCGAGTCGAAACAAATGCGCCACGTCGACGAACTCGGCGACGACGCGCTGCGCGTGCTGTTTCGCCACCTGTACGGCGGCGAGCCAGTGAGCGGCAAGTTGCGCGGCGAGTTTGCGAGCGTTTTGCGTCTGCCCTATCTCGTGCAAGACGAAGATGCGGCGCCCACGGTGCAGGCGAGCTTGGGCGCGCTGTTTGACGACGACGCGCTGCGCAGCAAGCACGCCGACGTCACGTTTGTCGCCGGCGAGGAGACGTTCCGCGTTCACCGCCTCTTCATTTCGCGCGCGCCTCACTTTGCGCGCGCACTCGACGCCGGCATGCGCGAGGCGCAGACCGGCACGATCCGCGTCGACGACGTCGCTCCGGCGACCGTGCGTGCGCTGCTGCGCTTTCTGTACTCGGATGAGCTCGTGTGCGACGCCGAGCACGCGGTCGAAATGCTGGCGCTTGCCGATCGCTGCCAGCTCGACGACCTCAAGAAGCACGCCGAAACGCTGATCGAGTCGTCGTACGACTTTGGTGAGCTGCAATGCGTGCTCGAACTGCTCGACGTCGCGCACCGGTACGGCACTGCGCATTTGCAGCACGTCGCGCTCAGCATGCTTGTTCATGACTTTGACCAGCGCACCGTGATGGCTGTGATGGCGGAAGCAAACGTCTCAGAGGCAGTGGCGAGGATGGTGAGGACGGCGCAGTGGTGAGCCTGAGGCCTGAGTTTGAAAAGTGCGGACAACGTTTGTTCTCTTGGTGCTGAGCTGAGCTAACGACGACGCTAAGCAGTGCTGTACACTCTGATCTCAGCACAGCACGTTCCGCTGGCCGAGTACACCGAGCACAGCGGGACGATGCGCGCGTACGCGTGCAACATGCACCGGCACATCGACACGCAGCAGCGTTACGGCGCCGTGCGCGTGCGGCGGCAGTTCGTGTTCTACTATCTGAACGGCGACGGGCTGACGTTCCTGTGCCTGTGCGGCGGCGACGTGTCGGCCGACCTCGCGTTCGGCTACCTGAACGAGGTCTACATGCAGTTCTTCACGGTGTTTGGCGACGCCGACGTCGTGGCGTCGTTGCGCGACTCGGCGCTGCCGTTTGAGCTCAGCAAGGCGATGCGCGCGCCGCTGCG
>JANMGB010000210.1:0-13785 GCA_031374415.1 Burkholderiales bacterium
TCCCAGCAATGCGCCAGGATCGGGCAAACTGTGCTCAATGTTCATCGTGTCCTTGGCTTGATCTTTGATCTTCATACCTACCTCGTTGCTCGCTAATCTCTCGGGGGTAGGTGGCGCAGGTCATATTGGCACGGGGGGCAGGCGCTCAATACCTTCACAAGCCAGCGGTTGAAGTCACCCACTTCCTCAGGGCACACTGAGTGTTGCATGGCGTAGCTGTGCCACTCGACGGGGTACTTTAGTGACTGCAGTAAGTCGCGTGAGGCTTCCCCGCGGGCGATGGGCACCACGGGATCGGCGCGGCCGTGGGCCAAGAAAATGGGCGTGTTGTGATTGGCCTCATGGCGCTCGCTTGCGGTGGTGTCCGCCAGGGGCACGTAACCTGAAAGCCCCGCCAGGCCAGCCAGGCGTTCGGGGTAGCGCAATCCGGTCATCAAGGTCATGGCGCAACCCTGTGAAAAGCCGGCCAAAACAATGCGTGAGGCGGCCACTCCCCGCTCACGCTCGCGGTCAATCAAGGCGGCCAGCGCTTCGTTGGAGGCCCGCAGACCGGCCTCGTCTTCGCGTTGCACCAGATCAGCGTTGCGGATGTCGTACCAAGCGCGCATCACATAGCCGCCGTTCAGGGTGACGGGAATTTGGGGCGCATGGGGGAAGATGTAGCGCACCGGGCCGATGGTGCGCAGGTCGAGCTCACGGGCGAAAGGGACGAAGTCGTTGCCATCGGCACCTAAGCCGTGCAGCACGATGATGCTGGCTTGCGCAGTGGCCCCCGGGTGAGGGGTTTGAATCTCGATGGTGGGGAGCAGGGTCATGGGGCAAAGGTGTGAGAGTGAGAGTGAGAGGGTCTTGGCGAGTACCCCGTCTCAGTGGATTTGAAAGGTTGCTTCGCCAAAGCGAAGAGGTGGCGTATCTGCAGGCGGAGCGTGCAGGAATGGAGTGCGCGCGGGCCGGTTGCGCCTCAGGCACCCTGCTGGATCCCCGCCTGCGCGGGGATGACGGGAGAAGGCGGGGATGACGGGAGAAGGCGGGGATGACGGGAGACGGCGGGGATGACGGGAGACGGCGGGGATGACGGGCGCAGGGTTTGGCATCTCCCGATGTCATTCCCGCGCAGGCGGGAATCCAGCAGCCTGTGTACTTCGCCATCGGCCTCGCAACTATTGAACCTTTCAAATTCACTGAGACGGAGTATTAAAACCGCATTTTGCACGCACGCCTGTCAGGCCCTCAGCGAGTTCAAACCAGGTCAAACCACGCCCGGACCTGAATCGCGGTGGCGGCTTGGCGTCCCATCAGGCGCAGGCCTGCATGGGCCTGCGCCACCAGGGCGGCGTTGTTGGGGGGCCAAAAGCGCATACCGACCATTTGGAAAAGTCAGGACAACAACCCGGGGGCCAACAGCTCGGCTTTGTGCTCGTCGCTTAAATCTGACCTCGACACCGGCCACGCAAACTGCCTGGCCGTGGTGACATGATGGGTGGCGAGTGCTGCGAACAGGCCCGATACGCCTGCGCTCGTCTTCGCCGCCAACAAATGAACCTTGGTGATGGCACCTATGTTCTTGCTAGCCAACACGCTTTCAGTGAATGCCTTGACGGTTTCTGAATAGCCCCTGTGAAATGCCACGTACAAGCCCGCAAAGCCATCGTTCGTCTTGGCTGCCAACAAATCGAGTTTTGTGTTTTCATCGAAGTCTTTGCAGGCCAATATGCGCTCAGTGAACGCCTTGACCGTTTCTGTGTGGTCATTTTGCATGGCCGCATACAGCCCTGCAAAGCCATCGCTGCACTGGGCTGCCAACAAACGGAACTTTGCGCTGTCGCTCAAATCTTTGCAACTCAATATGCTCTCAGTGAATGCCGCGACCGTTTCCGCGTGACCATTTTGAAGCGCTGTGTGCAGGCCAGGCACGCCATCGCTCATCTCGGTTGTCAGCAACGAGAGCTTGGTGTTTTCGTCGAAATCCTTCCAGGCCAGAACGCGGTCAGTGAACGCCTTGACCACCCCTGTATGGCCAAATTGAAACGCGATGTGCAGGCCCGGCGTGCCTCGGTCTGTCTTGGCGCTCAGCAAGTCGGCCTTGCCCTGGTCGCCCAAGCCCTTGCAGGCCAATACGCTCTCGGTGTAGACCTTGACCGTTTCTGTGTGCCCGTTTTGACACGCCACATACAGCCCAGGAAAACCATCCCTGCACTTGGCTCGCCATAGCTCGACCTTCTCTCGGCTTGGGGGAAACGGATCCCGTGCGAGGTCTTCGAGCATGTCGCAAACGGCATCGACGACACCGTAGCTCAAGGCCACGCCCATGCTGCCAGGCGTTGGGGCGAGGACAAACCGGCCCATCGATGGCCGCAAGGCGTCGTCAAGACACACCGCCGCCACGCACCGCGGCTCTCGACTCCCTGATCCGTCTGAAGCCAAGCTTGATGCTTGACTGACCAACAGATCATCGAGCGTCAAACTGCTCAGACCTTCTGGGGTGAGCTTTTCAACGCGTTTGTAGGTGGCCGTGTCGTTGGGATCAAACAACTTGGCGGCAAAGTAGTCCACCCCCGCTTTGCTCTTTCGCTCTACATGGAGCGCCATGGCATGTCGGGCGGTGAGCAACAAGCAGTTGGCTTCTGACGGGCCCCGCTCGTGCGCCGCGTTCAATGCCTGGGCCAGGCAAGTCAGGTAGCGGCCGAGTTCGTAGTCGCCTACCAGGTGCTTGCTGCCTCGGGGGGCCTCGCTGATCGCACTTTCAAATGCGATATCGGCCTCGATCAACTTTCCATCGAATATTTCTTCGATGCGGTCCTCTGTAGAAAACTCCTCCATCAACTGACTTTTTTTGCCAGAATATTGGGCAAACGCGATGGCAAAGTGACGGCACGCCACGTCCTCGCGATCTCCACTTTCCGACTCAGCGATGGGCACCGACACCTTGCAGTTGAGTTCGACCCCCGGAACGCCTTGCGTGGAGAGGTAGGGCGTTCCCTTGTGATGGATGGAGTTGAGCTTCTTCAGCCTGATTTCATCGAGCAGCTGGGCCTGCACGGCAGTTCTCGGGGGCTTGGCTCGCGGCGTGGGGCCTGGATCTGCCCTCCTGACAATCGGTGCAGGCGCATTGGAATGGGCGCCTCGTACGCTGCCCGGTGCCGTATCAAGCGGGCGTTCAACAGTGTTGTGCACGGCTGACTTCAATCCAGCGGGCCGGCGCCCGGTCGACGTGATGGTTGGCATCTGCGTGGGGGCTGTTCCGAAAGGAACTCCGGGAGAGGTTGGTGCGAAACAGTGGCGTACGGCCTGTTGGAGTTGAGAGGTGTCTTTTAGGGTGGTAGCTGGAAGCGCCCGACGGCGCCGCCCGGCGGGCGTCTGGCGGGGTGATTTGCCAAGGTGCTGGCGAGGCGTCGCATGCTATGCACCGCTTGAATTGAGCACCACCGGAGTAGTCCGTATTGCCTCGGCCAAAATGCGCACCGCCATGTTCTGCGCGGGTGTGATGAACGCGACCCCCGCCGAAGATCGAACCGGGTGTCGATTCCGCACCACACAAAGCAACGGCTCATGCGACAACACCGAGATGCCCACAATCACCGCCCCACCTGCAAGGCCATGGGTCGACTGAGCGGTGAAACTTGCGGCACAGGCAACCACAAGGTCACTTGCGTCCCTTGCCCGGCCTGGCTTTGTACCTCCACATGGCCACCATGCAACTCGATGATTTCTTTGACCAGACTCATGCCCAGCCCCGTGCCAGGGATGTTGCCCGAGGGGTCCGCGCGGTAGAAACGCTCGAACAAGCGGGCTTGTTGTTCAGGGGTCATGCCGATGCCCTGATCGCTCACACGCACGCCGAGCTGGGCCTCGCCCTGGTGCTGGCGCAACAGCGTTTGCAGGCGCACCTCTCCACCCTGGGGTGAGTATTTGAAGGCGTTGGAGAGCACGTTGGTCAGGGCCTGGCGCGCTTTGTCATGGTCGATGCGCAGCAAGGTGTCAGCGTGGGTGACCTCGCATTGCACGCTGCGTTCATCGCCCTGCATGCGGATCGCGCCAACGGTTTCCTCAATCAACGGGCCAATGGGCTCGGTCTGCAAGTGAAAGTCTTTGCCCTGGCGCGCTTCGATGCGAGCCAGATCCAGCAGCTCGTTGACCATGTTGACCAGGAGCTTGGATTGTTTGTGGATGGTCTGCATGACATCGCGCTGGCGCTCGGGCGCCAGGGGGCGATTGAGCATCAGCTCGGCAAAGCCGAAGATGCTGACCATGGGCGTGCGCAGTTCGTGCGCGGCGGTGGTGAGAAACTCGCTCTTCATGCGGTCCACCTCGGTCTCGCGCGTGACGTCCCTGAAGTAGAGGATGGATTCTTCCTCCCCGCCGAGGTTGAGCCGCTTGACGCGGGACAAGGTGCGTCGCTCAGGGCGCAGCAGTTGCAGGAGCTCAGGCCCCTCGTCTTCGCGACTGCGCGTGCCGGTGACGGGCACGTAGGTGTCCAGATTGTCGCAAAGCGTTTCGAAGTAGTGGTCGAACTCTTGGAGACTCAAGCGGGTGTTCTCGGTCAGACCATCCCAGCCCGTCATCTGCACGAAGGCGGGGTTGCAGTAGACCAGCTTTTGATGGCGGTCAAACACCACAAAGCCGTCGGGGCTGAGGTCAAAGACCGCGTTCAAACGCGCGTTGCGCTCGGCCAAAGCCACGCGTGCGCGTTCGCGCTCGGTCACGTCGGACTGCACGCCAACGTAGTGGGAAATTGTGCCGTCAGGCTCCGGAACAGGCGCGATGGACAGCTCGTTGAAGAACAAGCTGCCGTCTTTGCGGTAGTTGCGCAGGACCACGGTCGCAGTGTCGCCGCGCGCCATGGCCTGGCGCAGGACGTCGATCTCGGGCTGGGCTTGGTCCGTGCCGTGCAAGAAACCGAAACTCTGGCCAATGGCCTCGGCACTGCTGTAACCGGTGATTTTTTCAAAGGCCGGGTTGACGTAAAACAGCGGCTGCCCTTCTTGCTTGATGTCAGCAATCACCAAGCCGTTGGTGGTGCACTCGACCGCCCGGTTGAACAGCCGCAGCATGGCGTCGATCCAGCGCTGATCAGTCACGTCGCGCATCACGCAGGTGTAGTGCAAACCGGTGTCGTCTTCGAGGTGCGCTATGACCAGCTCGACGGGAAAAGACGTTCCGTCGCGGCGCAAGGCAGTCAACTCCATGCGTGCCATGCGGCCCTGCCCAGCGCGGATCAATCGACCGTCTTGCGCCACACCGGCCACCATCTCCGGGATAAGGTCAGGCAACAAGGCGGACAGGGGCTGACCCTCGATGTCGCGCAGCTCCACACCGAACATGCTGCAGGCAGCCGGATTGAGCAAGGTGACGCAGGCTTGAGCGTCCAGGCCCACGATGGCATCGGGGGTGGCATCCAAAATGGCGTGGGTGCGCGCCTCCGAGCTGCGGATCGAGGCCAACTGCTCGTTCAGACGTTGCGAGGCGTCGTTGAGGGCTTCGGTGAGCTCGCGCACTTCCTCGCTGCCGGCGCGCTGATCCAAGCGCTGGCCAACCTGGGTGCCCAGACTGCGAGAGAAGCGCGCCAGCCGCTGAAGCGGCTTGAGCGAGACCATCAGAAAAAAGTACAGCGTCAGCAAGCTGATGGCCCCGCCCAGCGTGATCCACAACAGCGACTCGTGTTGCAAGCGCACGAGCTGGGTGCGCTCGATGTCTTGGCTGAACAGCACACCCACGCGACCCAAGGGATGGTCAGGGTCGATGGGGGTCCATACCTGCAGCGCGGGCACGCTGTCGCTGCCATGGGGCACGGGCACGGTCAAGGTGTCGGCGGCGTTCAAGTTTGCGGGGGGGAGTGCGTCCAGTGGCTTGTAACTCACCGAGATCTTGCCGCCGGGCTGGGCGTGCAAGGCCATCAAGGGCTGGCCATTGGCCTCGATGACGTCGATGCGCATCACCCCGGGCAGGCGCGCGATATCGCGCAAGGTGCTCTCCAAGAGGGCGTAGTCGCGCAGGGCCAGTGGTTGTGCGCCCGCGCTGGCCGCGGTGGCTGCGACGGCCTCGGCCCAGCGCTGAGTGGCAGCCAGTGCGGTCGTTTCAGCCCGGTGGCTGGAGACTGCATACAGGACTGCCAAGGCACTCAACATGACCGTGCTCAGCAAGATCAGGATCTGGCTGCGCAGGTGCTTCGGCAGACAGCGGCGCAGAGCGGTCCAAAGCAGCGATGACGTGTGGCCGGCAGACATCCTCAGTCTCCGTCAACCGTCACAAAGTTTTCCAGGCGCAGCCGCTCCAGTACAGCATAGTCGCGCTGGTAGTCGGCGGCGGTGGGGTTGGGCATTTGCACGGCACGCAGCAGAGCTTGGGTGTCGCGCTGTGCCAGGGACAACAAAGCATCACGCACCTTCGCCTGGGTGGCACGGTCGATGCGAGGATGGGCGGCGAACGGGTGCGGGGCGACCCCCGGGGTTTCGAACAACACCCGCAGGCTTTGGCGCACCTCCTCAGGCTCGCGCTCCAAAGTGGACCGAATGCCGCCTGCCGCGGCGGCCAAACCTGTCATGACTTGACGGTAAGCATTGCTGTGGGTTTTGGCGTACACCGTGACCGTGGTCAGGCTTTGCTGGGCCAGAAGGGAGCGCAGGTAGAGCGAGGCGCCAAAGGAATTCGGCGCAGGGTAAGCGATGGTCTGCCCAGCCAGGTCTGCCAGGCTGGTTGCGGGATGCTCTTTGCGCACCACCATGATGCCTGTGAGCAGCCTGTCTTTCTCGCGCACCAGGGGCTCGTAGAGTTGTGCCCGGCGGGCCATCAGCATGTGGTAAGGATTGAGGAACAAAAAGTCGGCCTGGCCCGCCAGGAAGTGCCGCTCGAATTCCGGGATGGAGGCCAGTTGAACCAACTTAAATTCGTGCCCGGTTTCTGCACTCAAGGCCTGCAACAGCGGCGTCCAGGTGCGGTGAATGTCCAACGCAGTGAACTGCGGAACGACGGCCACCGTGTAGGTCGCGGCGTGCACGGGCAGCACCCAGAGAATCGTGCAGGCCCACATGCAGCGCAACAAGGCCAGCATCAGGCGTCGGGGGGGGAGGGTCAGCATGGCGGTCTCCAGACAGTGAGTTAGCTCTTGCTTGGAAAATGGAGCTGAGCAATTTGCTGCGACGACAGCAGTTCAGAAAAATGCGGCTTGTGTGCGTTGATGCGGTCGCGCAAGCTCAACATGGCGTCGGCGTTGGCCAGAAACACGTCGACCAACTGAGGGTCGAACAGCGAGCCGCGTTCGGCAGCCATCATCTCCAGTGCTTTGCGGTCACTGAAGGCGGGGCGGTAGCAGCGGTCCATCGTCAGTGCGTCGAAGTAGTCGACCACGCACACGATGCGCCCAGACATGGGAATGTCTTCGCCCTGCAAGCCGCGCGGGTAACCCCCTCCGCCGTAGCGCTCATGGTGCGTGAGCGCGACCTCGGCCGCCAAAGCAAATAAAGGCACATCGGAGTCGCCCAAAATCTGGGCCCCAATTTGCGAGTGGCGGTTCATCACGACACGCTCTTCGGGCGTCAAGGCGCCGGGCTTTTTGAGCACGCTGTCGGGGATCCCGATCTTGCCCACATCGTGCATGGGCGCAGCACAGCGCAACAAGGCGGCCCAGGCCGGCGCCAGGCCCAAGGCCAAGGCGAGGGCTTCGGCCAAGAATCCCAGTCGAACAATGTGCACGCCGGTGTCGTCATCACGGTATTCAGCGGCGATGGACAGGCGCAGCAGGGCCTCACCGTGCGCATGCGCGAGCTGCGTGAGGGCATGGTCGCGCTCACGCACCACGCGGTGCAGATCGGCCGTGATGCGCTGCATTTGGGCCAGCGCGGTCTCACTGCTGGCGTAAGCCAGGGGGGGCAAAGTGGTCAAGGCGTTCATGGCGAAATCAGGCGAGAAGTTTGTCGATCGTGTCGATCAGCTGCAGTGGGCTGAAAGGCTTGACGAGGTACTCGTCGGCACCGGCCAGGCGGCCTTCCTCGCGATCTTTGGCTTGGCCGCGTGCGGTCAACAGCACCACCTTGGTATGCGCCAGCTTGGGGTCGGCCTTGACGCGTTGGCACACCTGCAGGCCATCGAGCTCGCCGGGCATCATCACGTCAAGCAAGATCACATCGGGCAGGACGCCGGCGGCCATGCGCAAACCGAAAGCGCCATCCGCAGCCTCATGGATTTCGCATTGCTCAAACTCCAAGGTCATGCGGATGAGTTTGCGAATGTCGGGTTGGTCTTCGACGATCAGAATCTTTTTCATGGGAACCTCCAAAGCACAAGGACGATCAATGCGAGCGGCCAATCTGCCGGTCAAGATGCAGCCTGGTCGGGCCGCGCGGGTGTGTCGCGGCGACGGGCCATGAGGGCCGCCAAGTCGGCGGCATAGCGCTGGGTTTGCGCAAGGTCCAACTCGGCGTCTTGCGCGCGATACGGCGCGCCCGTGGGCAGGTCGATCAAGAAGTTGCGCACCCCGTCGTCGTCTTCTTCTCGCAATTGCCCACCGTGCAGGGCCACGACCTGCTGGCACAGCTTGAGGCCCACGAGATCGCGTGAGTTCAAGCGCGCTTGGGGCGTCGCATTTTTATTTTCTTTGCCACCGACGAGCTCAGTGGCGTCTTGCCGCTGGGGCGCGAACACGCCGCTGTCGCGCAGCACGATCAGCACCCTTGGGCCCATCTGGCGGTGCTCGATGTCGAGGGTGCCTCCCGAGCGCGTGGCACGGATGGCGGACTCCAGGCACTCCAAAAATACCCGTTGCAGCCAGTGCTCGCTGCCGTACATGGCCGCCAGCTGGTCCTTGGGCACCGCCGACGTAAAGCGCACTTTGATCCCACGCGAGCGGGCCAAGGGTTCAACCTGGGCCCAGGCTCTTTGCAACAGGGGCCAGAGCTCAATTCGATCATTGGCCAGCAGCGCCTCGCTGCTCCAGACCTCAGCCAGATCAACCAAGCGGGTCAGCACGTGGCTGATGTCATCGACCTCGTCACACAGCGCATCAAGGGCGTGGACATCGCCCTCCTGGCGGGCCAGCAACAAGGATTGATGGAGTTGCTGCAGCGGGTCTCTCAGGTCCGAGCGGAGCACCATCATCAGGTTGTCAAAGCCGATGGCGGCGTGCTCGTCGTGTTGGTCACTGATGAGAATCATTGCATCATCCTGCGCCAAGCCTGGCAGAACCTTGCACCGCAGCTCGGGCGCCACTTCGCCCGGGGCAGGCGGCCAGCCGCTCATGACCACCGAGCGGGCCGTGTGATCCACCACGACGCCATCCACCGCCTTGCGCAATGCGGCTTCCTGCACCCGCGAGCCGGCAGCCAACCGGGTGCTGGTGGTGGCCCGGGCGTTGGCGTAGCGGACCAAGCCGTCGCGGGAGACCCACAACATGCCGGGTTGCAGATTTTCGAGGATTTCGGTCAGGGTGCTGTGCATGATGATCTCCGTTTATGCAATTAAATTCGTTTTTATCGTTTTCGGTCAATGGTCGGGTGTGATGAAGTCAGCGGGCTTGCGTCAGATGTCACGCACTTCGATGGGAGGCGTCGGTCAGGCGCTCACACGTGAGGCCAATCGCTCTTTGACGCGCTTTTCCAGCACCGAAAACGGCACCGGCTTGGTGAACACGGGGATGTCGGCCGGCAGGCCACCGCGGTCCTCGATGTCCTCGCGACCCAGTGCAGTGACCACAATGATGTCCGTGGGCGTGCGGCCGGAGCTCAGGGTGTGCAAAAAACGCAGCATGCGAAAGCCATCCATGCCCGGCATATTCAGGTCCGTGATCAAGATGTCGGGGTGGCGCTCACCCATGCGCACGAGGGCCTCAAATCCGTTGCTGGCGGTTTGCAGCTCAATGGGCAGGCCCCAGCCCTGAATGACCAAGGTGAACAGCCGCAACAAGTCGGGCTCGTCCTCCACCACCAAAATCCCCAGCGGTGTTGGGGCGGGCGGTGAGGGCGCCAGCGGCAGGGTCGCCACCGGATCGATGGCGGCTTGGCGCTCGGCCACCAGACGCTCGACGGCGGCGCGTGCAATACGCCGATGCCCACCGGCTGTCTTCCAGGCGGGCAGCACGCCCGACTCCACCCAGAGCTGGGCCGTGCGCATCGACACGCCCAACAGGTTCGCGGCATCTTGGGTGGACATGACGTCCGCTTGGGGTCGTGATTTTTTCATAGGTGGGGCGCATCTCATGAGGGCCCCCCAACCTGCCACTACGCGTCAGGCCCCCCGAAGGGGGATGAGGAAACTTGGGGTGACCCGGCGTTTACTCATGAGGGGATGGCGGATGCATTTTTGTTTTTATTTATCGTTTTTGTCAATTTTGCAGACCTGTTTGATTTCGCGCTTTCGGTGAAAAATCACAGCTTCATCCTCGCAGCCATGCGGCGGGCCGTTGGGCAAGGCTTAACCTCGCTGCAGGCCTTGAAACTGGAAGGATGTCGATTGGTGAATAGCCACGCGCTGGACGTGCCCCCACCCCGCCTGGAAGCCCAGCCTGCCCAGCTGGCGGACATCTTTGCGCTGTGTCCGGATGGCATGGCCTTGCTCGACGCCCAGGGCCGCGTGCTCTTTGCCAACGCCGCGTGCCAGGCGCTGTGGGGTTGGGGCGCGGGCCCGCGTGAGCCCGACGGCTGGACCGCCCTGGACGCCCAGTGGGCCATGAGCTGCCGACCTGCGCAAACGCCAGGGGCTGAACAGTCGTTGGCGCGGCAGCGCCAGGCCGTGTGCAGCGATCCCGCGCAAGCAAACAACCCTGTGGTCATGCACCTGCTGCACCCCCAGCCCCGGGTGGTGCATCGGCACATGCGTGTGTGTGGCCCGGATCAGAGCCAGACCGCGCTTTACTTTCGTGACGTCACGCGCGAGTTCGAAGTCGACCGCATGAAGACCGAATTCCTCTCGACGGCAGCGCACGAGTTACGCACGCCCATGGCCAGCATCTATGGCTTCAGCGAATTGCTGCTGGGGCGCACCCTGCCCCCCGAACAATTGCACGAAGCCATTGGCATCATCCATCGGCAGTCCGCCTTGTTGGTCGACCTGATCAATGAGCTCCTTGACTTGGCGCGCATCGAGGCCCGAGCAGGCCAAGACTTTCGCCTGCAGAGCACCGCGTTGCAGCCCTTGCTCGACGAGACCATCGCTGCCTTGTCGGTGCAACACGGCGGCCGCGCGGTGCAGTGCGATGTGCGGCACGGTCAAAGCCTGGTGACCTTGGATCGCCGCAAGACCCGGCTGGCCTTGACCAACGTCCTGTCCAACGCCTTCAAATACTCCCCTCAGGGCGGGGCCGTGGTCTTGAGCACGCTCACTCGCGACCGCGCCGGCCAAACGCAGTTAGGGGTTCGGGTGCGCGACGAGGGGATGGGCATGAGCGTGGAACAACTGGCCCGTTTGTTCGAACGCTTCTACCGGGCCGATCCCCTCGGAGACATCCCCGGCACCGGCCTGGGCCTGAGCCTGGTCAAAGAAATCATGTCGCTGCAAGGGGGCGACATTGAGGTGAGCAGCACCTTGGGTCAAGGGACGGAAGTCACCCTGTGGTTTGCCTTGCCCACCGAGGGCCACCCCTGCCCCCCACCTCAACGGGTGCTTTGAGGCTCGATGTCCACGTACTGCCAGAACTGACGGCTGAAAATCGGGCGACGAAAGCCCACCAACCAAGGGTGGTTGAGGTCAGTCACGATGCGGTGCACGCGGACCTTGTAAGGCATGTAAGCGATGGCAATTTGTTGAGCCTCTCGCAGCAGCGCCAAGCGCTCGGGGCCGTCCGGCAGGTCTTGCATGCGTTGCACGATGCGGTCAAACGGAGCGTACTGAAACCGCGCCAGGTTTTCGGTGCCCGCGGCGGGTCCGTACATCATCACCAAGGTGCCATGAGGGTCGGGCGAAGAGTCGCTCGATCCCACAGACCAAATCATCAACTGTCCGGCATGGGCCGCTTTGAGTTGTTCGGGCCACTGGCCCACCTTGATGCGCAACTTCAGGCCCAGCGCGTCCATGCTCTTTTTCCAGCTCTCGTCGAACGCGCGCGAAAGGGGATCAGGTTGGCTGGCGACCTCAAGCACCAGAGGCTGCCCATTGGGTTGCTCGCGCCAACCGTCGCCATCGCGGTCCGCGTAGCCGTACAGATCGAGCAGGGCTTTGGCGCGGGGCAGGCTGAACTCGCTCATCTCGGTCTTTAGGTTGGGGTCATAACCCCAGCTGCCGGGCGAGACCGCGCTTTGGGCCGCGATGGCTTGGCCGCGCCGCACGGTGGCGATCTCGGTGGCGACATCGGTTGCCAAACCGACAGCGCGGCGCAGGGCGACTTTGTCGGGCGTGTAGCCCCCCACGACCGGGTCTTCCATGTTGAAGTACTGGTAGGTGCGATCGGGATTCAAAATGCGCTGCATCTGGATGCCACGCTTGGCCAGGTTGGGCGCCAACACGCCTTGCGGTGCGGCAACAGGCGCGAACTCCAGGGGCACCTTGGACATCAAGTCAAACTGCCCGCCCAAAAACGCCAACCAACGCGGCTGGCTCTCGGTCACGATGTTGACCTCGACCACATCGACCATCGGCAAGCGACGCCCCGCAAAGCGCTGCACCAGGGCCTGTCCTGCGAGGTCATCGGCGTTGGGCTCGGCGCGGTAAACCGTCTCACGAAACGTGGGGTTACGCTCCAGGCGGATCAGCGAGCTTCGACGCCACGCGGCCAACTTGAAGGGGCCCGTGCCCACAGGATGCTCAGAGATTTTGTCGCCATAAAACTCCACCACTTCGCGTGCCATGGCACCCAGGCCGTCACCCCCCACCAGGCTGTACAAAAACCGCGGTCTGGGCGCGTTGAGTTTGAACTGCAGGGTGTAGCGATCCACGGCTCGCAGGCCGGGTATGACACGGTCATAGTCAAAAGGCCGGCGCTGACTCAAAGCATCCGTGCGCAACTCGTCCAGGCCGATCACACCCAACTCTTTGATGCTGCTGTAGCTGGGGCTTTTGACGGCCGGGTCAGCGTAGCGTTTGAAGGAATACACGAAGTCTTGCGCCACCAACTCGCGCCGTGTGCCCTTGAATGCGGGATCCTCAGCAAAGTAAATACCGGGCTTGATGCGCACGGTCCAAGTCTTGAAGTTGTCGGCGATGTCGGGCAGCGCCTCGGCCACGTTGGGCTGAATCTTGAACGGCCGCGCCAGGTAGTCGTAGTCATACAAGCCGTCAAAAATATGGGCCACCACGGTGCTGGAGTAGAGGTCCGTGATTTGCGCCGGATCAAACCCCGACTCGGCCGCCTCAAAGGCATAGCGCAAGACCTTGGGCGCATCGACCGGCGCGGCCTGCGCCCAAGCGCCACTGCCGAGCATGCAGCACCACCCCATCCACCCAAGCCAGACACGTCGGTTCATCACGCAAGCGGGTCAGTTGCACAAGCTGTTGAGTGTCGCACCATCGGCTCGCCTAAGCCACGGGGCGAGCTTGAGGTTCTCGATACAGGCCCTCGCACTCCTGGCGCCCATGCGAGTAGAGAAGCTCCTTGGTACCCCGTCTCAGTGGATCTGAAAGGTTGAATTGTTCAGAGGCTATGGCGAAGTACACAGGCTGCTGGATTCCCGCCTGCGCGGGAATGACGTGGTGAGATGCCAAACCCTGCGCCCGTCATCCCCGCCTGCGCCCGTCATCCCCGCGCAGGCGGGGATCGTGCGCCCGTGAAGGCGTGCAATCAGCACGGTGGAAGTCCGTGTCGGGGCAAGCCATGACCCCGTAGCCGAGAGTAACTGCGTCGCTGCGAAGCGGGGTGGAGAGCAA
>JANMGB010000233.1:0-2634 GCA_031374415.1 Burkholderiales bacterium
CCAGAAGCAGCGCGCACGCAACAAACAAACGCAACAAGCGCAAAACTCAAAGTTACTCGTTGTGAAAGTGTATTATAAGAGGGGTGGAAAAGGGGGGTCCAAAAAAAAAATAAATAAAATTCCACCAAAGGAAAAAGTGAGTCTTTCTCTTGCTGTTTGGCACTGGCGTGGTCTGCTGGGGCGTCGCTGCAGATTCTGCGACTTGAATCGATTGCGCATCTAACCATGCCACTTTCATCACTTGAATCTCGTTTCGACCAAGGTCGCCTTGTTGTGTTTGAGTGCGCTGACATGTCCAGCGTGTCCACCGTCGACCACCTGATCTCCAACGGACTCGTTGTCATCGAGGACACGTGTTTCGATCAGCGCGCTCAACAGGGCGCTCGCCGCCCGTCGCAACTCGCGTACTGCGGCGCCATCGGCGAGCGTCGCAATCTTCACATCGCCGTTCACGTTCAGCCGACGCTAGAGTTCACCATCCGCATTTCTTACACGAACGCGTCAACGGGCGAGCCTGTGCACGTGCCGCTTCCGCCGGCGTCGCTGGTCCAAGTGCCGCCTGTCGTGGCCATCGTGCTCGATTGCGGCAAGCTGATGCTCTGCGGCCGCTCTGTCTCCGTTCGCTCGGCGGGCAAGACCGACGCCATCCTGGCCGAGCTCATTGAGCGCGCGCGCGCTCTTTTGCTGTGGCTGTCTTCGCTGCGCACGTGCGACGGCGTGCTGCACAACGTGCCGTGCCGCGATCCCGCTGACAGCGCATCGGTCCGCGCAGAGATCGATGGGGTCAACGCGCGGCTGCGCTCGAAGAGCAAAGATGTGCAGTTCACCGCCCGCATTGGCGAGCACGCAGGCGTCAGCGTTCACGCCTCGACGTGCTCGCCTTTTCATTGTGAACGAGCGACCTTAGCTGTAGATGTAGTTCAATCGTCGTCTTCGTCGCTGTCTTCGCCGCGTGACTTCTGCTTGCGTTTGGCGCTCGCCACTTCTTTGCCTGAAACCATCTTGGTTGTTGTCAGCTGACGGGCGCCGTCGGCGTCCTCGATCTTGCTCGTTTCGGCGCTGCGTTTCAGAGTGGCCGGCTTCGCAAACCGGTGCGCGAGGTCGCGGCAGCAGCAGCGGAAGAACGCGTCCATGGCGCGGCAAGCGAAGACAGTGACCCTCTTCTCGTACTTGCGGAGCTGATCGTTGCTGAGACCGCGCGGGTAGTTCAAAAAAGTGTCGTTGAACTTCTCCAAGTTGCGCGTCATGGCGTCGATGACGATTGGCGCGTGGATGAGCGACGTGATGCGCTCGATGTCGTGCGCGTCGCGCGGCTCATAGACGACCGCGTAGGCGAGCAGGGCGATCGGAAAAGCGACGCACCAGAAGAAAGCGGGCGCCGGGTAGACGAGGTTGCCGTGCAACTCCATGGCGGCGGTCTTCAGCGCCAGGTCGGTCTTCTTCTCGTCCTCGGTCGCGCACATCTGCGCGAGTGCCCACGCGTTCATGCGCTGCTTCTCGGGGGGCACGCGCGGCACAGCCGTGGCGAGAGCGTAGCCGAGCATGTTGTACAGCGCCGGAGCAGACCCGATCAGTTTGTCGACGAGCTTGACCACGCCGTCGTCGTCGTAGAAGTCGAGGTCGCGCTCCTGGACGCCGAGATCGTACTGCGCGCACACACCGTCGAGCGCCGGATTAACTGGCGACGGTGCAAAACCATGTCGCCGGTCAGCTGCGGAGCGTCTTGAGGGCGCAAACGGTTCAGATTCTTTGCCGCCTCGTCGGCGAGTGTGGCAAGATTGACATCAGTGCCGCCAGGACGCCAGCGAGGTTCGTTGCGAAACTGTTCGTCGAGCGCGGTGGCCTCGTCGGTGGTGAACCTTTGCTGGCCACCCAACACGTACGCCGGATGAATGTCACGCAGGTACTGACTGAAAGCGGCAGTGCAGGCGCGCTGGGTCACGCCGACGCGCTTGGCGAGCGCATGCAGCTCCTGCTTGCTGCCGGCAAGCGAGCGCTTCAGGCGTGGAAAGTCAATCGAAAGCTGCTGGCGCTGGTCAGCGGTGAGCACCGGCTGGTAACCGTCGGTGACGTCGTCGGTCGTTTGCGTCTGCGGGTCGTCGCCAGCGGTCGACTGCTGCGACTGCTGCGACTGCTGCGACTGCGGGTCAAAGTCTGACGGCTGCCGTGACGATGCCGACCGCGACTTTCGCTTTGTTGTTGCGTACACCTCGTCGTCGTCGTCGTCGTCGTCCCACGCGCTGCCGTGTTCTTCCGGGACGACTTCTTCGCCTTCCGAAGGCTCATCGAGCCACGCCCAAGTGTTTACACGGCGATTGGAGCGCACCGGGCGACCGCTGCTCATCGTTTCGAGCCTGGTAGGTTTGAGCGTGGGTCACCAAAAAGTGCCGCTCACCGGTGAAAATGGCATCAATCTGTGCGTCTTGACGCACATAACACGATCACGAACGCTGGGGCGGACAGACAGTCGGAATTCGACACAGCACCCGAAAAACCACGTTTTTCCTTTGGTGGATTTTTTTTTTTATTTTTTTTTTTTCGCCCTTCTCCACCCCTCTTCTAATACCCTTTTCGTTGTGCGAGGTTTGTGGGGCGTAGGCTGCGGCCTGACCTTGACCTGACAGAATGGTCCCC
>JANMGB010000256.1:0-2913 GCA_031374415.1 Burkholderiales bacterium
AACCTGGTCAAGGAGTACGCAGGCACGCACTACGAGTTTGATGATCGAGGCAACCTCACCGAGCGGCTGCACCAAGGCAAGCGCACGCAATTCGAGTGGGACGGCTTCAACCGCATGACGCGGGCCAGCACGCCAGACGGAACAGTCAGCTTTGCCTACGACCCCTTGGGGCGCCGGATCAGCAAGCACTACCACCCGAACAACGACAGCCAAGACCCCTACGCCGTCATCTACCAAGAGCCTCCGAAGCCGGTCAAGCACACGGTATTTGGCTGGGACGGTGACACCTTGGCGTACGAGAGCAACGTGTTTGAGGGCGCGGGCAGCACAAGCCATCAAGCCGACACGGTGCACTACATCCATGAGGCGGGCAGCTTCGTGCCTCTGATGCAAGCCAGGCGGGCGGGCCAAATCAAACTCAAGCCGACGACGGATGTCAAAGCGCTGATGGCGTCCAACGAAGGCCGCTACGACATTGAGCTTGATCCGCTGTGGCAAGACGAGGCCGACCAGGAGCCGCTGGCGTTTGACGCGCAGGAGCTGGTTTACTACCAATGCGATCACCTCGGCACCCCAAGGGAGCTGACCGACTTTGAAGGTAAAGTCGCCTGGCAAGCCCGCTATAAAGCCTGGGGCCTGGCAAACATCGCCATCAGCGACGCCGCACGCAAGGCCGGGATAAAAAATCACATTCGGTTCCAAGGCCAGTACTTTGATGAAGAAACTGAACTTTGTCTTAATAGATATCGATACTACGATCCAAACTCGGGGAGATTCGTAAGCAAAGATCCGCTCGGATTGGGTGGGGGCTTTAACAACCATAGTTATGCTCCAAACCCTACCGCATGGGTTGATCCACTTGGACTGAAGGCTACAGCTGGTGCTTGCGGCCAATCGAAGGGTGGCCGCTTTAGTTCAGCTGACGCTGCGGCTCGTGCTGCTTTGGTTCGTTACAACGACAAGTCAATTAGAGATAATTTGGAGTATGGCGGTCTAATATATAAAACGCCTGACGGTAAATATGATTTTACGAAGGCGACAAGGGGAAATGGAGACAGCGTCGATCCTTGGGGTCCGGGGGCAAAAGATGTTCCAAAGTGCAGTCAAGAGGTTGGCTATTGGCATACCCATGGCGATTATTCTGATGATTATGGAAATCGAACGGATAAAAAAGGGGATGTTTTTGGCAGTGATAATTTCTCGGGCGCTGATAGAGACGCAGCCAGATCTCAAGGGCGCAGCCGGTCTGAGTACAAAGGCTACGTTGGAACACCCAGCGGAAACTTTAAGGGTTTTGATGGAAAGACAGGAAGGACTTATGGAATATGAGGATAGTATTTTTTCTCTTTGGACTAATTTTTATGAATTCAGCTTACAGTGAAAAATTTTTTGATGTATTTGAAGGGCGCGTGGTTGAGTTGTACCCAGTTGCACTCATTGGAATTTCGAATGCACTTGCTGAGTTTAAGGAAACAAACCAGCCCTTAGAGAATTTCAGCATGGTTATGGAAAATGAAGAGGGTGGGATTATTTTAATTTCTTTTATGGCGAAATTAAAGCCTGGAATGAAAGGGCTTGGCAACGCAAATAGAATTGGTCGAGGCATTACTTACCGAATTTCTATTATTGACGGTTCGATTTTAAGTTTTTCTTATCAAAAGTGATATTTATTACGCTTTGCTCGGCGCCCCGAGGGAAGTGACGGATTTTGAAGGTAAAGTCGCCTGGCGAGCTCGCTACAAAGCCTGGGGCATGGCAGAGATCGCTATCAGCGACGCTGCGCGCAAGGCCGGGATCAAGAATCACATCCGGTTCCAAGGCCAGTACTATGACGAGGAAACTGGTCTTAGCTTCAACAGGCATCGGTACTACGATCCGCACTCGGGGAGATTCGTTTCTAAAGACCCGATTGGGTTGCTTGGCGGGAACAACCTTCAACAGTACGCGCCCAATCCGACTGAGTGGGTTGATCCGCTCGGCCTCATTCGTTTTCCCTGGAGCAAAAAGCCGCCAGCTACAGCCAGCCAACAGGCGCAGACCGTCTGTCCATGCACAAGCGCAAGTTCTGCTGCGGCAGCACCAGCACCCGCCCCAGTAAGGGAATATGGGCCCTTCCATCGTCTCGAATCACCAACTCAGCCTGCTTCGAGGGCTGCGGAAATGGAGCAAACAGGGACATTGACAGGCGGGGCGGCGCGGCGCGAATCACGGCAGGTGGAGCTGTTCGAGTCAATGCATATAGTGGGCCGCTACCTCCAGGCGCACGAGGCGTTGAGTTTCATACTCCAGCACAGCCTACGAGTTCGGTGCCAAATGGTTACACCCATTGGCACCCCGGACACGGTGGCTGTTCGGATGACGGTGAGCATGCGAGTATTCCGATCCGTGTTACGAGGAACACGCAAAAATGAAAATAGCAAAGGTATTTGGCTCTATCGAAGATGTGCCAAGCAATTCCCCTTACACATCTATCGCTCAGGTTCTATTGGATATAAGGAAAAATCTGCTGACGGCAAAGGTGCCAGGCTTTAGAGACATGGATGACCTAGGGTGGTGTGATCGATATGCTTTCACTCTGGAGAATGGCGCCTCCTACATATTGACAATAGACGTCAATCGACCTGATATTTTTATTGTTGACGTAAACACGCGGAGTATTCCAATCCCCGAACTTATCGGCCTGCTTGGCGATGCACTTGGGATAGATATAAAAAATGATGCCCACATAATGGAATATGAGTTTAATGAATTTCTAAAAAAGGGAATTTAAAGAAAAGCCGCCCCCAACCCGCAGCGTGAGCGCGGGGGATAGCGGCTAAGACTAAAAGCGAAGAGCAAGAGCAAACCAAGGGCCGCGATGCGGCCCTTGGTTATGGTGCGGAGGCTTGAGTTAAGACGGCCAGGAGCATGTCG
>JANMGB010000280.1:0-2494 GCA_031374415.1 Burkholderiales bacterium
CGCGAGCGCTTCGACGATCCGGCGTACAAGAGCGCGCTGGCGCCGGCGCGCGGAGCGCTGACGGTGCTGTTGTGTATCTACTTACGATATGGGTCGAGGGAGACCTTACACATGGACCAGGATTGATTGAACCCACCACTAACATACTTAATTGGAAGAACCTTTGAGTACCTTTCGAAATTTTTTGCCTTTTATATTTTCGTGCATGTGTGCGGTTGATTTCAAAGGTGGGAGAAAGAAGGCGGCGAGAGAGTGTGTCCGGAGCACATCCGATAAATGTGCGGTCGTGTAACTCGACGAAAGTTTTCTGTTTCTCCTTCTTGGTGGGGAAACGGGCCACCCGTGGCGAAAGCTGGGGGTGGGAGTGAGCGAGAACACCCGGAGCACATCCGTGAAATGTGAGACAAACAGAGGAGGGGGAAGAAAGAAGAAGAAGAAGGAAAGAAAAAAAGATTTTTGTTTTTTTCCTCTTTTTGCCTCGTCATCGATTTTGGTGCGAGGCCCGGCATGGGTGGGAGGAGGCCAGTGTTGTGTGTTTGGATTCGTGAAACGACTGGGGGTTGATCGAGATACTGTACTGTTGTACAACCGAATTTGTCTGAGACAAACGGAATCGGCGAGTTCGAAGAGAGAGATTTACTTTGGCACGGGGTTTATCTGGCGGGACGTTGCTGGGTGCAGTCGCTGACTGTCCAGCATGGGGGTGGAAGTAAGACGTGAAAACGTTGGACCTGCTCACACGGAAAGAACGCGAGTTCGCCGACGGCCGACACGCCAATGTGGCGGGATATTGCTTGGCTTAGGCAGGCACGTTGTGGGAATGCAAGGCAGAGAGCCGAGGCAACTCGCAAGGCGCGGTACGACGGAGAGTTGAATTCTTGGAGTGCCGATATCTGCCAGCGGACATAGGGAACCGATCAAGGCAGAAGGCCGCGACGGGTGTCTATGGAGAAGAGCGACGCGTTCGGATTTGGGGTCTGAGTGCGCGTTTCATCCGATCGAGGCAAGTGAGAGAGGATGGCCGCTCGTTTGCAAAGTCGGACTGGTGACCGGATGGCACCATGGCAAAACAGGATGCCGCGGAATCGGTCTCTGACTGATTGGTGGCAGGAGGAGTCGGGGCCTTGGGTCTTGGACTGCCTGGCTGGGTGTGTCGATGCGAATCGGCCGCCATCTTGTTTGGGCCAAAACGGCGCGAGGTGGAAGATTCAACTTTGAGTTGGTCTGAAACGTACTGTCACGATAGATTGGGGCAGGCGTCGACGGTGGTGTGTCGCGATGGAGGTCGCGCGACAAGCGACGATGACGTTTGTCGTCATGTCGGGGTCGGCAGCGAGTGTAAGGGGCAGTCGACAAAGGGTCGGGGTGCTTCGAACAGCTCGGCTGTTCAAAGTCGGTCAGGATGAACTGTATCGACACCATCTGCACGGTACTGGCACGTTGCCGTACTGATGTCGCGTGAAGACCAATGGCCTCGAGCGAGGCGATAGCTCTGTCTCGAGTGTCGGTCGACACGCAGAAGTCCATAGCTCGTCCTCGGATGAGCGGTGGCAACAAGTGAGTCACGACGCAAGTCGTGTGGTTGGCGCCCGACGGTTGACGTCGCGGCGTGACCGACAGCGAGTACGAGTCGAACAACTGACTTCGGTCAGGTGGGTCGGGCGTCTTGTCTGAGCTCGGTCGGACTCGTGCGACGAGTCGACAAACAAAGGGCACGGTGCGGGCAGGCGGCCACACACGTTGCTGTGCGAAGGCCAACGGCCTCGAGCGAGGCGACGGTTCGCTGTCTCGGGTGCTGGTGTGCGCTGGAGGCGCAAAGTCCACAGCTTGTCTTTGGATGAGTGGGTGGCACTACAAGTGAGCCACGACGCAAGTCGTGCGGTTGGCGCCGGACGGTTGACGTCGCGGCGCGACTGACAGCGAGTACGAGTCGAACAACTGACTTCGGTCAGGTGGGTCGGGTGTCTTGTCTGAGCTCGGTCGGACTCGTGCGACGAGTCGACAAACAAAGGGCACGGTGCGGGCAGGCGGCGTACCGTTGCTATCTTGACTGTGAGGCCGACGTGAGTCGAGCTGAGTCAATGGTCTGTGGGGAAGTTTATCCACTCGGACGGATCAGTTTTTGTTTCGGCGGGAACTGACAATATGGCGGGCGACAGTAAGGTCGTCTGCCCTACGGGTGATTTCATTGTCAAAGTGCTGGCGGGCCGCGGGAGTTTCAAACTTTTCGAGGCAGCTGGGATACTTTGACCGGAGGGAAGTGTTGTGTATCTACTTACGATATGGGTCGAGGGAGACCTTACACATGGACCAGGATTGATTGAACCCACCACCAACATACTTAATTGGAAGAACCTTTGAGTACCTTTCGAAAGACGACAGCGCGTCGGCGAGCACGTGCCGGAGAACGCGACGCCGTTGGCGCCCTGACGATGTGCTTCTGCATTGCAATGTTCGTCAAAGTCGAGCGCCGTCGACACCTCGCTCAATCATC
>JANMGB010000324.1:0-30512 GCA_031374415.1 Burkholderiales bacterium
AGACATCGCAGCAGCACGAGTTGTGTTGCGATGGGCCTTGGAGGCTGAAGACACAGGCCGGGAACCGCGCCTATACGGGGCTGCTCACGCTCCCCGTGAAACTCCATCCTTTGCGCAGCATAGGGTGGAGTAGTTCATTGGTGCCTTGGCTTTCAGTGCATGGGCATCAAAGTATTCCGCCACGATGTCAAATGCTCGACGGGCGGCATTCCTGGTGGGCGTTGAAGGCTCGCCAAGCGAAGCCCCTAACAGCTCCTTGGCGGAATTGACGAAGAACACTGCCGGTTCGACCAGGCGCAGCGGGAAAGCCTTCTGTAATGCGTCAATGTAGCGCTGTGCGTATTCCTGGGCCATGGTGTTGGTTGGCCAGGCTGATGGCCATGCCAAAGAATTTGGCATGGCCATCAAGTCAAGGGCAACACTTTCGCAATCCTCTTCGGAATCCCGGAATGGAAGCAAACATAGATCTGCTTCGGCCGCCATTGCTTTGTCGAACTCTGGTCTGTTTCCACCGCCGTCGACAATTAACCAACCGTTTCCAGTGCTGTGGACGGGCTTCACCCACCAGTTCACCCACCTGAAGTCGGGCGATCTGGTCAAGGACAAAACCTTGTTGATGACGACCATCCTGGCCGACGCCATCAACCTGGGTCTGACCAAGATGGCCGAGTCTTGCCCTGGCACCACCTACGCCAAATTGTCTTGGTTGCAGGCTTGGCATATCCGCGATGAAACCTATGGAGCGGCGCTGGCCCACTTGGTCAACGCCTAATTCCGCCAACCCTTCGCCGAGCATTCGGGTAATGGCACCACGTCATCGTCGGACGGGCAGAACTTCCGGGTTGGCAGCAAGGCCCAAAGCACGGGCCATGTCAACCCGAAGTACGGTTCTGAGCCAGGGCGAACTTTCTACACCCATGTTTCCGACCAATACGCGCCGTTCAGCACCAAGGTGGTCAATGTCGGCATCCGCGATTCGACCTACGTGCTTGACGGCCTGCTGTATCACGAGTCGGACTTGCGGATCGAGGAGCACTACACCGACACGGCGGGCTTCACCGATCACGTCTTTGGCCTGATGCATTTCCTGGGCTTCCGGTTCGCGCCGCGCATCCGTGACCTGGGCGACACCAAGCTCTACATCCCCAAGGGCGAGGCCGTCTGTGAGGCGCTGAAGCCGATGATCGGTGGCACGCTGAACATCAAACAGGTTCGTGCCCCTTGGGATGAAATTCTGCGTCTTGTCACTTCGATCAAGCAGGGCACCGTGACGGCCTCGCTGATGCTCAGAAAGCTGGGAAGCTACCCTCGCCAAAATGGCCTGGCGGTGGCCCTGCGCGAGCTGGGCCGCATCGAGCGAACGCTGTTCATGCTGGACTGGCTGCAAAGCGTCGAGCTGCGCCGCCGCGTCAATGCGGGGCTGAACAAGAGCGAGGCACGCAACGCGCTGGCCAGGGCCGTGTTCTTCAACCGCCTGGGTGAAATCCGTGACCGCAGTTTTGAGCAGCAGCGCTACCGAGCCAGTGGCCTGAATCTGGTTACGGCGGCCATCGTGCTGTGGAATACGGTTTATCTGGAGCGGGCGACCAACGCCTTGCGCGGCGACAGTCCTACGGTGGATGACGCGCTGCTGCAATACCTTTCACCGCTGGGCTGGGAACACATCAACCTGACTGGCGACTATCTCTGGCGCAACAGCGCCAAGATCGTCGCGGGCAAGTTCAGGCCGTTGCGACCGATGACCGGGGCTTAGCGTACGATTTTTTCCGTTTTGATTCGACCATCGTGGTAGGAGATGGCCCCGCTCGCGCTCAGTGCCTTGGCCGCCGCGGTCACTTCGTCGCTCTTGACGCCGAGCATCTTTGAGATGAGCTTCTGCGTCATCACCATTTCATCGTCGTCGTCGCAGAGGCGGTCGAAGCTCAGCAACAGCCAGCGGCTGAACTGCTGGTTCAAGGTGTGATGTCGGTTGCAGGCGGTGGTTTGGGCGCAAGGCCCTGGTTCATACGCTCGGGGGCACACAGAGCTCTGGCACAGGTCCTAGACTTGAAGGGTTCGAAGTTCAGTGTTGCCGTGGGTGTCACCACGCACCGACGGGGCCGCGCAATAGCTTGGGCACCACCGGGTCAGGCAGTTCTCCAGATCCCGGTCTTCGCACGGCTTGCTGAGGCTGCCGTTCATGCCGTGCGCCGCCAGGACATTGGCACCAGGCGACGTGCTGGTGTATGCAACAACAGGAACCGGGAGCCGCGAGCGTTCGCCTTCGATGAGCCGTATTGCTAAAGTCGCTTTCAGGCCGTCGAGGATCGGCATCTGCAGATCCATCAGGATGAGATCGAAACGGAGCTCACTGGAGAGTGCCACGGCCTGGGCACCATCGGACGCCAGAACTGTGGCGAGCCCCCGCAACCCCAGCAGCGCCGAGATCACCATCAGGTTCACCGGGTGATCGTCCACGACCAGAACTCGGGCGCAACGGTGGGCAGGCGCACGCGGCACTCTGGTTTCGCCGGACATGTCGGCGGATGATGAAGAGGTTTCGCCGAACCAGGTGCTTGGCCGCGATCTGAGGCTGCCCAGCGAGCATCGCTGGACAAACGAACCATGTGCAGGAAGACCGCTCATCTGTAAGCCTCGCATCGACAGTTGAGGAGGTAGCGTGACACTGGCAGCGGCCAGTGTCTGTACGGTGGCGCACCTGCATTGCTGGTGTCGGTAGCTGAGCGCCGCGTCGACTCCCTCTGTCCGCGAGCAAAGCGTGTCAGGCTCCTGAGTTCGCTCGCGCACAGACGGTGAGTCATCGGGCCCCTATCTTCTCCAATGCGCTGCGGGTTTCATTTGCCCAAGCGATCACAGCGGGACTCAGCTCCAGCCGCGCCTTGGCGCCCAGTTGGGCAGATGTTCTTTCACAAACCTCAGACCCAAGGAACAAGCATGGAAACCAACTACGTCGCACGCGACAAACACAGCATGTACGCCGACAATGCCTCCGGGCCAGGCCCGTCCCTGATGGGGGCAAACACCCTCCTGGGCAACGACGTCTACAACAAGGACAACGAGGACCTGGGGGACATCAAGGAAATCATGATCGACATGGCTTCCGGCAGGGTTGAGTATGCGGTCTTGTCGTTCGGTGGCCTGATGGGCTTGGGCGACAAACTGTTCGCCGTGCCCTGGGCGGCACTGGCACTGGACACGGCGAACAAGCGCTTCACGCTCAATGTCCGGAAGAATGCCCTGAAGGACGCGCCGGGGTTCGACAAGGATCATTGGCCATCAATGTCGGACAAGACGTGGGCCAGCGGCGTGCACAAGTTCTACGGAACACAGTACACGGCCGAATGAGCCGTTGCATCACGCTATGCCTAGGAAGACCTCTCAACTACAAATCAAGGTGAAACCATGAACAAGGATCAAGTCAAGGGCAAGGTCAAGGACGCCACCGGCAAGTTGCAGCAGACCAGCGGCAAGGTGATACGCAGCAACGAACAGCAGCTCAAGGGCATCAAGAAGCAGGTCGAGGGCCGTGCTCAAAAGGCGGTCGGCGACATCAAGCAAGGCGTCAATGACGCCAGAAAAATGTAGCCGTCACGCTGAAAGCGGGGTTCACCCCAGCTCTTCACCTCCGGCAGCGCGATTCACTATCTGCCTCCCGGAGCAGCTCTGGTGCGTGGCTCCTCGCTGGTTCGCGTCGGCTGACTGACTGCTGCAGGCAAACCGGTCGCAGCCGCATGTCATGCGCCCCGTGTGCCCCGACATGCCTGGACGCCCGGTGGACATTCAATGTTGAATGGCAAGAACGTCACCGGGTTCACGAACACCTTGGAGGACGCAGCCGGTCTGTCCAAAGCCTTGCCCTCCCTGGTGGAGGACATGCTTAAGGAGCAAGGTGGCCAGTTGTTCAAGATGTTTGAAAGGTTGATTTCGCCAAAGCGAACAGGTGGCGCATGGGCAAGCTAAGCTGGGAGGAATGCAGTGCGCCGGCATCACGCTCCTGAGGCACCCTCCTGGATCCCCGCCTGCGCGGGGATGACGGGAAAAGTCGGGGATGACGGGCGCGGGGTTTCGCATCCCCCCATGTCATTCCCGCGCAGGCGGGAATCGAGAAACTCAAGGCGCTGATATCTCCAGACAATGGGGTGCCAACGACTCGCGCATCACTGGTTCGTGAGGCTGTGTGTGTTGCCCTTTACCCCCCGGCAGATGCCAGGCCTTTGCTACACTCATCCGGTTGGTGCTCGCTTCGGCTGTTCAGCCAGAGCAGTTCAACGGGAATCAGGACGGGCTGCATCGCAGTTCAATGTGGTCTGCGTAACCGCCCAAACCTGAGCTGCCCCCGCAACGGTAAGCGGACGTGAGCCTTGTGCTCACTGCTCGTGTCTATGACCCACTGGGTGAGTTCCGCGATAGCGGTGCAGCCTGGGAAGGGGGCACGGGTCGTCTCCGCCAGCCCGGATACCGGCCAACGAGGTGGTGCCCCGCGCAAGCGGGGCATATGGATGTGCGTGCCTGCGGGGAAGCGGGCGAGCACGCTTAGCGCGGTGGTTCCTTCATGGCTGGTATTTCTGTCAGGTCGCCTTGTGCTGCGTCGCACGTTGAGGCCTGCGCATGCGCGAGTTGATCCTCAGCGGTGGCAAGAGCGGTAAGCCCCGTTGCGCAGAGTCGCGCGCGAAAGATTGGCTGCAAGTTTCCGGACCCCATGCGCTGTTGATCGCCACAGCCATGCCCGGGGACCATGAGATGTGCGAGCGGATAGCCCGTCACCGTGAGCAGCGTGCGCTGCACGCCCCGACGCTGCAGGCTGTGGAAGTGCCCCATGATCTGCCAGCCGCCTTGCGCGAGTGGCGCACACCCCACAGACTGTTGATCGTCGATTGCCTGACGCTTTGGCTGACTCAGCGCTTGATGCCCTTGGATGGGCCACCGTTGGATACGCCGCAATGGCTGCAGCAACTGGCTGACTTGTGCGCTGCCTTGCACGAAGTAGCTGGCCCCGTGGTGCTGGTGTCCAACGAGATCGGCATGAGCGTGGCACCGCAGGGTCGCGAGGTTCGCCGCTACCTTGACGCGCTGGGTACCTTGCACCAACGCGTTGCCGCCCTGTGCGAGCGTGTCACGCTGACGGTGGCCGGCATTGAGATGAGGGTGAAGGCGTGAGCGTCAACGCCGGCGTCTGTCCAGCGCTGCTGGTCACTGCCCCGGCCTCGGGTCAGGGAAAAACCACCGTCACCGCCGCGTTGGCGCATTGGCATCGCAGCCAGGGTCGGCGTGTGCAGGTGTTCAAGACGGGGCCAGACTTTCTCGACCCCATGGTGCTGGAGTGCGCCAGCGGCGAGCCGGTGCAACAACTCGATCTGTGGATGGGCGGTGCGGCGCACTGCGCCGAGCTGCTGCACAGCGCGGCCATGCGGGCGGACGTGATCCTGGTTGAGGGCGTGATGGGTTTGCACGATGGCACGCCGTCGAGTGCTGACCTGGCGCTGCACTTCGGTTTGCCTGTGTTGGCGGTGATCGATGCATCGGCCATGGCCCAAACCTTCGGCGCCGTGGCGCAGGGGCTGGCCGTCTATCGCCCAGGCTTGAGGCTGACAGGCGTGCTGGCCAACCGCGTGGGTAGCGTTGGCCATGCGCAGATGCTGCGTGAGAGTCTGCCGGCGGGCATCGCTTGGCACGGCGCGCTGCCCCGCAGCAGCCAGTATGCGCTGCCATCGCGCCACCTGGGCCTGGTCCAGGCCGGCGAGGTCGATGACTTGGGCCAACGCATCGCCGCCGCTGCCCAAGCGCTGGGCGAGAACGGGGCACTGCAGATGCCGCCGGCCGTGGATTTCAGCGTGGCATTGGCGTCGGCCTCGGCGTCGCGTGTGCCCGCTTTGTCCGCCGCGCTCGCCGGCGTCACCATTGCCATTGCGCAGGACGCTGCGTTTTCGTTCATCTATCGCGCCAACCTCGATACGCTGCGCTCCCTGGGTGCTGAGCTGTGCTTCTTCTCTCCGCTGGCCAACGAGCCGGTGCCGGCCGTGGCCCGTGCGCTGTACCTGCCTGGCGGTTACCCTGAGCTGCATTTGCCCGCGTTGGCGGGCAACGCCGTGTCTCGGGCTTCGATCTGTGCCCACCACGCCGCGGGTCGACCGTTGCTGGCGGAGTGCGGTGGCATGTTGGCGCTGCTGGAGTCTTTAACGGACGGTGCTGGCCGCAGCGCGCCAATGTGGGGTTTGCTGCCCGGCCAAGGCGTGATGGCCGATCGCCTCGTCAACCTGGGCATGCACAGCTTGCTGCTGCCCGAAGGTGAGGTTCGTGGGCATACCTTCCATCACGCGCGCATTGACAGCTGCTTGCAGCCAGCACTTTATACCCAGGCGCAGCGACACCACGGTCAGCCCGAAGCGGTGTTCAAAATGGGCCGGCTGGTCGCGTCGTTCATGCACCTGTATTTCCCGACCAACCCTGCGGCCATTGCCGCATTGTTCAAGCCCTGACCCAACGCGCGCTGCCTGCTGCCCGCCAACCACCTCACACCGACGCCATGGAAATCGAAGCCCCACCCCTGCTGCGTGACACGCCCAAGCCCCAGGGTGAGCGACGTGGTCTGGTGATCGTGCATACCGGGACGGGCAAGGGCAAGAGCACGGCCGCCTTCGGGTTGGCTTTGCGCGCCTTCGGCCGCGGCAAGAAAGTGAAGGTCTACCAGTTCATGAAGGTGCCCTCGGCCCGCTTCGGCGAGCACCGCTTGTTTGAACAATTGGGCATGCCCATCGAGGGTCTGGGCGACGGGTTCAGCTGGAAGAGCCGCGATCTTGAACATTCGGCCGAACTGGCCCGCGCCGGGTGGGCCCGAGCTGAGGCCACGGTGCGCGCAGGGGAGCACTTCATGGTGGTCCTCGACGAGATCATGTACCCATTGCGCTACGGCTGGATGCCGCTCGAGCCTGTGCTGGTCTGCCTGCGTGAGCGGCCGCCGCATGTGCATGTGGTGCTCACCGGCCGCAACGCGCCTCACGAGCTGATCGCGTTGGCTGACACAGTGACCGAGATGACGCTCGTGAAGCACCACTTCAATGCCGGTGTGCCAGCCCAGCGTGGCATCGAGGATTGATCGCCTCGCCCACGACCGTCCTACACCATGACCTTCAGGAAGCCCACCATGCAAACTCGCAAGATTCCCGCCACCATCGTCACTGGCTTTCTCGGCAGTGGCAAGACCACGCTGCTGCGCCACTTGCTGCAAAACGCTCAGGGCCGGCGTATCGCTGTCATCGTCAACGAATTCGGTGAGCTGGGCATCGACGGTGAACTACTGCGGGGCTGCGGCATCGGGTGCGATGAGACCGGTGCGCCCAATGGGCAAGTCTTTGAGCTGGCCAACGGCTGCCTTTGTTGCACCGTGCAGGAAGAGTTTGCGCCTGTGATGGAGCAGTTGGCCGCACGGCGTGATGAGATCGACCACTTGATCATCGAGACCTCGGGACTGGCCTTGCCCAAGCCGTTGGTGCAGGCTTTTCAGTGGCCGGCGCTGCGCAACGCCTTCACGGTCGATGCAGTGATCACTGTGGTGGATGCGCCCGCTGTGGCCGCTGGCCGCTTTGCCGACGATCCGGCGGCGGTGGATGCCCAGCGCCGCGCCGACGATAACCTCGACCACGACTCGCCGCTGGCCGAGCTGTTTGAAGACCAGCTGGCGACCGCCGACTTGGTGGTCGTGCACAAGACCGACGGTCTGGACGCCGCCGCTTTGGCCAGCGTGGAAGCGGCAATTCGCCTCGAAACCGGCCCCGGTGTGAAGTTGGTGCAGGCCCAGCATGGTCGCATCGACCTGGGTGTGCTGCTGGGCCTGGAGCGTGCCGTGGAAGATGCGATTGATGAGCGCAAGACTCACCACGATGAGGAGGACGACCATGACCACGACGCTTTCGACTCGGTCTGCGTGAGCTTGCAAGTCGCCGACCGTGATCGCCTGCTGGCCGCCTTGCGCAGCTTGGTCGAGCGCCATGAGATCTACCGCGCCAAGGGCTTCGTCGCGCTGCCCGGTGCGTCGATGCGACTGGCGGTGCAAGGCGTGGGCTCGCGCTTCGACAGCTATTTCGACCGGCCCTGGCGAGCGAATGAGGCTCGGCAGTCGCAGCTGGTGTTGATTGGTGTCGGGCTGGATGCCATGGTGTTGCAGGCTGAGCTGGATGAGGCATTGGCGATGGCCGTGGTCTCGGCCGTCTGAACGATCAAGCACTGAAAGGTCCCCATGCACCTGCTGTCCACCCGCCCCGGCGGCCACGTTGAAGACGGTGGCCAGGGTGTGGTGCGCGTGGCGCAGACGCCCGGCTCGGTGGTGGTGTTGAGCGCCGCTGACACCACTTTGTCCCTGCTGGCCGATGTTGCCACGCAGCTCGGCCCGCAATACCCCAGTGTGCGTCTGGCCAACCTCATGTGGCTGCGGCAACCCGCCTCGGTCGACCTGTATGTTGATGACGTGCTGCGGCATGCCCGCGTGGTGGTGATCGACCACCTGGGTAGCGCGAGCGACTGGGCCTATGTGGTCGAACGGGCGATGGGGCTGGCACGTGAGCGGGGGCAGTGGTTGGCCATGTTCTCGGGCGACGCCGGCGAGGACTTGCAGTTGCTGTTGCGCAGCACCGCTGCGCAAGACGATTGCCGCCACTTGTGGCGCTGCTTGCGCGAAGGCGGACGTGAGAACGCGCAGGGCTTCTTCTCGCTCATCGGGCATGCCGCTTTCGGCCTGGGTGCGCGGCCAGCGTTGCCGGTGCCCTTGCCGTCGGCCGTGCGCTATGTGCCGCAAGCGGCGGCACGACCTGCAGTGTGGCAGCTCGGTGCGCCGGTGGCGCTGCTGCTGTTTTACCGCGCCCATCTGCAGGCCGGCAACACGGCGGTGTTCGACGCGATGCTGGTCGCACTCGCGGATGTCGGGCTGAACGCCTTGGCATTGGCCGTGGACTCGCTCAAGAACCCGGACAGCCACGCGGCGGTGCAAGCGCTGGCCGCAGAACACCGCGTGGCGGTCGTGCTGAACGCGACGAACTTCGCTGTGGCGTCGTTGGACGGTGTGGACGACGATGCCTCGCCCGCCTTGCTGGCCGGTGACGCGCCGGTCCTCCAACTCATCACCGCAGGCTGCCCCCGAGAGCAATGGTTGGCTGACGCGCACGGCCTGGCGCCGCGCGACCTGGCCATGCAGGTGGTGCTGCCCGAGGTGGATGGTCGCATTCTCACGCGTGCGATCAGTTTCAAAGGCCTGGCCTGGCGCTGCGAGCACACCGAGCTCGACGTGGTGCGCTACCAGCCCGAGCCGGAGCGAATGGCCTTCGTGGCTGAACTGGCGCGCCGCTGGTGTGTGCTGCGCGACAAACCGAATGCCGACAAGCGCATCGCCTTGATTCTGGCCAACTATCCGGCAGACGATTCGCGCATCGCCAACGGCGTTGGCTTGGACACGCCTGCGTCCACCGTGGCGGTCTTGCAGGCCTTGCAGGCTGCCGGCTATGCCACCGGTGATTTACCCGGCAGCGGCGATGCCCTGATTGCCGCATTGGTGCGCGGCATCACCAATGACCAGGGTGCGAATGACGCCCGCCCGGCCGCTCAGAGCTTCGCCCTCGCTGACTACCTCGCGGACTTCGATCGGTTGTCCGCGGACTGTCGCGGTGCGGTCAATGCGCGCTGGGGCGCCCCGGAGCAAGACCCGACGCTGCGCAGCGGCCGATTCATGATCGCCGGCTTGCGCTTTGCTCATGTTTTTGTCGGCATCCAGCCGGCCCGCGGGCGCGACATCAACCTGGTGGCCTCGTACCACGACGCCGATCTGGTGCCGCCGCACCATTACCTGGCCTTCTATTTCTGGCTGCGCCGCGCTTTCCAGGTCGATGCAGTGGTCCACGTGGGCACGCATGGTAGCCTCGAATGGTTGCCGGGCAAGAGCGTTGCACTGAGCCCAGATTGCTGGCCGGATGCCATCCTCGGCCCGCTGCCGCACCTCTACCCGTTCATCGTCAACGACCCCGGTGAAGGCTGCCAAGCCAAGCGGCGTACCCAGGCCGTCATCATTGACCACCTGATGCCTGCAATGACGCGCGCCGAGACCTATGGCCCGTTGCAGCAGATTGAGCGGCAGATGGACGAGTATTACGAGGCCTTGTCGCTCGACCCGCGGCGCGCACGGCAGCTGCGCGAAGACATTCTCGAACGCGTGCTGCGCGAAGGGCTGCACGAAGAACTGGGGTTCACCCGGCCGGTTGATGACGCCGCGCGTGAGGGACTGTTGAATCGTCTGGATGCCTATCTGTGCGAGATCAAGGAGTCTCAGATCCGCGATGGGCTGCATACCTTCGGCGCTTCGCCGCAGGGCCGTCAGCGCATCGACACGCTGCTGGCGCTGGCGCGTTTTCCAGGCGGCACGCTGCCCAGCCAGAAGAGCCTCTTGGTGGCGCTGGCGCAGGACCTTCAGCTCGAAGGGGTAGGGGGCTTCAGTGCGCTGAGCCCGGACTGGGCCCTGCCTTGGCGCGGCCCGCGGCCTGCGGTCTTGCAACACTTGAGTGCGGAAGCTTGGCGCCATGCGGGTCACACGCGTGAGAGGCTGGAATTGCTGGCTGCGCAAATGGTGGCGGAGCACGTGGTGTCGGGGCAGGCCTGGACAGAACAGGCCTGCGGCACGTTCGATGCCACTGCCTGGCCGAACGTAGCGGCCGTGCTGCGGCACATGCGACAGGTGTTGAGACCCCGTCTTGATGCTTGCGGCCCCCAAGAGATGGCGCAGCTGCTGCGCGGCCTGGCTGGCTGTTTCGTGCCCCCAGGCCCGAGCGGTGCACCGTCGCGTGGTCGACCCGATGTGCTGCCCACCGGGCGCAACTTTTACTCGGTCGATACGCGTGCCGTGCCGACGCCAACGGCTTACGCCATGGGTTTGGCCGCCGCCGAACGCTTGATTGAACGCCATTTGCAGGACCACGGCACGATGCCCGGCGCGGTGGGCTTGTCGGTCTGGGGCACCAGCACCATGCGCACCGGGGGTGAAGATGTGGCGCAGGCTTTTGCGCTGCTCGGCGTGCGACCGAAGTGGGCCGATGGCAGTGCTCGGGTGATCGACATCGAGGTATTGCCGATGGCGATTCGCAACCGACCCCGGGTGGACGTGACTTTGCGCGTGTCGGGCTTTTTTCGCGACGCGTTCCCGAACGTGATCGACCTGTTTGACACGGCCGTGCGGGCTGTGGCGGCCATCAGCGAAGACGATGAATCCGATGACGTGAACCCGATCCGTGCTCGCGTGCAGCGTGAAGCGGCCGAGGCACTGGCTGCAGGCCAGACCACGGATGTGGCGCAGCGCGAGGCGACTTGGCGTGTGTTCGGCCCGCGCCCCGGGGGCTATGGCGTGGGTGTTCAAGAGGTGCTGGACAGCGGGCTCTGGCAGGACCGTGGCGACATCGCCCAGGCCTACTTGCAGGCCGGTGCCTTCGCCTACGGCCAAGGCGAGCATGGCGTCGCCGCCCGACAGTCCTTCGAGCAGCGACTGACGGGGCTCGACGTGGTGTTGCACAACCAGGATCATCGCGAGCACGATGTGCTGGATGCGGCCGATCACGCCCAGTTCCACGGCGGCATGGCCGCCGCCGTGCAGCATCTGGCCGGCGCCCCCGCGGCGCTTTACCACGGCGATTTCAGCGTGCCAGGGTCACCGCAAATCCGCACATTGCGCGAGGAAGTGGCGCGCGTTGTGCGCTCGCGCGCAGTCAACCCCAAGTGGCTCGAAGGCGTGCGCCGGCACGGCTACAAGGGCGCGTATGAGATTGCCGCGACGGTGGACAATTTGTTCGCCTATGGCGTGACCACCGACGTGGTGGGCGACCACCAGTACGCGCTTGTGGCTGACGCCTACCTCCACGATGACGTCACACACGACTTCCTGCAGCAGCACAGCCCGCTGGCGCTGCGCGGCATCTGCGAACGGCTGCTCGATGCCATGCAACGCGGCCTGTGGCAAGCCCCCGGCGATCATCGGGAGCGCATCGAACACCACCTGCTGGCGCTGGAGCGTCGGCTCGAAGAACAAGGCGAAGGGCCTCTCTGATGACACTCGGTATGACATCCCCATTGACTCCTGGCTCTGCGTCTGGCTCAAGCACTGTGACGGTGGAGCCGGCCACCCGAGTCGCCTTTCCCTTCAGCGCGTTGATCGGCCAGCCGGAGTTGCAGCGCGCGCTGTTACTCGCAGCCATCGATCCAGGCATTGGCGGTGTGCTCATCAGCGGGCCGCGTGGCACGGCCAAGTCCACTGCGGCTCGGGCGCTGGCTGCGCTTTTGCCTTCAGAAGGCTCCTCGGGTCCCGCGCCTTTTGTCACGCTGCCGCTCGCAGCCAGTGTCGAGCAACTGGTGGGCACGCTGAATGTCGAAGATGTGCTGCGCGACGGCCGGCTGCGCCTTGCACCCGGCTTGCTGGCGCGTGCTCACCGCGGTGTGTTGTATGTCGATGAAGTGAATTTGCTGCCCGACGCGCTGATTGATGCACTGCTCGACGTGGCCGCCAGTGGCATCAACACCGTCGAGCGGGACGGGATCTCCCAGCAGCATGCCGCCCGCTTCGTGCTGGTGGGCACGATGAATCCTGAGGAGGGCGAGCTGCGTCCGCAGCTGCTGGACCGCTTCGGCCTGTCGGTGGCGCTTGTCAATCCAGCCGACGCGGAGCAGCGCACAGCGATTTTGCGTGCCCGCCTGAGCTTCGATGAGCACCCGCTCGCGGCGCTTGAACAGCATGCTGGCGAGCAGGCCCGTTGGGCCGAAGCCATTGCCCAAGCGCGTGCGGCGCTGCCTCGGTTGATCTGGTCCGATGCAGTTCTGCATCGTGCCGCCAGCTGCGCCTTGGCCGCAGGCGTGGACGGCATGCGGGCCGATCTGGTCATGCTGCGCGCCGCACGTGCGCTGGTGGCCTTGGAGGGGCGAGTCGAGGTGACGCCAGCCGATGTCGATGCGGTGGCAGAGCTGGCTCTGGCGCACCGTCGAGTCCAGGGCACAGGTGCTTTGCCTGAGAAGCCGCCAGCCGAGCGACATCCGGCGCCATCGATGGAGGCGAATCAGCGTGTCGACCCACCGGCCAACCCGGCACCCGAGGGTGATTGGGGCGCGCTGCCGCCGCGACCGGAAGCCACGACGCGTGTACTTTCTTTGGGAGGCTGGCATGAAAAAAAAGCTTAAGCCACCGCAGCCGCCGCCCGCGCCCAGGGCCTGGCGGTCTGCGGTGGCCTGTCCCGCCTCGTCATCTGCTGCCGGTGGCCACAACGCGCCAGGCTACCGGTGGCGCCATCGCCTGGCTGCCCACTTTGCTCGCCAAGGGTCCGCACCCGCTGCAGCGGGCACACTTTCGCCATACGCTGCGGGTCGCGCAACCGTCCCGCTTGCACCTCATTGTGCTCGATACCTCGGGCTCGATGCGCCGGCGCGGGCGATTGGCCTTGGCCAAGGGGCATGCCAAGTTGTTGATCGAGCAGGCGGCGCGCGTCGGCGACGACGTGGCGCTGCTGTGTTTCGGCGGCCAGGGCGTGGAGCTGCGGCTGCCACCCGGCCGCGCGCGTGCTGCCAGCGTGACCCAGGTGCGGCCGGTGGGTGGCGGTGGTGGCACACCGCTGACGCAGGCCTTGGCCCAGGCCGAGCAGGTGCTGCGCCGCGCTGCAAGCCGCAATGGCCCGGTCGAATCCTGGCTTTGGCTGTTGACCGATGGCCGCACGCTGGAGCAAGCAACGGCTCCTCAGAGCGCACAACGGATTGTCATCGTCGACTTCGACGAACCGGGGCTAACCGTCGGCCGCTGCGCCGCCTGGGCGATGCGCTGGGGCGCGGGTCTGCGCCGGGCAAGCCAGCCTGAATGAACCCCTGAGCACCGTAACCCTCCCTCCTATGACCACTGCACCTGTCACCGAAATCATCGTTTGCACCACCTGTCGGCCTGCAGGGACGTCGCGCGAGCTGCCGCCCGCTGGTCAGGCTTTGTTGGAAGTCGTTCAGGCCCTGCACACTAAAGAACCGGCTGCAGGCGTGCACGTGAGGGGTATCGCTTGCATGAGTGGCTGCGCCCGATCTTGCACGGTGGCGTTTCAAGCGTTGGGCAAGTCCACCTACTACTTCGGCGATCTGGTCGCCGACGCAGAAACTGCTGTGCAGGTGTTGGCCTGTGCGCGCTTGCACGCCGACAGCGCCGACGGTGCGCTCCCGCGTAACGAGCGCCCAGAGCGCCTTCGCAGCGGCATCCTTGTCAAGCTGCCGCCCTGCCTGTCGGCCGCGGTGGCCTGAACGCGATGGATGGCACGATGTCCGCTGCGCTGCTGATCGCCTGGACGCTGGACGCCGCTTTCGGTGAGCCGCCCAATGCGGTGCACCCCGTGGCCTGGCTGGGTCGGCTTCTCGGGCCGCTCGGTCAACGGCTGTGCGCTTGGCGCCGCGTGCCAGCGTTCATCGGTGGCTCGCTGGCATGGGGGGCCATCGCCGCTGCGCTGGCGGTCCTGGCCCACGCCGCCGAAAGCGCACTCACCGCCTTGCCTTGGCTGGCCCAGGCCGTGCTGCTCGGGCTCGCGCTCAAACCCTGCTTCGCATGGCGGATGCTGCGTGATGAGGTGCTGGCGGTCGAGCAGGCCCTGGCTCAGTCCCTGGAAGCCGGCCGCGAGCGGGTGTCGCGCTTGGCCAGCCGCGACGTGAGCGCGATGAATCACGCCGAGATCCGTGAGACGGCCATTGAGACGCTGGCCGAGAATCTGAACGATTCGGTGGTGGCGCCGCTGTTCTGGTTTGTGGTGGCTGGCCTGCCTGGGGCCGTGGTCTACCGCTTCGCCAACACCGCCGATGCCATGTGGGGCTACCGAGATCGCTACGAATGGGCGGGCAAGTTCGCGGCGCGGGCTGACGATGTGCTGTCTTGGCTGCCCGCGCGCTTGACCGCGCTGTTGCTGTGGCCCGTTGGGCAGGGCTGGCAGCGCTTGCGCATCGAAGCCGCGCGCACGGCGTCGCCCAATGGCGGTTGGCCGATGGGTGCGATGGCACTGCGCCTCGGTGTGCGTTTGCGCAAGCCAGGCGTTTATGCGTTGAATGGGCAATCGCCGTCACCGTCTGCTGCCGACCTGACGAAAGCCTTGCGCATCGCCTCTCGGGCCGCAGGGCTGACGATCGGGCTGGCGATTTTGGCCTGTGCAGGGAGGTCGATGTGAGAACGCCCGCCATCGGCCGCGTGCACGGCGGCCCTGACGCCCAGGGCCCTGTGCGCTGGGATTTTTCCACCAACGTCAACGGCGCAGGCCCGTGCCCGCAGGCCGTGCAGGCGCTGGACCGCACGGATGCCACCCGCTACCCCGATCCGGGCTATCACGCGCTGCGCCGACGCTTGGCGCATTGGCACGGCGTTGACGAGGGACGCATCCTGCTTGCCGCCAGCGCGAGCGAATTCATCCAGCGCATCACGGCCGTGGGCCAGCGGCTCGCGCCCGGGCCAGTTGCCGCGCCGGCGCTGGCCTATGGCGACTATGGTGTCGCGGCACGCGCCTGGGGCCGCGCCGTGGTGGGCGCTGACGACGCCACCGCCACGCTGCGCTGGTGCGCCGATCCCGGCAGCCCCTTGGGCCAGGATGCCTGGTCGCCACACGATCCTGCGGCCACCCCCACAGTGCTGGACGCCGCTTACGCGCCGCTGCGGCTCACTGGCACCTCGCTCTGGTCGAGCGACGCTGAGGATGCCGTGTTCCGGCTTTACAGTCCCAACAAGGCCTTGGGCCTGCCTGGCATCCGGGGCGCTTATGCCATCGCGCCGGAGGTTGCAGCATGGCCGGTGCAGACTTGGTGCGACGCGTTGCGCGCTGCCGAACCCTCCTGGCCGCTCGGTGCCCATGCCGTCGGCTTGCTCGAATGCTGGACCGAGCCGGCCACCCAAGCCTGGCTGATTGACGCACGAACCGTGCTGCGGTCCTGGACCGACTCACTGCGCGCCGGCTTGGCCGACCTGGGCCTGCAGCCCGCACCCAGCGTAACGCCGTTTTTGTGCGCGCACTGGCCGGCCTCGATGCCGCCCGCGGCGCTGCGCGCCTGCGGCGTGGCCGTGCGGGACACCACGTCGTTTGGCCTGCCGGGCTGGATGCGCGTTTCGGCGCAAGCACCGCAGGCGCTTGAAGCGCTGTTCAGCGCCTTACGCCGCTGGCCCACAGATCACCCCCTTTCCATTTGCGCACCAACCCCATGCCCATGATCCCCGACATCCCCGAATTGAACGACGCCATGCTCCGCAGCCAGCTGCAGGCCCGTGTCGATGGCAAGACCAAACCGCTTGGCTCTCTGGGGCGTCTCGAAGCGCTGGCGGTCCAGATTGGCTGCATCCTCGGCACCGGAAGCCCGCGCCTCGATCGACCCCAACTCGTGGTCTTTGCGGCCGACCACGGCTTGGCCGCGCAAGGTGTTTCGGCCTATCCGAGTGACGTGACTTGGCAGATGGTGGAGAACTTCCTCGCCGGTGGTGCGGCGGTCAGTGTGCTGGCTCGCCAACATGGCTTGACGCTGACGGTGGTCGACGCTGGTGTGCGCCACGACTTCCCGCCCCGCTCCGGCCTGCTGCAACGCAAGATAGGCCCTGGCACCGCCGACTCGCTGGCCGGCCCGGCGATGAGCGAAGCGCAATGCGCGGCGGCTATCACTGCCGGCCGCGAGGTGGTGCGTGACTTGCCCGGCAATGCCTTGCTTCTTGGTGAAATGGGCATCGGCAACACTTCGGCCGCGGCTTTGCTGCTGGCGCGCTTGGCGGATCAACCGATCGAGCGGTGTGTCGGGCGCGGCACCGGGTTGGACGATGCCGGCTTGGCGCGCAAGGTGCGCGTGCTGCGCGATGTGCTGGCACGCCATTCTCTAGCGAGCGCACCGCTGGCCGCACTGGCGGCGTTCGGTGGCTTTGAGATCGCGATGATGACCGGCGCGGTATTGCAGGCAGCTCTCGAGCGCCGGGTGATCGTTGTCGACGGGTTCATCGCCAGCAGTGCGGTCCTGGTGGCGTCCCGCCTCCAACCCCAGGTGCTGTTGCGCTGCGTGTTCGCCCATTGCTCCGATGAGGCTGGCCATGCCCTAATGCTTCGCACGCTTGACGCGCAAGCGCTGTTGAGCCTGGGCCTGCGTCTGGGCGAGGGTTCCGGCGCCGCCCTGGCCTGGCCCCTGATCGAGTCGGCCTGCCGGTTGCTGGACGAGATGGCCAGCTTCGAGTCGGCCTGCGTGAGTCGGCAGTGTGATCTTGAGGCCTCCATCGACCCGTTGCGATGAGACAAGAGCTGCGCCTGTTCTTCACCGCGCTGCAGTTCCTCACGCGCGTGCCGGTACCGCGCTGGGTGGGCTTCGAGCCGGCCTGGCTACAGGCCTGCCTGCGCCACTTTCCGCTCATCGGCGCCTGCGTCGGCGCGTGGGCAGCTGCGGTGTTCTGGCTCGCGCTGCTGGTGTGGCCGCCACTGGTGGCCTCTGCTGTCAGTCTGGTGGCCACGGTGTGGTTGACCGGAGCGTTCCACGAAGACGGCTTGGCTGACACCTGCGACGCTCTGGGTGGCGCAGTGAGCCGCGAACGCGCGCTGGACATCATGAAGGACTCGCGCATCGGCAGCTACGGTGCGGTGGCGTTGGTGCTGGCGTTGGTGCTCAAGGTGACGGCTGTGGCGGGACTGGCGCGCTCCACTCATACCGAAGGCCTGGCCTGGGCCGCCATGGTCCTCGTCTGGTCGCATGCAGTGTCGCGCGCAGCCCCGGTTTGGCTGGTATGGCGTCTGCCCTATGCCGGTGACCCCGAGCATGCCAAGGCCAAGCCATTGGCCACGCGCGTGAGCGGCAGCGGGTTGTCTGTCGCCTTGCTCTGGGTCGGGCTCGCCAGCGGTGCTGTCGTGGGGCTCATGGTCTGGGTTGGGGCGTGTTCTCTGGCGCCTGCGCTGGGGGTGGCTCTGTCTGCCCTGGTGGCCTGCGCATTGGCCACGCTGTGTTGCGCGCGCTGGCTGCGCCGCCGCCTTGGGGGCTTCACCGGCGACACGCTGGGCGCAACACAGCAGATCGTCGAGCTGGTCGGTCTGTTGGCCTGGCTGGCGTGCTTGCCACTCGTCGGGGGCCGCCATGCGTGAGCTTGCCGGTCAGCTGTGGGTCTGGCGTCACCCCCGAGCGCGGGAAGCCGCGGGTCGTTGCATCGGCCGCACTGACTTGGGGCTAGACCCGCGGCGTGCCAAGCGCTTGGCGCACCGCATCCGCCACATCGCACGCCGCCAAGGTTTGCCACGACGGGTGCTGACCTCACCGCTGCAACGCTGCGCAGCCGTCGGGCACTGGCTGCGACGCTGGGGCTGGCGGCACGAGCAGCTTCCCGCGCTGCTCGAAATGGACTTCGGCCGCTGGGACGGCCTGGCTTGGTCGCAGATCCCCAGTGCCGAGGTTGATGCCTGGTGTGGCGCGTTCCTGAACCACCGGCCCGGTGGCGGCGAAAGCCTCCACGAAGTGTTTGCGCGGGTGGCCGCCTGGCAAGCGCCTGCGGCACCCCTTGTCATCGTGGCACACGCCGGTTGGATGCTCGCGCGGCGATGGTTGGCAAGCGGGCAGCCGTTGCCTATTCGAGCCGAGCAGTGGCCTGTCGCGTCGCGTCATGGGGAGTGTTGGATGCTGCCGGCTGCGGTGCTGCTTCCAACAGACGCCAGTGCCTCGGGAGGCCTGGTATGACGCGCAGCCTGATGGTCTGGGGCAGCAGCAGCGGTGCGGGCAAGAGCCTGCTGGCCACCGCGCTGTGCCGCTGGGCGGCGCAGCGCGGCATCAATGTGGCGCCCTTCAAGGCGCAGAACATGAGCAACAACGCACGTGTGGTCCCTGGGCCGGACGGTGGGTTCGGCGAAATCGGCGCAGCGCAGTACTTCCAGGCCCTGGCGGCCCGCGTGACGCCGACGGTGCACATGAACCCGGTGCTGCTCAAGCCTGAGCGCGACACCGCCAGCCAGGTGGTGTTGCAAGGCCTCGTGAGGGATGACTTGTCGCGCCTGCCCTGGCGCGAGCGCAGCGTCCAGCTGAGTGCGGCGGCGCGCGAAAGCTTCTTGCGCCTGCACGCCCAGCACGAACTCCTGGTGATCGAGGGGGCTGGTTCGCCTGCGGAGATCAACCTGGCCGAGCACGACTACGTCAACCTTGGCACCGCTCGCTGGGCGCAAGCTGCGGGGGCCTTTGAGAGTCTGGTCGTCACCGACATCGACCGCGGGGGCGCCTTTGCCCACCTCTACGGTACCTGGGCGCTGCTGCCCGATGATCTGAAGCCCACGCTGGCTGGTTTTGTGCTCAACAAATTCCGCGGCGACCCGACCTTGCTTGCGCCCGGGCCCGAACACCTTCAGCGCCTGACGGGCGTGCCCACCGTCTGCGTGCTGCCGATGCAGCGTGGCCATGGCCTGCCTGACGAAGACGGCGTGTTTGACGCCGCGACCACAGGCGATGGCGAGGCGCCAAGCTGTCGGGTGGCCGTGCTGGCCTACCCGCGCATCAGCAACCTCGACGAGTTCCAGCCGCTGCGCCAGGTGCCCGGCCTGCGGCTGAGCTGGGCCCGCCACGCGGCCGAGCTGGACGCGGTGGACTGGATCATCCTGCCTGGCTCCAAGCAGGTCAGTGGCGATCTGCGCTGGCTGCGAGAGCGGGGGATGGAGGCCGCCATTGCCCGTCACGTGGGCCAGGGCAAACGGGTGCTTGGTGTCTGCGGTGGCTTGCAGATGCTGGGCACGGTGTTGAGCGATCCGCTAGGCCTGGACGGCTCACCGGGCACCCAGGTTGGCCTCGGACTGCTGCCGCTGAACACCCGCTATGTCGCACCCAAGCGTGTACTGGTGGTGCGAGCGCGTTTCGCCGACCTGCAGCCACCCTGGCAGGCGCTGACCGGCATTGACGCTCCCGCCTACGAGATTCGGACCGGCATCACCGCGCCCAGTGACGATGTGCCGAGCGCACCGCTCACCAGCGTCCTGCACGACGGCAGCGGCACGGTGATCGGCTGGCAGCGAGGCCCGGTTCTGGGGGTTTACGCCCACGGTCTGTTCGAATCGCCGGCCGTCATGCGTGCGCTGTTCGGTGCTGGGACGGACACGCTCGATGCCAGTCTGGATCGACTGGCCGACATGGTGGATCGCCACTTCGAACCCGGCGTGTTGAACCGGTGCCTGCGCCCATGACCCGCCTGGACATCCCTACAGCGGGCCCGCCCGCAGGCGCGCCTGGCTTGCGCCCCGCAGCCAAGGGCTGGTGTCCTGGTGCCCATCGCGCCATGGCCTCAGGCGATGGCCTGCTGGTGCGTGTGCGCCCCCACCTGGCGCGCTTGACAGTCGCGCAGGCCCTCGGGCTCTGCGAGGTGGCACAGCGATTCGGCTCGGGGCTCATCGACCTGAGCAACCGCGCCAACTTGCAGCTCCGAGGTGTGATGCCATGCTCCCATGACGCGGTGATTGATGAGCTCTGCCACCTGGGCCTGCTGGATGCCGACGCGGCGCGGGAAGCCTGGCCCGCTATCCTCGTGACGCCTTGCTGGCAAGCTGGCGATGACACCGAGCGCGTCGCCACCGAGCTGTCGGCGCGCCTTGGCGGGCTGCCCGCCTTGCCGCCCAAGTTCGGCTTCTCGGTTGACGCGGGACCGGCGCCGGTCTTGGGCACCGCCTCGGCCGATGTGCGCATCGAGCGCGCCCGGTCAGGTGGGCTGATTGTGCGTGCCGATGGTGCTGAGCTTGGCCACCCGGTCACTCGGGCGGATGCCGTGGATGTGGCGCTTGCCCTGGCCGCCTGGTTTGCCGCGACCGCGCGATCGCTGGAACCGGCATCCCGGCGCATGCGTCGCCACCTGCTGACCCACCCACTTCCCCACGACCTGCAAGCGCTCGAGCCTCCAGCGCCGCCCGCTGATTTGCCGCGTCCCGGCAACGCTGCACTCGGGCCGGTCTACGGGGTGGCTTTTGGCCAAATCCAGGCCGCCGCCCTTGCTCGCCTGCTGCGCGCCAGCGGCGCCGTGGCACTGCGCCTGACGCCGCACCGCGCACTGATTCTGGAGGCCGGCACTCACTGCAATTCGAGCGAGTTCCTCACGGCGGCTGACGATCCCTTGCTGCGCGTTGATGCCTGTCCGGGCGCACCGTCATGTCCGTCGGCCACGGTGGAGACTCGCGTCCTTGCCCGTTCACTCGCGCCTGTTCTCGCGACAGTCGTCCTCGGCGCGCGCCACAGTTTGCATGTGTCCGGCTGTGCCAAAGGCTGCGCACGCGCTCAGGCAGCCGACATCACCCTGGTAGGCCGCAACGGCCACTTCGACCTCGTGCGCGGCGCTTGCGCCTGGGACACCCCATCGCACCACGGGCTCGCGCCTGAAGCCCTTCGCTCATTCATCGGAGCCCTTTGATGTACGTTTATGAAACCGATGGCGCAGCCATCTACCAACGCTCCTTCGCCATGATCCGTGCCGAGGCCGACCTCGCCCGCTTCGATGCCGACGACGAGCCGGTCGCGGTGCGCATGATCCATGCTGCCGGCCAGATCGGCCTGGAGGCGCACCTGCGTTTTTCGGCCGGCTTCGTGCGTGCGGCACGGGCGGCCCTGGTTGCTGGTGCGCCCATCTTGTGCGATGCGCGCATGGTCAGCCAGGGAGTGACCCGCACGCGCTTGCCGCACGACAACGAGGTGCTGTGCACACTGCACGACCCGACAGTGCCCGAGCTGGCCAAGGCGATGTCGACCACCCGTTCCGCCGCCGCGCTCGAACTCTGGCGGCCGCACCTGCAAGGCGCTGTGGTGGCCATTGGCAATGCACCAACCGCCTTATTCCATCTGCTCAACATGCTGCAAGACCCGAGTTGTCCCCGGCCTGCGGCCATTGTCGGCTGCCCGGTCGGTTTCGTCGGCGCGGCGGAATCAAAGGATGCCCTGTGGGCAGAGCAGCCGGCGCCTTGCTGCACCGTGGCTGGGCGACTGGGTGGCAGTGCCATCACCGTGGCGGCCATCAACGCGCTGGGGAGCCGTTTGGAATGACCTCCCTTGGCACACTCTACGGTCTGGGCCTGGGCCCGGGCGACCCGGACTTGATGACTGTTCGCGCCCACCGCCTGCTGCGCGGTGCCACCCACGTCGCGTATTTTCGCAAAGCCGGCCGCCCTGGGCAGGCCCGGCGTATCGTCGAAGGCCTGTTGCCCGAAGGCGTGGTGGAACATGCGATGGAGTACCCCGTTACCACTGAAATCCCGTTGCAAGACCCGGCTTACAACCAGACGCTGTCGGCCTTCTACGTTGATTGTGCAGCACGCCTGCGCGCGTTGTCAGACGCTGGTCACGACGTGGTGGTGTTGTGTGAGGGCGACCCGTTCTTTTATGGCTCATTCATGCACCTCTATACCCGCCTGGTCGAGACCCACCCGGTCCAGGTGGTGCCGGCCATCACCGGCATGTCGGGCGCGTGGACGGCCACCGGCCAGCCCATCACCTGGGGCGACGATGTGTTGACCGTGTTGATGGGCACCCTGCCCGAAGACAGGCTCGCGGGGCACATGGCTGACAGCGACGCTCTGGTCGTGATGAAGATCGGCCGCCACATCGACAAGGTGCGGCGCGCACTGGCCACCGCCGGCCGCTTGGACGAGGCCTGGCTGGTGGAGTTCGCCACCATGTCAGGACAGACGGTGGTTCGGCTGGCGCAGGCAGAAGGCCGCGTCACGCCGTATTTTTCGATCGTGTTAGTGCACGGCCAGGGGCGGCGGCCATGAGCCACCACGGCCGGATTCCTTCTGAATGAGCAGCACATGATAAACAGCGTTGTTCACCATCAGACAGGGCAGGGCGCTGGGGCGCAGGGTTGGCTCGTTGTCGCCGGGCTCGGTCCGGGTGCTGACGACTGGGTGATCCCTGAGGTGACAGCGGCGTTGGCCGTGGCTACCGATGTAGTGGGTTACCTGCCCTACGTCGCCCGGGTGGTGCCACGCGCCGGGCTCACACGACACGCCAGTGACAACCGGGCCGAGCTGGACCGTGCCGTCCTCGCCTTGCGCATGGTCGGTGAAGGTCGGCGTGTGGTGGTGGTGTCGTCTGGCGATCCGGGCGTTTTCGCGATGGCCGCGGCCGTGTTCGAGGCCATCGAGGCGGGCCCCGCCACCTGGCGCACGCTGGACGTGAGGGTGCTGCCTGGCATCACCGCGATGCTCGCTGCGGCAGCGCGGGTCGGGGCGCCGCTGGGCCACGACTTCTGCGCTATCAACCTGTCAGACAACCTCAAGCCCTGGGCACTCGTGGAGCGCCGATTGCGGCTGGCGGTGCAGGCTGACTTCGCGATGGCTCTCTACAACCCCCGCTCGGCCTCACGCCCACAAGGCTTCACCCGTGCCTTGGCCGTGCTGCGCGAGGCGTGTGCCATGGCTGGGAGCCCCGCGCGCCCAGTGATCTTTGCCCACGCGGTGTCCACCCCGCAGGAGACCCTGCGCGTTGTCGCACTGAGCGAAGCGCAGCCTGAGATGGCCGACATGCGCACCGTTGTCATCGTTGGCTCCAGCCTGACAAGGGTGATCGCGCGCGACGGCATGCCGTGGATTTACACGCCGCGCAGTGCGCCGCCCGAGGTGTCCGAAGGGGCTGGCGAATGACCCAGCCACTGCAGCACCTGGTCCACGCGGGTCACCTCCGCCCGCACGGGGATCGTCGGCCGGGCCACCATGACCACCGGCAGGTTCAGGCTGCGCGCGGCGTCCAGCTTGGCCTTCGCGCCCGTGCCACCGGCGTTCTTGCAGACCACGATATCGACCCGATGCGTGCGCATCAAGGCGATGTCGCTCGCAACGTTGAACGGTCCGCGCGAGACAATGGTTGTCGACTGTGGCAGTGGCGGCGCGTCGTCGGTCGCATCGACCAGGCGCAGGATGTAGTGATGCTGCGGTTGGGCCGCAAAAGCTGCCAGATGCATGCGTCCCAGGGCCAGCATGACGCGCAGCGGCGGCCCGTGCAGCGCGGCGACTGCGGCAGGGACATCCGCCGCCATCTGCCAGCAGTCGCCCACGCCGGGATGCCAGGCGGCTCGGGTCAGCGCCAACAACGGCACGCCGGTCAGCGTGCAGGCCGCGACTGCGTTGCTGCTCATCTGCGAGGCAAACGGATGGGTGGCATCAACGAGGTGGGTCACTCCCTGCTCGCGCAGATGCCGCACAAGCCCGGGCACGCCACCAAAGCCACCGACACGCACAGCGATCGGTTGTGCCCTGGGCTGGGCCACCCGGCCGGCATACGACAACACGGCACGTTCGCCAAGTTTGGCCAAGGCCAGCGCCAGGGCGCTGGCCTCCAGCGTGCCGCCGAGGACAAGGATGTTGCGCATGGCTGAGTTCAATGGACACTCCCCTTGGTTGACGATCATCGGGCTGGGCGAAGATGGCGCGCACGGCTTGTCGCCCATCAGCCGTGCGGCGCTCGAATCGGCTGAGGTCGTGGCAGGTAGCGCGCGCCATCTGGCGCTATGCCCCAACCTCAGCGCCGAGCGACTCGAATGGCCGGTGCCGTTCGCCGATGGCATCCCCATGTTACTGGCACAGCGCGGGCGCCGGTTGGTGATGCTGGTCTCCGGCGATCCGTTCTGGTTCGGTGCAGGCACCTCAGTGACAGGCCACCTCGCTGCGCACGAGTGGCACGCGCTGCCCGCACCGTCGACTTTCGGTCTGGCCGCTGCGCGCCTGGGTTGGGCACTGGAACATGTCACATGCCTCGGTCTGCACGCCGCGCCGTTGACACGCTTGCGCCCGCACTTGTGCCAGGGCGCGCGGCTGTTAGTGCTGCTGCGTGACGGTGCGGCCGTGGCCGACCTGGCACGGTACCTCGTGGATACGGATTTCGGTGCCACCGCGTTGACCGTGCTTGAAGCCCTGGGTGGCCCACGCGAGCGGCTGCGCGACGCGCTCGCCGCCACCTTCGACCTGAGCGATGTGCACCACCCGGTGGCCGTCGCCTTGCAAGTCGCTGGAACGGGACTGGCCTTGCCCCAGAGCGCGGGCCTGCCCGACGCCGTATTCGCACATGACGGTCAGATCACCAAGCAAAGAGTTCGGGCCTTGGCGCTGTGCGCCCTGGCACCCCATGCTGGCGAGCGGCTGTGGGACATCGGTGCGGGTTCCGGGTCGGTGGGTATCGAATGGCTGCTGGCGCACCCCCGATGTGACGCCGTGGCCATCGAGGCCGATCCGACCCGTGCAGCGCGACTGCGTGGCAACGCCGATCGCCTGGGCGCCGATCGTCTGGTGCTGGTGACAGGCACCGCGCCCCAGGCCTTGGCAGGCCTGCCTGCGCCCGATGCGGTCTTCATCGGTGGCGGGCTCAGCGACGAGCTTCTGATGCACCTGTGGCATGCTCTGCCCCCGGGCTGCCGTGTGGTCGCTCATGCGGTGACGCTGGAGTCTGAAGCTGTGCTTAGCGCATGGCATGCCCGAGCGGGTGGCAAGCTGCTTCGTTTCGAATTTTCAGAGGCTGTACCGCTGGGCACACGGCGCGGCTGGCGCGCCGCCTACCCGATCATCCAATGGAGCGTGACGCGATGAGCCAGGAAACGCCAGTTGGACGCACGGTGGCCGGTTTTGGGTTTCGCAGCGCTGCGACGCCGGCCTCACTGCGGGATGCCTTGACCCAGGCACTCAAGCAAGCGCAGCTCGCGACAACATCGGTCCACGCCATCACACTGCTTGCGGTGGCGCAAGACAAGGCGGATGCCCACTGCCTGCGCGCCCTGGTTGCTGAGCTCGGTCTGCCCCTGTGCGCGGTTGCGCCGGCGCACGTTGCAGCCACCCCCACCTTGACTGACAGCGCCACCGTGCGCACTCTTCGAAGCAGCGGCAGCACGGCCGAAGCAACGGCACTGGCCACCGCGCTGATGCATGGCGGGCCGGGCGCGAAGCTCTTGCACCCGCGCTCGGTATCAAGCGACCACCTGGCCACCTGTGCCATTGCGACCCTCGATCACCCTGGGACTTGCCCATGACCATCCACTTCATCGGCGCCGGCCCTGGTGCACCCGATCTACTGACCCTGCGCGGGCGCGACCTGATCGCCGCCTGCCCTGTGTGCCTCTACGCCGGCTCGCTGGTGCCCGAAGCCATCCTTGCGCATTGCCCGCCGGGCGCGCGCACTGTCAACACCGCACCACTCGATCTCGACACGATCATGGTCGAGATGCTGGCTGCCCACGCGGCTGGCAAAGACGTGGCCCGCTTGCATTCGGGTGACCTCTCGGTGTGGTCAGCGATGGGCGAGCAACTGCGCCGCTTGCGCGAGGCCGGCATCCCTTACACCGTCACGCCCGGCGTTCCGGCCTTCGCCGCAGCGGCGGCAGCACTGGGTGCGGAACTCACGCTGCCCGGCCTGGCGCAATCGGTCGTTTTGACGCGCACGTCGGGCCGCGCCTCGCCGATGGCGCCTGGTGAAAGCCTGTCCCGCTTCGCTGCCACGGGTGCCACGCTGGCGGTGCACCTGTCGATCCACCGGCTTGCCGAGGTCGTGGCCGAGTTGACACCGACCCTGGGTAGCGCGTGCCCGGTTGCCGTGGTCTACCGCGCCAGCTGGCCCGACGAGAAGATCGTCCGTGCCACGCTGGCCACCATTGAGGCCGCCATGGGCGCTGGTGTGGAGCGCACGGCGCTGATCCTTATCGGTCCTGCACTCGCCGCCGAGGGCTTTGCCGAAAGCCGCCTCTACGCCAGCGACTACGACCGGCGCTTCAGGCCGATCGCAGCGTTCGACGGTTCCCCGCCTGAGCACCCGATCCACCTGGCGCCGCCAGCGAGCTGAAAACACCTCCCCCTCCAATCCTCAACCCGGCACCACCTGGTGCCTCCACTTCAAGGAAACCCCACCATGCACATGGAACCCGGAATCGTCGATGGCACGAAGATCTTGCTGTCCTACGCCACAGCCACCGCCTGTACGCTCTATGCAGGCCGCCTGTCCCTGGTCCACATCCGCGACGAGGGAGCCCTCTCACTTCTACTGCGCAGCGTCATCGCTGCCGCGCTGGTATTCGTCTTCTTCGAGGTCTTCCCACACCAGCCTGTCGGCGTGTCCGAAGTGCACCTGATCCTCGGTTCGTCGCTGTTCCTGGTGTTGGGTGCGGCGCCAACGGCCATCGGCCTGGCCGTGGGGCTGGCAATCCAAGGACTGGTCTTCGAGCCGCAGGACCTGCCGCAATACGGCATGAACATGACCACGCTGCTGGCCGCGCTCTTCGCCATGCAAGCCTTGGCCAAGCGGGTGCTGCCCGCCAACATGCCGTATGTCGACCTGGGCTACTCGCAAGTGCTCAAGATGTCGGTGATGTTCCAGGGTGGCATCATCGCCTGGGTGGCCTTCTGGACGATCTACGGTCGCGGCTTCGGCGTCGAGACGCTGCAAAGTGTCGGCAGCTTCGGTGCAGCCTACATGACGGTCGTCCTGCTGGAGCCACTGATCGACCTGGCCTTGTTGGCCGGTGCCAAAGCGCTGCGAGGGCTGGGGGGCACGGTGTTCGTGACGCCACGATTACACCGCGCAACCTGATCTCCGTGCAAGCATGCCCGCCATGCCGATGATCGAGCTGCTGCTGATTGGCATCGGCACTGGACATCCCGAGCATCTGACGCTTCAGGCCATCGGGGCGCTGAACCGTGCCGACCTGATCCTGATCCCGCGAAAAGGCGCAGACAAGGCCGACTTGGCTGAGCTGAGGCGCACTGTCTGTGCTACCCACCTCAGCGGGTCGACACGGGTGATCGAGTTCGACCTGCCCGTGCGCGACGCCGCGGCGGGTACCTACCTTGATAGCGTCCACGACTGGCATGCTTCGATTGCTGCGACCTGGGCGCAATTGATCGCTGCACACCAGCCACAAGGCGGACGTGTGGCGCTGCTGGTCTGGGGCGATCCGACGCTCTACGACTCCAGCCTGCGCATCGCTCAGCGCCTGCGGGCCGAGGGCCTGACACTGCGCGTCGAGGTGATCCCAGGCCTCACCAGCCTGCAGTTGCTGACCGCCGCGCACGCCATTCCGCTGAACACGCTGGCGGCTCCGGTGCTGATCACCACCGGGCGCCAATTGCGTGAGGCTGGCTGGCCGACCGGCGTGGACACCGTGGTCGTGATGCTCGACGGCACGTGTTCCTTCGAGACGCTGGCGCCTAAGGGCTTGCACATCTACTGGGGCGCTTACCTTGGCATGCCGCAGCAGGTACTTCTGCAAGGGCCTCTGGCCAGCACCGCCCCACTCATTCTGGAGGCTCGGGCGGCGGCCCGTGCCGAACAGGGTTGGGTGATGGACATCTACCTGCTGCGCAAGTCCAGTGCACCATGCCCTGCTTGCCCACCCAGCCACACAAGCCCCTCAAAGAGCTGAGGTAGGTTGACACGGTACCGATGCTCAAACCCTGCGCCTGCCAGTGTAGTGTTGCACCATGCACCGCCAGTGACGCTCGCCGAGACGGCGGGGACAGGCGGCAAGCGCGATCCGGCCACAGTCCTGCAGCCGCGCTGGCATCGGTACTGTCGCGCTGTTCTGCGATGAGGCACAGCGCTACGACGAAAACGAATACGAACGGCTGCGTGACATCCACGACCACCTCGACCGGATCCCGCTGCATCCGTTCGCACCATGGGGGCCGAGGAGTTGCCACCCCGACGCTTCGCTGGCTGCATCGCTCGATGCGGATAATTTACCGGGCGTTTTCTGATGGGCACACGACTGCAGGTGAAACTGGCTCTCGCGCGCGAGCAGGGTGTGCGCATCACTATTGAACGCCCGGTCGAACTGGCAGCAGAACATCGGCGTGCGATTCAGCAAGCACTGGAAGAGGCGCGTTTAAGTTTCGAGAGGCAGCTTGCCGCGCAGCGAGATGCCGGCAACGCTCGGTAAGGCTCAATCGCTCCACAGCATCCGGCAGCGCGCAGAATCGACTGCGGTATCCGCGATCTACTTGCCCGAGTAGTCAGGACGCCGCTGGTGTCGAAGTTGGAGTTACCGCTTTCGGGGGCTGGGTCCCATCGGATTTGCGGCGCTTCCTGCCACTTGCCGTCTTTCTGACTTGTTTGGCAGAAATGGTTCTCTTGCCTACGCGCTTCTTCTTTGCCAGTGCCATGTCGATCCCTTTGAGTAAAACGGCTGAGCATACATGCATGTGGCACGGGTGCCTAGTACCCCGTCTCAGTGGATTTGAAAGGTTGAACTGTTGCGGGGCCCATAGTGAAGTACACAGGCTGCTGGATTCCCGCCTGCGCGGGAATGACGTGGTGAGATGCCAGCTCCTGCGCCCGTCATCCCCGCGCAGGCGGGGATCCAGGAGGGTGCCTGAGGCGCAACAGGCCCGAGCGCACTGCATTCCTGCAAGCTCAGCTTGCCAATGCGCCCCCTGTTCGCCTTGGCGAGATCAACCTTTCAAATCCACTGAGACGGGGTACGAGGATGCTGTCGGACTTGGACTCCACTCACGGCAAGTGCAGGAGAGGTCCGTGACTGCGTGCAAACAGGTCAATGGCACGCCGCTGCAGTCCCTTGAGAAATTCCATCACGATCAAGATGACCGGTAGTCCGTTGGGAGACCCGCCGGCTTTGCTGGGAGATAGTTATCTTCAAGCGAACGTCGCCTTCTTGTAAAGGTTCAAGGCCACCACAGTTCGCCGCCCGGCTGTTGGCGGCACCTCGTGGTCAAGGATGCCCGGAAAAATCAACACCATGCCAGGTCGCGGCTGCACGGGGGTGGTACCAGAAAAAACGATGGGGGCACAATCCGCCGCGGCCTCAAGGTAGGCGACGGCGGCAAACTCGGCAGGGAAGTGGTTGTGCCGGGAGGTCGAGTCGGCAGACTCATAAATGGCTCCCCAACAGTCCGTCACGACCAACTCCACACTCAATGCAGCCAAATCGGACCCGGTTATCCCACGTGCGGCGACTCTAGCAAGGTTGGTGACGGCTGCGCACAATGGGCCTAACTTGGGATTGAGGGTGTGACTTTTCCAAGGGCTCATGTACACCGCGCGCACATTGGAGGGTGTCGACTCTGGGTGAGCTTGTCGCAGCTCTTGTAACGCCTCAGCGGCCAGACGGAGCGGATCGGGCATCGCGCTGAGGTCGCACACAAATAAGGGGAGTTGTGTGCTGACAAACGTACGGGTCACTGTGACTTGATCGTCTGCAGACATGGGCAGCGCTCAGGCTAGAGAGCGGATGGTAAGTGTCTTGAGCTTACGGGACACGACATGACCGCAGGCCAGGAAAAGCGGCGGTGAGGGGGGCTATTTCGGGCAAGCGGCAGGGAAAACATTAGGGCCTGTTGAAGAGGCCGCTCTATGACTGGCGATGTTTTTCCCCAACAGGCCCTAGTACCCCGTCTCAGTGAATTTGCAAGGTTGGAAGCCGTGTCTTCATCCGCCATGCGTCGTTGCAAATCCTCGCGATACCAAAGGGTATCGCTGCGGTTTGCGCCTAGCCTGACGAATGAATCCATCGACTTCGAACCTTTCAAATCCACTGAGACGGGGTACTA
>JANMGB010000326.1:0-25204 GCA_031374415.1 Burkholderiales bacterium
AGACATCGCAGCAGCACGAGTTGTGTTGCGATGGGCCTTGGAGGCTGAAGACACAGGCCGGGAACCGCGCCTATACGGGGCTGCTCACGCTCCCCGTGAAACTCCATCCTTTGCGCAGCATAGGGTGGAGTAGTTCATTGGAGCCAGATGCAGATGCAGTCCGGCACCACGGGCATCAACACACTGCGCATCTACTCGCCGGCCAAACAGGCGCACGACCAGGATCCGCAGGGCCAGTACATCCGGCAGTGGGTGCCGGAGATCGGCACCGCGGCGTATCCGCCCCCCATCGTCGACGAACGCACATCGGTGGCGGCAGCAAAAGACAAGCTGTACGGCCTGCGCAAGACCCGCGAAGCACTGACCGAGGCCGACGCCATTCAGCACAAACACGGATCGCGAAAGAGCGGCTCGCCACCCAAAGCGGCCCCAAAGCGCCGCACCCGGGCCGCGCCAGACGGCCAGGGCGAGTTGTTCTAATACCCCGTCTCAGTGGAGCAAAAATTCGACCGACCTCAAGGTCGGTGAGTAAGCTGTTGGAAGGGGTTTGCATCCCCTCCCAACGAGTCGCCCCTTCGGGGCTCTCCGGCCTGAAGGCCGGGGTTTCAAACAAACCTATTTCAGTTTTTTGATGAGAAAGGTTGATTTTTCCAAAGCGAACAGGTGGCGAATGGGCAAGCTGAGCTGGGAGGAATGCAGCGCGCCGGCATAGCGCCCCTGAGGCGGCCGCCTGGATCCCCGCCTGCGCGGGGATGACGGGAGAAGGCGGGGATGACGGGCGCAGGGGTTGGCATATCCCCACGTCATTCCCGCGCAGGCGGGAATCCAGCAGCCTGTGTACTTCACTATGGGCCCCGCAACTATTCAACCTTTCAAATCCACCGAAACGGGGTACCCGTACCCCGTCCAGGTGATGAGAGGCCGTGACGGCACTCGCACTCAATCGTGCTCAGGCCGCGCTCGCCGCTCCATGAGCATCTCAAGCGCTTGAGCCGCGGTCTGCTGCCCCTCAAGCACCCGCACCACCGCTTCGGTGATGGGCATTTCAACCCCACTGGCACGGGCACGCTGCAACACCATGGGCGCACTGCGCACGCCTTCAGCCACATGCCCCAGCTCGGTCAAAATCTGCGACAAAGGCAGGCCCTGTGCCAAGCGCAAACCCACCTGGCGGTTGCGCGACAGGTCGCCGGTCGTGGTGAGCACCAGGTCGCCCAAGCCCGACAGGCCCATGAAGGTCTCAGGCCGCGCTCCCAAAGCCACTCCCAAGCGCGTCATTTCAGCCAAACCGCGGGTGATCAGCGCAGCCCGAGCATTCATGCCCAAGCCATGTGGAGCGTAGCCGTCAGCAATCCCGGTGGCAATGGCCAGCACGTTTTTCACAGCCCCACCCACCTCGACCCCGATGGGGTCGGCACTGGTGTAGACCCGCAAACCGCCGCCATGCAGGGCCGCTACAGCGTCCTCGCACAAACTCGTGTCGGTGCTGGCAGCCACCAGCGCGGTGGGCTGGCCACGCGCCACTTCAAGCGCAAAACTGGGCCCGGACAGCACACCCACACGCAAGGACGGCGCCACCGCCTGAGCGACCTCATGGCCCAGGGCAGCGGTGCCGTCTTGGAAGCCCTTGCAAAGCCAAAAAACCCGCGGCCTCGAAGGCATGGCTTGCCTTGTCACTGCTTGCTCAAGGCGCTTGAGCACCTCGACCAAACCTGCCATCGGGGTCGCGATGACCCACAGGCCCTGCGGCGCCTGGGCCAGAGCGTGGTCAAAATCGGCCGTCACCTGCAACGCAGGGGGCAGCGCAATGCCAGGCAGATACAGCGCGTTGGCGCGCTGCTGTTGCATGTGTGCGGCCTGCTGGGGATCACGGGCCCACAAGCACACCGGGTGCCGCTGCGCCACGTGCACCGCCAGCGCCGTGCCCCAGGCGCCAGCCCCCAGCAAGGTCAAACGCGGCGCCACACACTCGGTGGGCATGGGCCGGTCGTCAGGCAGGAGTGGAGCCGTTCGCAGACGCAATGGCCGCGTTGGCGGCCGCTGCAGCTTCGGCCTGTTGGGCTTCAAACATGCCCTGGAAGTTCACCTCGGACAGCAGCACGGGCGGGAACCCCGCACGGGTACACACATCCGAGACGATGGCACGCAAGTAAGGAAAGATGATGTTCGGGCAGGCGATGGCGATGATGGGCTGAAGCTGCTCTTCGGGGATATTGCGAATCTCGAAGATACCGGCTTGTTGGGCCTCAACCAGGAACAAAACTTTATCGTTCACCTTGGTGGTGACGGTGGCGGTGACAACCACCTCATAGATGGCCTCGGCCACTGCCTGGGCACCCAAGCTGAGGTTGATATCGACCTGGGGCTGCGCCTGCTCCAGCAAGATCTGGGGCGAATTGGGTTGCTCCAGCGACAAGTCTTTGAGGTAGACACGCTGAATGTTGAACACGGGGTTGGTGGAGGTAACGGTATCGGTGTCAGCCATGAGGGGTCTCGGTGAAGGGCCCAGGGGGCCCATGAAGGATAAAGGCGTTTAAACAAGCAACACAAGGAGCATAACGGGCTTGCCGCGCTGGCTGCTCAAGCCGCCAGCAGGGGCAGCAGGCCACCGCGCTGGTCGAGGGCCATGAGCTCATCGCAACCGCCAACGTGGGTGTCGCCAATGAAAATCTGCGGCACGGTGCGCCGTCCCGTGAGTTGCATCATGGCGTCGCGCGCCTCGGGCAAGAGGTCAATGCGAATTTCTTCGATTTGGGTCACACCGCGTTGCTGCAACAACATTTTGGCACGCTGGCAGTAGGGGCAGACCTGGGTGGTGTACATCTTGACGTGGGCCATGACAGATCCTTAGGCGGCTTGGGATTCCAGCTTTTCGATGGGCAGGCCCGCTTGACGCCAGGCAGCCGTTCCGCCACTCAAGGCGTGAACGCTTTCGTAGCCGAGCTTCTTGAGCTGGGCCACGGCACGTGGCGCACGGCTGCCCGTCGGGCACAACACAATCACCGGCACGGTCTTTTTCTTGGGCAAGGCCTTGGAGCCCTCCAGCGTGGCCAGGGGGGCGCTTTTGGCACCCGCCGCATGGGCTTTTTCAAAGACGGCCTCGTCGCTGACATCGATCATCACCGCGCGCTCACGGTTGATGAGCATCACGGCCTCAGACGCAGTGAGCGCACCGCCTTGAACACGTTGCAACAGGGGCCAGCCCAGCAGGCCCCCTGAAATCAGGGCGACCAACATCAATGCCCAGTTGTAGTCTGCGAGGAGGAAGTTCACGGTGCGGCCTTGTGCGTCAAAAACAAACCCGCACGGCCACCCTACAGCCGGCATCGAGCGGGTAAATTGGGGATTATAGAATTGTCTTTTTTTGACTGCGCACTCCGCGGACCCACTTATGTACAAACTTGTTCTCATCCGTCACGGAGAATCCACCTGGAATCTGGAAAATCGCTTCACAGGCTGGACCGACGTCGACCTCACCCCCACCGGCGTCGCCCAAGCCCAGCAAGCGGGCCGCCTGCTCAAAGAGGCCGGGTTTGAGTTCGACGTGGCGTACACCTCGGTGCTCAAGCGCGCCATCTGGACCCTGTGGCACTGCCTGGACCAAATGGAGCGCACCTGGCTGCCTGTGAACAAGCGCTGGCAGCTCAATGAGCGTCACTATGGCGGCTTGCAGGGGCTGAACAAGTCTGAGACAGCGCAAAAATATGGCGACGAGCAGGTGCTGGTTTGGCGCCGCAGCTACGACACCCCGCCCCCTGCCCTGACCGCAGACGATCCTCGCTGCGAGAAAAACGACCTGCGCTACACCCAACTCCAGCCGCAAGAAATCCCGCTGACAGAATGCCTGAAAGACACCGTGGCGCGCGTCATGCCGTTGTGGAACAGTGAGCTGGCACCGGCCATCCAAGCCGGGAAGCGCTTGGTGGTGGCCGCCCATGGCAACAGCATTCGCGCCTTGGTCAAATACCTTGACCACATTTCTGACGACGACATCGTGGGCGTGAACATCCCCAACGGCATCCCCCTGGTGTATGAGCTTGACGCGCAGCTCAAGCCGATTCGTCACTACTATTTGGGTGACGCTGACAAAATCGCGGCCGCCGCCGCTGCGGTGGCGCAACAGGGAAAAAAGGGCTGAGCCTTGACGCAAGCGAGGGGCCTCGTTCGGCCCCTCACGCGGCCAAACCGGCCTCGATCAACGCTTGACAGCGCTGAGCCAGGGCGCGGCGCTCGGCACCGGCAGCAGGCACTGGCGTGCAGGCCCGCAAGGTGACCTTGAGCTCTGTCGCCCACAACACCCGGCCCAAACTGCGAAGCAAACTGGTGTCGCCCACGTATTCGACCACCGGGCTGATGGCGTGCTGGGGGTCTGAAAATCGCAGCGCCACCGGATACACCACCCGCTCTGCCACGATCGCTGCCTGAAACAAGTTGGCATGAAAGGGCTTGAGTGCATGACCATCGGCGGTGGTGCCTTCTGGAAAGACCGCCAAGGAGTCTCCCTGGCGCAGGGCATTCGCCATCTCGTGCACCACCCGCATGGCGTCCCGCTTGCGCTCACGCTCAATGTACAGAGTGCGCCCAGCGCGAGTTAAGGGCCCCACCACGGGCCAGTGGTGCACCGCCGCTTTGGCCACGAACCGCACCTGAGGCAGCACCGCATGCAAGGCCGCGACATCAAGCCATGACACATGGTTAGCGACCACGAGCACCGATTCATGGCGGACGGGAAAGGCGCCCACCGCCGCCAGCTCGACCCCCAACATGTGCAACAACTGCACTGACCAAGCCTGCACCCTGTCCAAGCGTTGCTGCACCGTCAAGCGCCCAAAACGGCTGTAGGTGACAAGCCCACAGGCAAGATGGACCAACAGGCGCATCACACGCCACACCGCGCGAGTGAGCCTCATGCCTGAATGGACGGTGCTTCAAAAGCCAAATTGCCCGCCACCAAGGTGTAGCGCACTTGACCCGGCAAGGCCATGCCGGTCGAGGCAAACGCAAACGGGGTGTGCTTGCCTTGGCTGCGCAGCCGCCCAGGCATGACCCGCCACTCGATGTGAGGGTCGAACACACAGACATCGGCCACACCGCCCGTCAGCAAACGGCCCGCACTGGACGCCAGCGACCCCAAGGTGTCGCCCATCACGCGAACCGGGTCACACGTCACGCGCGCCAGGCTTTGCACCGGGGTCAGGCCCTGGGCTTGACCCCATTTGAGTGTCAAACTCAAAAGCAACTCCAGACCCGATGCGCCCGGCTCGGCTTCGCCAAAGGGCAAGGTCTTGGCATCGTCATCGACGGGGGTGTGGTCAGACACCAGGGCATCGATGGTGCCGTCTGCCAAGGCGGCACGCAGGGCATCGCGGTCAGGGCCCTGACGCAAGGGGGGAGACACCCGCATGTCCGCGTTGAAGTAGCCAATGTCGACATCGGTCAGGTGCAGTGAGTTGATGCTGACATCGGCCGTGACGGGCAGGCCCTCTGCCTTGGCGGCACGCAACAAGGTCACCCCGGCGGCGCTGCTGAGCCGGCACAGATGCAGGCGAGCCCCTGTGCTGCGAACCAGCTCAAAGAGGGTATGCAAGGCCAAGGTCTCTGCAGCCACGGGCACACCGGACAAACCCATGCGCGTGGCCAGCGGGCCGCTGGCCGCGACACCTTTGCCCAACCAAGGGTCATTGGGCCGCAACCACACGGTGGTGCCCACGGTGGCGGCATATTGCAAGGCACGCATCAGGATCAAGGTGTCTTTGATCGGCACTTCAGCCTGAGAAAAACCGATGCACCCGGCCTCGGTGAGCTCGGCCATTTCGGTCAGCACCTGCCCTTGCAAACCCCTGGTGAGTGCCCCCAAAGGGAACAGCCGGCACAGGCTCAGCTTGCGCGCGCGGAACTTGAGCATCTCGACCAGGCCGGGCTCGTCCAGCGGGGGGTCGGTGTCGGGCAGGCACACCAGGCTGGTCACACCACCGGCGGCCGCGGCATTGAGTTCGCTCTCCAGCATGCCCTCGTGCTCATGACCAGGCTCACGCAGCCGAGCGGCCAAATCGACCAAACCGGGCATCACGATGAGGCCTTGGGCATCGATGGTGCGGCGCGGGGCGAAGTCAGCCGGCACAGACCCAATCGACACAATGCGCCCGCTGGCGATGGCCACATCGGCCAGCTCATCGCGGCCGGAAGCCGGGTCAATGACGCGACCGTTTTGAATGAGGTATTTCATGCTTCGTTTCCTGCCAGAGTCGACATCACGGCCATGCGCACGGCGATCCCGAAAGTCACTTGCGGCAAGATCACGCTGTGCGAGCCATCAGCCACGCTGGAGGCAATCTCGACCCCGCGGTTGATCGGCCCAGGGTGCATGACGATGGCGTCAGGCTGGGCCAAGGCCAGCTTCTCGGCAGTCAGGCCGTAGTGCTTGAAGAACTCACCGGCGCTGGGCAACATGGCCCCACTCATGCGCTCGTTTTGCAAGCGCAACATGATGATGACGTCGGCATCGCGAATGCCCTCGCTCATGCTGTGGCACACGCGCACGCCCATGCCTTGCAAGTCGCTGGGCACCAAGGTCTTGGGCCCCACCGCCCGCACTTCGGCCACGCCCAAGGTGGTCAGCGCATGAATGTCAGAGCGCGCCACCCTGGAGTGCACGATGTCGCCCACGATGGCCACGCGCAGCTTGGCAAAGTCTTTTTTGTAGTGGCGGATGGTGTACATGTCGAGCAGGGCTTGCGTGGGGTGCGCGTGTCGCCCATCGCCGGCGTTGACCACGTGCACATGGGGGGCGCAATGCTGGGCGATCAAGTAAGGGGCTCCGCTTTCGCTGTGCCGCACCACGAACATGTCGGCATGCATGGCAGAGAGGTTGGCGATGGTGTCGAGCAGGCTTTCGCCCTTGGCGGTGCTGGAGCGGGCGATGTCAAGGTTGATGACATCCGCGCTCAGGCGCTTGGCCGCGATCTCAAAGGTGGTGCGGGTGCGGGTGCTGTTTTCAAAAAACAAATTGAAGACGCTCTTGCCGCGCAGCAGGGGCACCTTTTTGACATCGCGGTCGTTGACGCTGAGGAAGGTGCCGGCGGTATCGAGAATTCGCGTGAGCACGGCCTTGGGCAAGCCCTCGATGGACAGCAAGTGGATCAACTCGCCGTGTTGATTGAGCTGGGGATTGCGACGCGACAGCATCAAGCGGTCTCCCTGAACGAAAAGCTAAAGCGGCCAGCCTCATCACGTGCCAAGGCCAGCTTTTGCTTGGAGCGCAAAGCCACACGAGCCGCTGCAAAGTCGGGCTGGATGGGCAACTCGCGCCCCCCGCGGTCGGCCAAAGCCACCAAACTGACCCTGGCCGGGCGACCAAAATCAAACAACTCGTTGATGACCGCACGGATGGTGCGCCCGGTGAAAATCACATCGTCCACCAGCACCACATGCCGGCCATCGATGGCACTGGGCAAGTGGGTGGGGTCGGCGCCCGCCAGCCCGCGTGAGCTGAAGTCGTCGCGGTGCAGGGTGCTGGAAATCACGCCGCAGCGTCCTGGCAAGGCCAAGTCGCGCTGCAGTCGCTCGGCCACCCAGGCCCCGCCCGACCAAATCCCGACCAACAAGGCGTCAGGTGTGAGCAGCCCGCGAAGGGCACCGAGCACCTGGCTGTACATCAACTCGGCATCCAGCGGCAGGGGGGGTTCAGGCGACAGGGGCAGGCTCATGGGATCGACTCGGTGGAGGCAGGGGGTGGCGTGGGCAAGGTCTGAAGGTATTGATTCAGGATGATGGCCGCCGACGCGGCATCGAGGTCTTTGGCGCCTTGGGACTGGGCCTCGGTGGTGGTGTAGCGCTCATCGACCTCATGCACGGGCAAGCGAAAGCGGCCATGAAGTTGGCGCGCAAAGCGCCGCGCGCACAAGGTGTTTTCGTGCTCGGCACCATCCGGGTGGAAGGGCACGCCCACCACCAAGGCATCGGGCTGCCAGTCTTGAATCAGGCGCTCGATGGCGGCAAAACGCGCGTCGCCTTGCACGCTCAAAGTTTGCAGTCCCTGAGCTTGACGCAGCAAGGTATTGCCTGTGGCCACACCCACGCGGCGGGCACCAAAATCAAAGGCCAGAAACGACTCAACCCGCATCACGCATGGCCTGCCGCGAAGCTCAGCATGCGAGGGTCGATGCCCAACAGGGACAGCGCTTTGTCATAGCGCTTTTCAACGGGGGTATCAAAAATGATGGCAGGCTCGGCGTTGACGTTGATCCAATTGTTGCGACCCATTTCGTCCTCGAGTTGGCCGGCGCCCCAACCGCTGTAGCCCAGCGTGATCAGCACCTTGCGCGGGCCGGCGCCATGCGCCAAGGCCTCGAGGACATCTTTGCTGGTGGTCATCTCCAAGCCGCCCGGGATTTTCAGGGACGAGCTGTAGTGCCCGCCCTCCTCGTCCAGACGCTCATGCAGCACAAAGCCACGCTCGGTTTGCACGGGCCCGCCAAAGTACACCGGACTGTCGAGGATGTCAGCACGCGCCAGCGACAAGTCGACCTTCTCAAACAGGCTGCGCAAGGTGATGTCAATGGGCTTGTTGATCACCAAGCCCAGTGCGCCGCTTTCAGTGTGCTCGCACAAATAAATCACCGAGCCTGCGAACGCTTCGCTGCCCAAGCCCGGCATGGCGATCAGGAACTGGTTGGTGAAGTTGACAGAGGGTGAATCGGGAGGTGACATAACTGCAATTTTAGACGTAGACCGTCTCAGGCCATCACCACGTCTTCCACCGCCTGGCTGCGCACGCAGCGCTTGCCGGCCTGCTTGCCGTTGTACATGGCCTGATCCGCACAGCGCAGCAAACTGGCTGCCGTGTGCCCGTCACGGGGTGACAAGGCATAGCCGACGGTCAAACCGATGGCACAGCTGACACCGCGAATCTCGAAAGGCTCTTTGAACTGGGCCAATATTTTTTCGCCCAGCGCCTGAGCAGCTTCGCTGTTGACGTCAGGCGCCAGCAGCACAAACTCATCGCCACCGAATCGGGCCAACGTGTCATGGGCCCGCACGGCGCTTTGCAAGCGCTGCCCGACGGCAATCAGCAACTCATCACCGGCATCGTGACCCAATTGATCGTTGACCCCTTTGAAGCCGTCCAGATCGAGTAAGTAAACGGCCAACGAGTTGCTTTGGCCCAAGCGCGCCAAAGCGGCCTCCAGCTCCATCAACAAGCAGCGCCGATTGGGCAAGCCCGTGAGGGCATCAGTGTGGGCCAGTGACTGCAGGGCCTCACGCTCGCGCCCGGCGCGCTCGGCCTGTTGGCGCATTTCGTGCAGCCGCACACTCAAGACGCGCAGCCACATGAGCATCTCAAACAAGGCTGCCGCTTGGTAGGCGTAGTGGGACCAGGGACTCATGTCAACCAAGCCCCGCAGCATGGCCGTCGACATGCCAATGCCCACGGCGTACACCGACCAACCAATGAACAAGTACAACGACGCCTTGTCGCCTCGGCGGGCCTGCACCCAAGCCACCGGCACAATCACCACCAGCATCAAAATGACCGCCACATTGGCCAAGGTGACCAGCCCGGGAAACTCGAGCAAACGAGCGGCTGAGGCAAGGATCAAGGCCAGGCAAACCACCGCCAAAAGCCGCATGAAGTTGGACAAGGCCAAACTCCAACGCGCCACCCCCATCGCACGCGATATGAAAAGCATGCTGCTCATCACCACCATCAAGGCGGCCAACGGCGGGCCGTTTTCGATCAAGTAGGGGTTGTGGGGCCAGAGGTACTGTGCCGCCAGGCCATACCAAGAGAAGAAGAACCCCGTGCTGCCCGTGATGCACAAGGCATAGTAAAAAAACATGCGATCCCGCAAGCTGACCCACTGCAACAGGCTGTAGACCGCCAAACAAAGGCCGCCTCCTGTCAACAAACCCTGCAGCAACTGGAAGGCGTTTTCCTGGGCACTGAACACCTCGGGGCGTAAAAAATGCACCGGCACCAACATAGAGCTGTCGGTGCGCACGCGCAAAATAACCTCGTGTCGACCCTCCTCCAGCTTCAATGGAACAGCAAAAGGCCGCAGCGGCAAGGGCCGCTCAGCCATGGGCACATGGTCCCCCATCACTTGATAGTCAACGAGCACGCCGTCGCTCACCAAGTACACCCCAATTCGGTCAAGCGGGGGATAGTCAACCCGCAAAATCCATGTGCCTTGCTGGCCCCGCGGAACCTCCAGCGGCACCCGCAACCACATGACATCACGCCGCGAGCCCAGGTTGGCGTAGGGCGTTTGAGGCGTGGTGAACTGGGGCAGCTGCATCAAGACAGCCTGGATGCCCAAACGACCCTCCGGGTCAGCCAACACTTGCACGACAGGCCAGGCGTCGAGGTCGCCGGCAGCCCCCTCCAGACGCAAATGGCTGGCCGGGCGATGACCGGCGCCGTCCTCTGAGACGGCCGCGCCTGCAGACACACTGAGCAGGCCAGCGAGCACGATCAGCCCCATCATCACCACGCGCAGGCACTGAGTCATGATGCGAGCCGCGCGGCGGGAGGCAGTAAACAGCAGGCCAAGCTGGCCGATTCGTCATTCATCACCATGAACCGAGTCTCCTGGAGTCTGGTGTGTGAAGCGTTGCGGTGTGACAGCAGCGTACAGAACAGCGTATCTTGGAACTGTAAGGCATCCGGCCCAAGATCCTGCCGCATGCCCTTATGATCAACCCATGCCTGTCACACTTGCCGGCCAACTGGTGGTGGCCATCTCTTCCCGCGCCCTGTTCGATTTTGAAGAGGAAAACCAACTCTTCGAGACCATCGACGACCGCGCTTACATGCAGCTGCAGTTGAGCCGCCTGGATTGCGCGGCCAAGCCGGGGGTGGCGCTCTCATTGGTCACCAAGCTGCTGGCCTTCAATGCCAACGTGCCGCTGGTCGAGGTGGTGATTTTGTCGCGCAACGACCCGGTCTCAGGCATGCGGGTGTTTCGCTCAGCGCAGCACTATCACCTGCCCATTCAGCGGGGGGTGTTCACTCGGGGACGTTCTCCTTGGCGCTACCTGCAACCGCTGCATGCCAATTTATTTTTGTCGGCCAACGAGACCGATGTCCGCTCGGCGCTCAGTGCGGGTGTGCCCGCGGCCCGGGTGTATCCCCATTCGGCACGCGCCTCTGACGCGCATCCCAACGAGGTGCGGGTGGCATTTGACGGTGACGCTGTGCTGTTCTCGGACGAAGCCGAGCGGGTCTACCAAAGCGGGGGCCTGGATGCCTTTCAGGCCCATGAACGCGCGCAAGCCGATATCCCGCTGGCGGCCGGGCCCTTCAAACCCTTGCTCGAAGCCTTGCAAAGGCTGCAGCGCGAGGCCCCGGAGGGCATGCGCATCCGCACGGCCTTGGTCACTGCCCGCAGCGCCCCCGCCCATGAACGGGCCATTCGGACCTTGATGGGCTGGAACATCGACGTCGACGAGGCCATGTTTCTCGGGGGGCTGCCCAAGGGCGAGTTTTTGCGCGAGTTCGAGCCTGATTTTTTCTTTGACGACCAAACCGGCCACATTGAAAACGCCTCGGCGCATGTCCCTGCGGGACATGTGGCGTCGGGGGTCAGCAATCCTTGAGCTTGAGCCTATTCCGCGAGAGAGGCTGTTCCGTTGACAGGCCCCAGGGCGTGTCAGTGAATTCGAAAGATTGAATTGTTGCGCGGCCCATAGTGAAGCACACAGGCTGCTGGATTCCCGCCTGCGCGGGAATGACGTGGTGAGATGCCAAACCCTGCACCCGTCATCTCCGCCTGCACCCGTCATCCCCGCGCAGGCGGGGATCCAGGAGCGTGCCTCAGGCGCGTTATGCCCGCGCGCTGCACTCCTCCCAGCTCAGCTTGCCCATGCGCCACCTGGTCGCTTTGGCGCAATCAACCTTTCAAATTCACTGAGAGGGGGTACCAGTATCGTGGCAGTAGATTTGAATCTTGACAATGGTTGTCAACGAGCGCACCATGGATCTATGAGTTCCGGAACCATGAACATCGCACTACCCGACGCGCTGAGGGCCTTCGTCGCTCAGCGCGTCGCGTCCGGGGACTACGGCAACACCAGCGAGTACGTACGCGAGCTGATCCGCAAAGACCAGCACGAGCAACGCCTCCAACGGCTGCGTACCCTGGTCGAGGACGGTCTGGCGAGCGGACCGGCCTCGGCTGACACGCCTGAAGACTGGGCGGAGTTGCGCGCGATCGCCCGCGGCGAAGGCGAGTGAAACCTGCGCGTCTGAGCCCAGCAGCGAAACAGGATCGCCGGGACGAGCTTCGCTACTACCGCGCGCAAGCCGGCGTTCGCACAGCGATGAAGCTCGTCGATTCGCTCCAGAAGGCGCTGCAAGCCATCGAGCTACAGCCCGCGATGGGCTCACCCCTTGTCGGGCGGGAGCTGGGCATCGCGGGGCTACACGCTTGGCGGCTTGATGGCTTCCCGCTTTCCCTTTGGTATTTCGAGCGCGCTGACCACGTGTTGGTCGTTCGGGTCGTGGGCCAACGCCAGGAAGCCGATTTCATTGACGTCGTCGCCGACTCGTGATGTTTATTTATCCCAACACCCCCCCAACCCGGGGGTTGTGACATTTGCTCACCTTTTGCATAGTCCAGCTTCTGGGTTTTTTGTGCTCCGCAACATAGTTCAGGGTGCTTCGATTACCCTAGCTCCTAACCATCGAGGTCTGTCATGAAATTCTTGAGTCGCTTTGCCATCGCCATCGCCTTTTCTTTAGGCTGCCTGGGCGCGCAAGCCACTCCAATGACTTTTGATGAGATGACCCGGGTAGATCTGTACCAGTTGGTGAGTACCGCTCCGCGCCAAGTCGCCAATGACTTTGGCTTGGGTGCCTTGGGCAACTCATCGCAGCGTCAGGCTTCAGTATCGTGGTCCGCAGGAAGTGCTGCGGTTGTTCCTCCTAACGAGCTCGCCGCAAGCGCTGTTGCCACACCGATCCCCGAACCCCAAACCTATGCCCTGATGCTGGCTGGCATTGGGATGATGACGATGGTGGCATTGCGCCGCCGCAGTGACTGAACCGGACAACGATTGCAAGAAGACGTTGGTTGGTTGGTGTTTGTTTGTCGTTGTCGACTGAGCCGATGGCCCTGCGGGTCATCGGCTCTTTTTTTGCTTATTGATCCGGCCCGATGAAGTCTTGACTTCTGTATTTCTCCACAAGCCGTGTGAAGCGGCCGATGGCGTCGTACGCAGGCCGCTGGATCCCCGCCTACGCGGGGATGACATGCACAACCCTCAGCACGTCATCCCCGCGCAGGCGGGGATCCAAGATGCTGCCTCAGGCACGTTATTCCCGCGAACAGTTCAAACTTCCACGGGCCGAATCAATAGCCTTCGCTCGGATCGATGCAGATCCAGGTGGTTTTGAGTTCGGTGTACTTTTCGAAGGCATGCAGGGATTTGTCACGCCCATTGCCAGATTGTTTGAAGCCGCCAAACGGAACCGTCATGTCGTCTTCGTCGTATTGGTTGACATGCACGGTGCCGGCACGCAGTGCACGCGCCACGCGGTGGGCTTGGCTGAGGTGGTCGGTCCAGACGCTGGCCTGTAGGCCGTATCGAGAATCGTTGGCCAGGGCAATGGCTTCGTCTTCGCTGTGAACACGCAGGATCGACAGCACGGGCCCAAAAATTTCTTCGCGTGCGATCTTCATGTGCGGGCTCACCGCCCCAAACACCGTGGGCTCGACGTAGTAACCACCACTGTCGCCACGCGCCTGGCGCCCCCCGACCAAGCATTGCGCGCCTTCGCTGCGCCCGCTGTCGATGTAGCCCAAGACCGTACGCAGTTGCGCATCATCCACCACCGCCCCGAGAGTCGTGCGCGGATCGAGCGGGTCGCCTGGTGGGTATTTGGGGGCCTCGGCAACGACGCGCTCGATGAACTCGTCGGCCACGCTGTCGTGCACCAGCACCCGCGAGGGGGCGTTGCAAGACTCGCCTTGGTTGAAGAACATGCTGCCCGCCACGGCCTCAGCCGCCCTGGCCAGGTCGCGACACCCAGGCAGGACAATGAACGCCGATTTGCCGCCGAGCTCGTTGTAGACGCGCTTGAGGTTGGACTCGCTGGCATAGGCCAGCATGCGCCGACCGGTGCGGGTGGAGCCTGTGAAGCTGATGGCATCGACATCGTCATGCAGAGCGAGGGCTTCGCCTGCCTCATTCCCCCAACCGGGCACGACGTTGAGCACCCCCGCGGGCAGGCCAGCCTCCAGCGCCAGCTCGGCCAGACGCAGGGCGGTGAGGGGAGATTTTTCGCTGGGCTTGAGCACCACCGAGTTGCCCGCAGCCAAGGCCGGACCGAGCTTCCAGGCGGCCATGATCAGGGGATAGTTCCAGGGCACGATGGCGCCAATCACGCCCATCGCTTCCCGCGAAATCAGGGCCAATGCCCCCAGCGAGGTCGGTGCGATTTCGCCGTAGACCTTGTCGATGGCTTCGGCGTACCAGGCCAGGCAACGCGCCGTCGCAGGCACGTCGACAGCGAGCGAGTGTCGGATCGGTTTGCCGACGTCCAAGGTCTCGAGCAAGGCCAGCTCCTCACCAGCCGCTAGCACTCGCTCAGCAAAGCCTTGGAGCACGCGCTTGCGCGCAGCCGGTGACTGGGCCGACCACCGGCCGTCGTCGAAGGCACGGCGTGCCGCGCGCACGGCAGCGTCGATGTCATTGCTGCGGCCCCGCGCAACCGAAGTCAAGCGGCGGCCATCGATGGGGCTGATGCAGTCAAAGGTTTCGCCGTCGACTGCAGCACGCCGCTCGCCGTCAATGAAACAGCGTCCGTCGATGGCAGGCAGAGCCTGCGCCCGGGCATGCCAGTCCACATCGTGGGGGTGATCGCTCATGGGGTTTCCTTTGGAAGGCGAACAGTCTGGGATAACACGCAGGGGGTATTTTCAACGGCCTGGGCAAACCCCTCCCTCTCTTGGGGGATGGCGCCCTGAACGGGTGCTGAGCCATTAAAAAAGCACTCCCGATGCACTAGAGTGCCTCGGTCAGTTGAGCTGTTTATCACCAGCAACCAAGAGAGAGAAGTATGAAAGACATTTACGTCAAGTTCACGAAGAAGACCAACTCCAAAGACATCCCCGGCGAGTCACTTGACTCCGACCACAAAGACTGGATGGAAATTGATTCCTGGACACAAGGGATCGTCCAGCCCATGTCAGCAACTGCCTCTACATCTGGTGGCCACACCGCAGAGCGGTGTGAACACGAGCCGATGCAATTCAGCAAGGATATCGATAAATCCAGTTCATATATGTATGAAGCCTGCTCTGCAGGTTATGCCTATGATGTGGAGATACATTTTCTTCGTGCAACTGGAACCGTGAGGACCACTTACATGACGATCAAACTTTCCAATGCCATAGTTAGCACAATTCGCACTAATGTTCCCCCAAATGGCTTGCCGAGAGAAGTGTTTAGCCTGAAGTATTCCAAAATCACATGGGTACACAAGGGATCAAAAACTGATGGAAGTGCAAATGTTGGACAAGATCCGGGCGGATGGGATCTCGCGTTGAATAAGGCAGCCACCTGATAAACCAAATAATGAATCGAATTAAATCCGCTCTTTTATTGATGAGCGGCCTCCTTTTTCTTGCAGGGTGCGGAGGCGACTTTTCAAGTAAATTGCCCTCCGGTTTCTTACCAACAAAGCAAGTTAAAAGCCATCAAGAAATATTTGGAACCTGCTCTTCTGCTGTCTTCAAGGTAAGTGAAGACATAGAAAAATCATTTATCTCATCTCACGATAAAATAAACAGTCCATTTGTTGACGGGATAATCCATTATGAAAAATGGCAGCCAATGTCAATGCTGGAAAGCATACCGGAAACATCTTTTAAAAACATATTTTATGTTAATTGCAGATTCTTCAGTATCACGCTTAATGATAAATTTAAGCAACTTGTTAACTCGAAAAAGGAAGGATTTTTCACGTTCTCGGGCGATGAAAGAACCCTCCTTATCTATGATCCATCCACCAATTACCTATTTTATGTTCATCAAGGCAATTAAAATCCACAGGGAGAATTAAACATGGGTTGGCAATTATTTGCATCCAGTCGTGGCGAATACATTTGGCGCTGTGACTTTTATTCCGACCTTCAATATTCTACGATAAATAATTTTGCGGAATTTGGGCAGCCCCACAATCGGCTAGAGCAAGGTTTTGATAAAAACCTCGATGCTTCACTTGATATAAATCGAGAAATTATCATTGAAATGTCCCAAAGAGAAGTTATGGAGAACGGGTATGGGCGAAAAATAAATCCAGAGCTTTTCCCGGCAATCAGACGATTTTTGTCTGGTAGCGTTAAAGTGCCGGATGGCACCCACACCTTCAAAGACCTGCTCAGCAAAAATATTTTTGTGAAGGGCGATAACATCGTAAAAACAGATCTTTATACAGGCGCCCTTATTGACTCAGGAACCATTTCCCGTGGAGATGCCGCATATATTCATGGCACGGTTGCATTCGCACTCATGTCGGATACAAAGTTTACTGTCAATGGAAGGAATCGTACCGTTTCTGCCGAGTTCGGAGCGCGTCACGACAATTGGGATTTTGAGTGAGATACTGGAATTGCAAAGCTCTTAAATCCATCGGTTGCCGCTGTTTTTGCCCCGGAACATTTCAATTTCACCAAACCGATAAAAATTAGATATTTTGGGAGCGGGAAGAAAGTCAACCTGTCAAATGATGGGTGGCAAACCCGCCAACATTAAAGTTTCAACAATTATATTTAGAGGCGATGATATTTATTCCGGAGTCACCGACGAAATACTATTTCTGAACAAAAGAAATAAGCCCTCACATGAGCTCGGCGCACTCCTATTTAGGGTCTCGCTCGTGGAGGGTGACGATGTGTGCATAGGGTAGTGTCGTTTCAAGCGACAATTGTTGGGTGCCACTTGCGACACATCAGTTTGAATCGCCCCCCTTGAGGAATGACGCGAGTCTGCCGCTATAGTCACCTGCGCTGTAGGTGCGGGGGATATGTTCTCCTCGATTGCTCATGCCTGCGCAACTGATGCGCGACTGGCCGTCAGGCCGGGGCCTCAAACCGGAGTCCATTTTTGATGAACCAGCGTAGCGATTCCACCCCACGCAGCCCCGCCTCCGCCTCGCCGCTGTCGCGCCTGAAAGACCCATCGCTGCTGCGCTCTGACGGCTTCATCGATGACCTCTGGGTGGGCAGCGATCAGCGCTTTGAGGTGCTCGATCCAGCCACCGGCAGCCCCCTGGTCGCCGTGGCCATCCTGGGCGCGGATGACACTCGGCACGCCATCGATGCGGCCGCGCGTGCCTTGCCGGCTTGGCGTGCCAAAACCGCCCGTGAGCGGTCTGCGGTCTTGATGCGGTGGTTTCAGCTGCTTCACGAGCATGTTGATGATTTAGCTTGCTTGATGACGGCGGAGCAGGGCAAGCCCCTGGCTGAGGCGCGGGGCGAGGTGCTCTATGGCGCGAGTTTCCTCGAGTGGTTTGCTGAGGAGGGTCGGCGGGTCTACGGCGAGACCATCCCCACCACCGACCCCAACAAGCGCTATCTGGTGATCAAGCAGGCCGTCGGGGTTTGCGCGGCGATCACGCCGTGGAACTTTCCCATCGCGATGATCGCGCGCAAGGTGGCACCCGCCTTGGCCGCAGGCTGTACCCTGGTGCTCAAACCGGCCGAGCAAACCCCGTTGTGCGCCCTGGCCCTGGCCGTGCTCGGCCAGCGCGCCGGCTTGCCCGCAGGCGTGTTCAATGTGGTCACGGCGGACGGCCCTCAGTCGGTTCACGTCGGTCAGGTGTTGTGCAGCAGCGAGCACGTGCGCCATCTGTCCTTCACCGGGTCAACCGAGGTCGGTCGCATCCTGATGCGTCAATGCGCGCCCACCCTCAAGAAACTCAGCCTGGAGTTGGGGGGCAACGCGCCTTTCATCGTCTTTGATGACGCTGATCTCGACAGTGCGGTAGAGGGTGCCATGCTCAGCAAGTTTCGCAACGCGGGGCAGACCTGCGTTTGCGCCAACCGCATGTATGTGCAGGCCGGCATTTTTGATGCCTTCGTGGCGCGGTTGGCGGCCAAGGCTGGCGTTTTGCAAGTCGGCAACGGATTCGATGACGGTGTGCAGCTGGGGCCGCTGATCGACGATGAGGCCGCCGCCAAGGTACAGCGGCATATTGAGGACGCCCTGTCCCATGGGGCCACGCTGGTCACCGGCGGCACGCAGATCGGTGCCCGCTTGTTCGCGCCCACGGTGTTGGCGCCGGCCACGTCGCAGATGCTGTGCGCACGGGAGGAGACCTTCGGGCCTGTCGCACCCGTGTTCCGTTTTGAAACCGAGGCTGATGCCGTCAGCTTGGCCAATGCCACGGAGTTTGGCCTGGCCAGCTATGTCTACACCCGCGACATTGGGCGTGCCCTGCGCGTTGGCGAGGCCCTGGAGTACGGCATGGTGGGCATCAACACCGGCCTGATCTCCACCGTCGAGGTGCCCTTCGGGGGCGTCAAGCAATCGGGCTCGGGCCGCGAGGGCTCACGCCATGGCATCGACGACTATCTTGAAATCAAATACCTTTGCCTGGGCGATATCTTGCGCTGAGGCGGTAAAGCCATTCATTCAGTCACCGACGCGTCGTTTGCAAAGAGAGAACGCCATGCCCGCAAGCCCTCCCCTCACCAATGTCAGTCTGATGGCCCGGCGCCACGCCGCAGTGGCCCGCGGTGTCGGTCATGCGCACAACATCTGCATCGCCAAAGGCCTCAACGCCGAAGTGTGGGACGTGCAGGGCAAGCGCTACATCGACTTCGCGGGCGGCATCGCGGTACTCAATACCGGGCATGCGCACCCCGATGTCATCCAGGCAGTCCAAGAGCAGCTGAGTCTGTACACCCACACCTGTTTCCAAGTCCTGGCCTATGAGCCCTATGTGGAGCTGGCCGAGCGGCTGAACGCGTTGGCTCCAGGCAACTTTGCGAAGAAGACGGTGCTTTTGACGACGGGTGCCGAGGCGGTGGAAAACGCCATCAAGATTGCCCGTGCCGCCACGAAGCGTCCGGGCGTCATCGCCTTTCAGGGGGGCTACCACGGCCGCACGCTGATGACGCTGGGGCTGACGGGCAAGGTCGTTCCCTACAAGAGCGGCTTTGGCCCCTTCCCTGGCGACATATTCCACGCGTGCTTCCCCAACCCACTGCATGGTGTGAGCGTGGAAGACGCCTTGCACTCGGTGGCGCTGCTGTTCAAAAATGACATCGAGCCCGAGCGGGTTGCCGCGTTCATCCTGGAGCCGGTTCAAGGTGAAGGAGGCTTCTACATCGCGCCCAACGAATTCGTCTCAGGGCTCAAGGAGATCGCTGAGCGGCACGGCATTTTGCTGATCGCAGACGAGGTGCAAACAGGCGCCGGGCGCACCGGCACTTGGTTTGCCAGCGAGCAGTGGCCGGTGGCGCCGGATTTGATCACCACCGCCAAGTCGCTGGCCGGTGGCTTTCCAATCTCTGGCGTCGTGGGCCGGGCCGACGTGATGGACGCCCCAGGGCCGGGTGGCTTGGGCGGCACCTACGCCGGCTCGCCGCTCGGTTGCGCTGCGGCGCTGGCCGTGATGAAGGTTTTTGAGAACGAGCAACTGCTGGCACGCAGCCGTGCCATCGGTGCGATGCTCATGGCCGAGCTCCAACAGCTGGCCACTGAAGTTCCCGCCATCGGCGATGTCCGCGGCCTGGGCGCCATGGTGGCCATCGAGTTGCTCCATGAGCGCGACCCCCTGCGGCCCGATGCCGAGCTCACCCAGCGCGTGGTGGCCGAGGCGGCCCGCCGTGGCTTGATTTTGTTGTCTTGTGGGATCTACGGCAACGTCATCCGCATCTTGGTGCCGCTCACGGCACCCGACGACATCCTGAGCGAAGGCCTGCAGATTTTGGCAGACAGCTTGAGGGCGCTGGCGCCCGCTTGACCTTTGGCTCACGACAGCCGCGTCACCCCAGGCAACGGGCAGGCGTAAACCGCATTGCGCAAGGCGGCAATCGCCTCATATCTTGTGAAGGTTCGGCGCCACGCCAAAACCACCCGGCGGGTCGGGACAGGATCGCTGAAAGGCACGTAGACCACAGGGTCGAGGCCCTGTGGCGCACTGGGCACGCTGAGTTGCGGCACGACCGTCACACCCATGCCCGCGGCGACCATGTACTTGATGGTCTCCAGTGACGAGCCTTCAAAGCTTTTGCGGATGCCCTCAGCGTCACTGGAAAACCGTGCGTACTCGGGACAGACCTCGAGCACGTGGTCGCGAAAGCAGTGGCCCGTGCCCAGCAGCAACAGGGTCTCGCGTTTGAGCTCCTCAGCACTGATGTGGGGGCGTTGGGCCAGGGGGTGAGTGCGGGGCACGGCGACCATGAAGGGCTCGTCGTACAGTTCAGCGGTGGCCAACCCCATGTCGGGGAAGGGTTCGGCCAACACGGCACAGTCCAGCTCGCCCATGCGCAACATCTCCAGCAAACGGGTGGTGAAGTTTTCTTGCAGGATGAGCGGCATCTGCGGCAAATGGGCAATCGCATGGCGCACCAGATCAGGCAACAAATACGGCCCGATCGTGTAGATCACGCCCACACGCAAGGGCCCGGCCAGCGGGTCTTGGCCGCGCTTGGCGATCTCTTTGATCGCTGCAGCTTGTTCGATCACTTGTTGTGCCTGACGCACGATTTCTTCGCCCAAAGGCGTGACGCTGACCTCGCTGGCGCCGCGCTCAAAGAGCTTGACGTCCAGCTCTTCTTCCAGCTTTTTGATGGCCACGCTCAGGGTGGGCTGCGAGACAAAGCACGCTTCAGCCGCCCGGCCAAAATGACGCTCGCGGGCCACGGCAACGACGTAGCGCAGTTCAGTCAGGGTCATGGGCACGCTCTGGGTTGCGTCTGCGGTGGTGGCCCCCCATCACCGGGCAGGGGCGAAGTCTTCCATTTTAGGCTCAGGCCTTCAGGTACTCAGGCCGAACCCCGCGCCAGCGGGCCAGGTGCTGCTCGGCGGCTTCCGCGTGACTGGACAGCAAAACCTCAGCGGCATGCCGCGCAGCTTGCACCAGGGGCATGTCAGCTTGCAGGTCGGCAAAGCGCAGCAGCGCAGCGCCCGATTGGCGCGCGCCCAGAAACTCGCCCGGGCCGCGAATTTCAAGGTCGCGTCGGGCGATCTCAAAACCGTCCGTCGTCTCGGCCATGGCTTTGAGGCGGTCTTTGCCAGTTTGACTCAAGGGGTGGGTGTAGATCAGCACGCACACACTGGCCACCGCCCCGCGCCCGACGCGGCCGCGCAGTTGGTGCAGCTGGCTCAGCCCAAAGCGCTCCGCGTGTTCAATCACCATCAGGCTGGCGTTGGGCACGTCAACACCCACCTCGATCACCGTGGTGCTGACCAACAAGGCCATCTCACCCGAGGTAAAGCGGGCCATCACCGCAGCCTTGTCGGCACTGTTCATGCGGCCGTGCAACAGGCCCACCTCGTGCGCGGGCAAGGCGGCACACAGCGCCTGGTGGGTGGCCGTGGCGTTTTGAAGATCGATTTTTTCGCTCTCTTCGATCAACGGGCAGACCCAATACACCTGCCGCCCTTTGGCCACCTCCTGCGCGATTTGGGCCACCACATCGTCACGCCGACTGTCAGAGAAGACTTTGGTGACGATGGGGGTGCGCCCCGGCGGGAGCTCGTCGATGGTGCTGATGTCGAGGTCGGCGAACACGGTCATGGCCAAAGTGCGGGGGATGGGCGTGGCGCTCATCATCAACAGGTGGGCCTCCAGGGGCGTCGCCTGGCCCTCAGGCGTGTGGCTGAGTTTGGCGCGCAAGGCCAGGCGTTGCGCCACGCCAAAGCGGTGTTGCTCGTCGACGATGGCCAGCCCCAGTCGGGCAAACTGGACCTCGCTTTCGATGACCGCATGCGTGCCTACCACCAAGGCGGCCTCGCCCGAGGCCACCCGGCTGAGCATCTCGCGGCGGCCCTTGCCTTTGCGGCTGCCGGTCAACCAAGCGACCTGCAAGCCCAGGGGCTCCAACCAGCCCAGCAGTTTGCGAAAGTGTTGCTCGGCCAAAATTTCGGTGGGTGCCATCAAGGCACATTGCCAGCCATTGGCAATGGCCAAGGCCGCGCTCATGGCCGCCACCACGGTTTTGCCCGAGCCCACATCACCCTGCAGCAGGCGGTACATAGGGATGTCTTTTTGCAGGTCCAGCGCGATCTCTTCAATGACACGGCGCTGGGCCGGGGTCAGCGAAAAAGGCAGGGCGGCAAGCAGTTGCTCATGCAAGCCACCGGCGTGGACTTCAAATGCAGGGGCACGCTGCAGGGCACGCTCACGCTGGGCGTGGAGTTGGGACAGTTGCTGCGCCAGCAGCTCATCAAATTTCAAGCGCTGCCAAGCCGGGTGGCTGCGGTCTTCCAAGACAGTCAAAGGCAAGTCAGATGCCGGGTGGTGCAAGCAATGCAACGCCTCGCGCAAGGCGGGCAAGCCCGGCGGAATCACGCTGGCGGGCAACACTTCAGCCAGGTTGGCGCGCTGCAGCCCCCCGGCCACCGCCTTGCGCAAATAGGCTTGGGGCAGGCTGGCGCTGGTGGGATAAACCGGCGTGAACGCACGGGCCAGCGGGGTGTCGTGCGACACGGGTTTGACCGTGGGGTGCACCATCTCGTGCCCCCCATACCCCCCGCGCAACTCACCGCGAACACGCACCAACTGCCCCACGGCGAGCGCCTTTTGCGTCGAGGGATAAAAATTCAAAAAGCGCAACAACAGCTCGTCGCCGTCAGCGTCTTGCAGTCGGGCGATCAACTGCCGACGCGAGCGGGTTGAAATTTCGCAGTGGCGGATGGTGCCTTGCACCTGCCCGATTTGCCCTTCACGCAAGTGGGCCACCGGCGTGAGGCGGGTTTCGTCCTCGTAGCGCAGGGGCAGGTGCAAGGCCAGGTCCATGTCGTGACGCAAGCCGAGTTTGTCCATGGCCTTTTGCGGACCAGACTTGGGCGGACGGGCGGACGGGGTGCGTTCTTCAGGCATGGTCGCTGCGGTCAATTCGCGATTATCGGGACAATCGGGCCGCCAGGGCCCCCAGAAAGCCCGACAACCCTTGTACCCCGTCTCAGTGGATTTGAAAGGTTGATTCCCCAAAGCGAACAGGGGATGCATTTGCAGGCGGAGTGTGCACGAATGGAGTGCGCGCGGGCCTGTGCGCCTCAGGCACCATTCTGGATCTCCGCCTGCGCGGGGATGACGGGCGCAGGCGGGGATGAAGGGCTCAGGGGTTGGCATCCCCCCATGTCATTCCCGCGCAGGCGGGAATCCAGCAGCCTGTGTACTTCACTATGAGCCCCGCAGCAACTCAACCTTTCAAATTCACTGAGACGGGGTTTTGAGCGTTGCCGTCTGAGCCCTGACGCTTTGGCAATTGAACGCGGAAACTCATGACGCATCCGTCAATGCCCATGAACCGCCTTCCAGGCGGTGTATTCCGACGGTCGTACACCATAGCGCGCCAGCACCCCCTCGTGCAACCTGCGGAGTTCTTCGACAATCAGTGCCTGCACACTTGCTTGCTCGCTCTCAGGAACACGCTCTGCCACGGCGCTTTGAATACAGGAAAGCGGCTCAAGTTGCGGCTGTGTGAGGACTTCGCGCAGGGTCTGCTTGATGAAATCACGCCAGGCCAATCGAAGTGGGTCGGGCTCGGCCAGGTCTTGTTTGATTGCCAGATACTCCTGGGTAGAACGTTCGTATGCCCAGACGTAAAGGTCACGCAGCAGCTCCACGCGGGTCATTTCGTACACCCCAAGGGTGGCCCGACTGTAGGCCTGCTCCGGCACGTCCAGAAAAGTCTGCGGACAAAGGTTCGCACGGAACAGCGGCCGATTGGCGGCCAATCGCGAGGTGCGCTTGTTGATATCGGCAAAGGGCTGCAGGTAGGGCAAATGCACCATCATGAAGAAAGATTGCTCAAACGGATCTCCAATCCGGCTAGCTTTACCCAGAAGTGCATTCAGCGTGTCTTCGATCTGCTGCGGTGTTGAGAGCGGGCGATAGACGCTTTTGCCTATATCAACGGCGTGCTGGCGAATTCGTCCCTCATCGGCGGGATTGGGCAGCAAGTTTTCCGCCAAAGCACTGTGCAAGTTCATCAGTGTGTAGCGGTTGAACTCGGCACTGTCGATGTTTTCAACCAGTAGTTCGATCGCCGATTTATGGTTCAGGATCATCTGTGTTTCGATGGCAGCCTTGCCTCGCGCGACCTTGCCATGCTCAATGAGCTCACGCGTGTCTAGCCGGGAGTAGGTGTTGCCTTCCAGATGGCTTGATGCCCATGACAAGTCGATCAGCAATCGGTTGAGAATAGCGCGGCTGTAGGTGCCCGCGGGCTCGTCAACATCAGTGGTTCGGCCCATCTTGTGCAATTGGCGGCGCAGTGATTCCGACAGATACCAAGACTCATTGGGGCGGTAGGCATCCAGAAAATCATGCTGGTAGCCTACCGGCTTGCGCGCTTGCGCAGGCTGGTCGATATAAGCCAGGATGTCGTGGCAGATGACATTGGGTTGTGGCGCCGTTATGAGGATATGTGGCGCAATTTTGGCGCAGTTTGAGAAACTGCGCCACGACCCTGCGGAGGAAGGAGGGGATCTTGATCAACGGCAGCTCACCCAGCTTCAAGGGCCTGTTCAGAGCCCTCCGCTGATAGGGGATAGACCGTTCTTAGCCCTTCGTGACAGACTCAGGCCCTGGTTGGCCCATGGGCTCATCCCATATCCCCGAGAGTTTGATGCCCAGGAGATGGCCCGACGTTTGGTTTTCAATCCAGTCCATGACTTGCCAGCAAGGTGAGATCACAGATCGGGAAAATTCATTGAAAACAACCCGTCGGGCAATTTTTTGCGACAAACTCTCAGGTTCCAATGTAGTCAAGCAGTTGCAATGCAAAGAATTTCTCAATTTTTAGGTCTCGGCAGGACGAGAAGAGACACCGAACCGGCCCGCGCCCCCACTGCGCAACGCCCAGCTGTAGCGACAGAAAACCCGACTGCACCCCCGCCCACTGCCGCAGCAACCAATCCGGGCGTCAGTGGCCGCCGGGGCATTCTCAGGCAATCTCCCATGCAAGCCACCCTGCGGGCGCAGGCAGCTGAGACTTGCCCTTCAAGCCGTCGCGAGTAT
>JANMGB010000328.1:0-39325 GCA_031374415.1 Burkholderiales bacterium
AGACATCGCAGCAGCACGAGTTGTGTTGCGATGGGCCTTGGAGGCTGAAGACACAGGCCGGGAACCGCGCCTATACGGGGCTGCTCACGCTCCCCGTGAAACTCCATCCTTTGCGCAGCATAGGGTGGAGTAGTTCATTGAGTGCCGGAGCTGTCCAGCGGATTAGAGCGGCTAAGAATAACTTGCGATTTGGAGACTCGTGATGCTGGATTCTCGCCTGCGCGGGAAGGACGAATGATGCGCGTGGCCGTGAGCCCCGAGGGGCTGCGGTCGCCCAAGGTGGCCCGCCTGTGTCTTCAGCCTCCAAGGCCTGGCGGGCGGGCTACTTTTTCAGCAGACTCAATGGTGTTCATCAACAGCATGGTGATGGTCATGGGCCCGACCCCGCCCGGCACGGGGGTGATGGCTGAGGCGACAGGGGCCACGCCCGCATAGTCCACATCGCCACAGAGTTTGCCCTCATCATCGCGGTTGATGCCGACATCAATCACCACGGCGCCGGGTTTGACCATGTCGGCTGTCAGGGTGTTGCGGCGGCCCACCGCGGCGACCACCACATCAGCCTGGCGCGTGTGAAAACCCAGGTTGGGCGTGCCGCTGTGGCACACCGTGACGGTGGCGTTGGCTTGTAGAAGCAGCAGAGCCAGGGGTTTGCCCACGGTGTTGCTGCGGCCAATGACCACCGCATGCTTGCCGCGCAGGTCCAGGCCGGTGCTCTCGATGAGTTTCATGCAGCCATATGGGGTGCAAGGCCGAAAACCGGGCTGACCAGTCATGAGTTCGCCAGCACTGAGTGTCGAGTAGCCGTCAACATCCTTGTGAGTAGCAATCGCCTCAATCACCTTGTGGGGGTTGATGTGCTTGGGCAAGGGCATTTGCACCAAGATGCCATGAACATGCGGGTCGGCATTGAGGGCTTGGATGCGAGACAGCAGCTCAGCCTCTGACAGGGTGGCATCAAATTTGTCGAAGATCGAGGTCAGACCGCTGTCTTCGCAGGCCTTGATTTTGTTGCGCACATAGACTTGGCTGGCAGGGTCTTCGCCAACCAGTATCACGGCCAGGCCGGGGGTGTGGCCGAGAGCCTTGAGCGCTGCCGCACGGCGTGCGATGTCGGCGCGAATTTGCTGTGAGAGAGCGTTACCGTCAATGCGTTTCGCAAGTGTCATACAGGGTTGCCTCGGTTGAATCTGAAACAACACAGGCCGCGTGATAGCGGCCTGTGCGGGAGAAGGGCTCGGCTCTCAAGCCTTGGTTTGCTGCGCGCCCAGTGCAATCTTGAGCAAGTCGGCCACGGTGTTGGCGTTGAGTTTTTCCATGATGTTGGCGCGGTGGGCCTCGACGGTCTTGATGCTGATGCCCAGGTCATCCGCAATTTGCTTGTTGAGTCGGCCGGCCACGATGCGCTCAAGCACCTGGGCCTCGCGGGCGGTCAGGCGACCGAGCAGGGCGTCTCGGCTGGCTGCCTCTTGGTGGTGAGAGAAGGCGTTGCGAGCTTGGTCGAGCATGCGCTCGACGAGCGGCACCAGCTCGTCTTCTTTGAAGGGTTTTTCAATGAAGTCCGTGGCGCCTTTTTTCATGCTGCTCACGGCCATAGGCACGTCGCCGTGGCCGGTGATGAAGACCATGGGCAAGGGGGAGTTGCGTTCGATCAGGCGGTCTTGCAACTCCAGTCCGCTCATGCCGTTCATGCGAATGTCGACGATCATGCAGGCGACTTCGCGGGCCTCAAAACCAGTGAGAAAGGCTTCGGCGGATTCGAAGCACCGAACGCGGTAGTTCTTGCCTTCCAACAACCACTGCAGGGAGTCGCGCACGGCTTCGTCATCATCAACGACGTAGACGGTGCCTTTCTTAGGGATCAGGCTCATGGTTTAGTGCGTTTGAGGAGGGGTTGATGAGGGGGTGACTGCAGGCCTCGGTGCCGTTGCCGACACGTCAGGATCCACAGGCAATGAGAAGGAAAAACAGCAGCCCACCACGGCGTCGCCATTGTAGAGGTTGTGCGCTTTGATGCGTCCGCGATGGGACTCAATAATGGATCGGCACAGGCTCAAACCAATGCCCAGCCCCTCCGGCTTGGTTGAGAAGAAGGCTTCATACAGGCGGCTGATGACCTCGGTCTTGAGGCCTGGGCCCATGTCCGTGACCGTGAACTCGATCACATCGCCTTCTTCGGGCTTGTGCTTGGGTACCACGCGCAGTTCGATGTTGCGGCGCGCGGCAGGGAGCTGGGCGGAGTCGATGGCCTCGGCGGCGTTCTTCAGCAAATTGAGCAAGACCTGCTCGATCAAGATGGGGTCGACCATCAGGGTGGGCAAGCGCTGGGCGACATAGCTGCGGATGCCCACCTGCCGTCGGCGCAGTTCAATGCCGGCCAGCTCGACGGCATCTTCCACAATTTCTTTGGCCTGCGAGGCTTGGCGCTGCGGCTCACTGCGCTTCACGAAGGCTCGGATGCGATGAATGATTTGCCCCGCGCGCTCCGCTTGGCGAGAGGTCTTTTGCAGCGCGGCAATGAGATCGTCTTTGTCAATGGCATTGGCATTCACGCGGGTGACGATGCCGTTGCAGTAGTTGGCAATGGCCGTCAGAGGTTGGTTGAGCTCATGGGCCACGGAGGAGGCCATTTCCCCCATGGTGATAAGCCGGCTGCTGACCTGCGCTTTTTCAGCCTGGCTGGCGGCCACGGTCTCAGCGGCCAAGCGTGCAGTGATGTCAGTGGCGATCAACATCTGCGCCAGTCGCCCGTCCGTCCATTGCACATAGCGGGTGCGTACATCAAACCACTTTTGCATCGCTTCGACATAGACCTCACGGGTGTCTGAGCCTGCGTCAGCCAGCTCTTGCGTGGGCAAACCGCCCAGGGTGTCCACGTCGTCGTCGGCCTCGGTCACGCGGGGCGTGTCCAGCTGGCCGCCACTGCCGGCCAGCACCGCATGGCCATTGGGTTGGCCGCCAAACCACAGGCGGTAAAAACGGTTGGCAAAGAGCAACTCGCCTTGCTGTACCGACACCACCGAAACGGCGGCATCCAGCCCCTCCAGCACGGTGGTGAAACGCTCGTGCGAGGCTGTGAGCTGGTCGCGGATGCGCTTGGCCTCGGTGATGTTGGTCATCGAGGTCATCCAGCCGGTTTGCTGTCCTTTGGGGTCGATCAGCGGCGACATGTACATGCGGGCATCGAACAAACTGCCGTCCTTGCGCATGACCTTGACTTCAATCCCGGTCGGAGGGCTGCGCCCCTGAAGCTCTTGCTCCAGAAGACGGGTGTTTTCTTCGATGCGGTCTGGTGGCCAATGGGGGTAGGGCGGGCGTTTGCCGATCAGCTGGGCATCGGAAAATCCCGTCATGGCGCAAAACGCGGGGTTGACGTAGGTGATGCGCCCAGCCATGTCCATGGCACGCATGCCCGTGAGCATCGAGTTTTCCATGGCCCGGCGAAAATTGGTTTCCGTGATGAGGGCGTTTTGCATTTGCAGGCGCCGACGCATGTGGCGCCAGGTGCCGAGCAACATCCACACGGTCAGTACCGACAGCGCGGCCACCATCCAGAATAGGGTGTTGCTGATGAGGCCGATCGAGGTGCGATAACCGTGTCCCCTGAGCACCAGTCCATTGTTCATCGGGGACATGGGTGCTTCGTAGATGATGGGTGCTGCTGGCAATCGCTTGCCGTGGGTCAGGGGCACAGTGCTGGCCACGACCACGTCGTCATCGCTCAACAATGTGATGGCGTGCCGGTTGGAGACCTCGTCGGGCACGAAGTATCGGATCATGTTTTCCAGCGAGTACTCGGCCACCAGCACCCCCGAGAACACATTGCGCTCGATCAGCGGCACCTGGATTTGAATCACGACCTGACCTTGGTCGTTGATGAATTGTTTGGAGTACGCAGGCTGGCGCAGGGACTTGGCTGACAGAAAGGTCGACTCGGAATGCGAGCTTTGTCCCTCCTGGGGAAGTGACGGGTTGTCGTTGGTGCTCTCGCGAGGAAAGATGTTGGACGAGTAGGCGGCGCGTGGCGCACGGTGGGCGTTGAGCCACATCAGCTGGGTGATCTCGCGGTGTTCGCGGCTGAAAGTGGCGGCTTGACTCAAAAAACCATCAGTGTCGATGGCACGGGTCACGATCTCGCGTGCAATGCGCACCAGTTGTTCTTGGTTCTCGATCAGGCGCAGGCGAATTTGTTGCTGGGCAATTTCAGTATCACGCCGCACCGACCCCTGTTCGCGCTCAAACTCTTCATTGCGCAAGTACCAAAAGGCCAAAATGATGGCCACCAAAAACAGCATCACAGAGACCAAGGGCCCCAATGTTGCAAAGCTGTCTTGCTGGGCGGCAGATTGTTTGCGCCACCAGCGCCCAAACAGTCGGCGTGGCCATTGCAGCGCGGGGCGGATCGGGTCAGGGGAGCGGAGGGGCATGGAGCCCGATTATTCAGCACCACCGCTGTGCGCGATTTTTGCCCGTTGGTTATGGGTTGAACTTGCGAACAGCTGAAGACCGCATTCGTCGGTCCCGACGGCGCCGATGTTTCGGAGTCCGGCGCCCACCCAGCCAGCGACACATCCGGGTAGTCGGCCTATTTTCTTAATGTGAAAGCGTGTGGCGCTATTTGAAAATGGGCGTGCTTGTGCGACACTCCCCGGCCAATACCAAAAACACCTATACAGGAGACAACATGTCCGCCATGCCTGAGTCTTTTATTGGGGCCGCTGCAAACGACAGCGATGCCCAGGAAACCCGCGAGTGGTTAGATGCTTTGTCCGCCGTGATCGCCGCTGAGGGCGGCGAGCGTGCGCACTTTTTGCTAGAGCAATTGATCGATCACGCCAGGCAAGCCGGCGTGGATCATCCGTTTTCTGCGACCACGGCTTACGTTAACACCATCCCCGCTGATCAAGAGGCGCGTTGTCCCGGCAAGCTTGATGTGGAAGAGCGTCTGCGCGCCTACATGCGCTGGAACGCGATGGCGATGGTGGTCAAAGCCAATCGCTTGCATCCGGCCGATGGTGGCGACCTGGGGGGTCATATCTCCAGCTTTGCCTCGTTGGCCAATATGTTTGGCGCTGGCTTTAACCACTTCTGGCACGCTGACGACACCGCCAAAGGTGGGCAGCACGGTGGTGATTTGCTCTATATCCAAGGCCACTCATCGCCCGGTATCTACGCACGTGCTTTCATGGAGGGGCGCATTACTGAAGCCCAATTACTCAATTTCCGCCAAGAGGTCGAGGGCAAGGGAATCTCCAGCTACCCCCACCCGAAACTGATGCCAGAGTTTTGGCAGTTTCCGACGGTGTCGATGGGCTTGGGGCCCTTGATGGCGATTTACCAAGCGCGCTTTTTGAAGTACCTGCACGCCCGCGGCATTGCCAATACCGAAAACCGCAAGGTTTGGGTGTTCTGTGGTGACGGCGAGATGGACGAGCCTGAGAGCCTGGGCGCCATCGGCTTGGCGGCACGCGAGAAGCTCGACAACCTGATTTTCGTCGTCAACTGCAACCTGCAGCGCTTGGACGGTCCGGTGCGCGGCAACGGCAAAATCGTCCAAGAGCTCGAAGGCGAATTCCGTGGTGCGGGCTGGAACGTCATCAAACTGCTTTGGGGCAGCTACTGGGATCCCCTGTTGGCCAACGACAAAGAAGAAATTCTGCGCAAGGTCATGATGGAAACGGTCGATGGCGACTACCAGGCCATGAAGGCCAACGACGGCGCCTTTGTGCGCAAGCACTTCTTTGGCAAACATCCCAAGTTGCTGGAGATGGTGGCCAAAATGAGCGACGACGAGATTTGGGGTTTGAATCGGGGTGGTCACGATCCGCAAAAAGTTTACGCCGCCTACCACAGTGCCGTCAATCACAAAAACCAGCCTACCGTCTTGTTGATCAAGACAGTCAAGGGCTTTGGCATGGGCAAAAGCGGCGAGGCCAAAAACACCGCACACCAAACCAAGAAGCTCACCAACGACGACATCAAGGCGTTCCGTGATCGCTTCAACATCCCTGTGTCAGACGAGGCCATCGACAAAGACCTGCCGTTCTACAAGCCGGCTGACGACACCCCCGAAATGCGTTACCTGCACGAGCGTCGTCAGGCCTTGGGTGGCTACCTGCCGCACCGCCGTACCAAGGCGGACGAGCAGTTCACCGTGCCGCCATTGGACACCTTCAAGGCCGTGCTTGAGCCCACCACGGAAGGGCGTGAAATCTCCACCACCCAAGCTTACGTGCGTTTCTTGACGCAGTTGCTGCGTGACAAGGATCTCGGCCCGCGCGCCGTGCCCATCTTGGTGGACGAGGCACGCACCTTCGGCATGGAGGGCTTGTTCCGCCAGATCGGGATCTACAACCCGGACGGCCAGAATTACACCCCGGTCGATAAAGACCAGGTCATGTACTACCGCGAAGACAAGGCGGGCCAGATTTTGCAAGAGGGCATCAACGAAGCCGGCGGCATGAGCAGCTGGATTGCCGCAGCCACGTCTTACAGCACCAACAACCGCATCATGGTGCCGTTCTATGTGTACTACTCGATGTTCGGCTTTCAGCGCATTGGTGACTTGGCTTGGGCGGCTGGTGACATGCAGGCGCGTGGCTTTTTGCTGGGCGGCACCTCCGGTCGCACCACGCTCAATGGCGAAGGCTTGCAGCATGAAGACGGTCACAGCCACATCTTGGCCGGCACCATCCCCAACTGCATCAGCTATGACCCGACCTTCGCACACGAGGTGGGGATCATCCTGCACCACGGTTTGAAGCGCATGGTGGAAAAGCAGGACAACGTCTACTTCTACCTGACCTTGCTCAACGAAAACTACCCCATGCCTGGCCTCAAGGCCGGCACGGAAGAGCAAATCATCAAGGGCATGTACCTGCTGGACGAAAGCACGGCAGCCAAGAAGTTGCCACGCGTCAACTTGCTGGGCTCGGGCACCATCCTGCGGGAGAGCATGGCCGCCAAAGAGCTGCTGGAGAAAGAGTGGGGTGTGGCGGCCAACATCTGGAGCTGCCCCAGCTTCAACGAGTTGGCACGCGATGGGCAGGACGCCGAGCGTTGGAACCTGCTGCACCCGACCGACACGCCGCGCGTGCCGTTCGTGACGCAGCAACTCGACAAGTTCCCGGGGTCGGTTGTCGCCTCGACCGACTACATGAAGAACTACGCCGAGCAGATCCGCGCCTATATCCCGAAGGGCCGCTCTTACAAAGTGTTGGGTACCGATGGTTTCGGCCGCAGCGACTTCCGCAGCAAGTTGCGTGAGCACTTTGAGGTCAACCGACACTACATTGTCGTGGCCACCTTGAAGACCTTGGCCGACGAGGGCACCTTGCCCGCAAAGAAGGTGGCTGAGGCGATCCAAAAGTACGGCATCAACACCGAAAAAATCAACCCGCTGTTCGCCTGAGAACACAGCGCGCAATGGTGGCTGGCACGGGTACACACGGTACCCGTGTTGGCCAGGGCGGCGCCGCACCACTGCGGCCCCCAGACAATCCCGGAGACACTCAATATGGCATTGGTCGAAGTCAAAGTCCCCGACATCGGTGACTTCAACGAAGTACAAATCATTGAACTGCTGGTCAAGCCTGGCGACACCGTGAAGGCTGAACAAAGCCTGATCACCGTCGAGAGCGACAAAGCGTCGATGGAAATCCCCTGCTCTCACGCTGGCGTGGTCAAAGAGCTCAAAGTCAAGCTGGGCGACAAGGTCAGCGAAGGCGTCGTGGTCTTGGTGCTGGAGGCAGCCGGTGAGGGCGCTGCGGCAGTCGCTGCTGCGCCTGCCCCGGTCCCCGCGCCCATGGTTGCTGCCTCTGTGTCGGCCCCCAGCCCTGCAGCCGCTCCGGCTGCGCTGGGCGTGGTCGAGGTGGTGGTGCCCGATATTGGTGACTTTGAGTCGGTCAGTGTGATCGAGTTGTTCGTCAAGGTCGGTGACACCGTGAAGGTGGATCAGAGCCTCATCACCGTCGAGAGCGACAAGGCGTCGATGGAGATCCCTTCGTCGCATGCGGGTGTCATCACAGCCTTGAAGGTGAAGCTGGGTGACAAGGTGGCCAAGGGCAGCTTGTTGGCCTTGGTGGAGGCGGTGGGTGCAGCACCTGCGGCACCTGCCGTCGCTGGATCGCTCGCGTCGGCACCTGCGGCGGCGGTCTCGGTCGCACCGGTGGCATCAGCACCGAGCGCAGATCGCTCCGCCCCGCTCGCTGCCTTGCCAGCGCATGATCCCTCGGCGCCCAAGGGCCAGTTGCCGCATGCCTCACCATCGATTCGTCGTTTGGCGCGTGAGTTGGGTGTGCCGCTGGCCGAAGTCAAAGGCACCGGCCCGAAGGGCCGTATCACCCAGCTCGACGTTCACGGCTTCATCAAGGCCGTCATGGCCGGTGAGACTCGCACCCAGGCTCAAGTGGCCAAGGGCGGTGCGGCGGGTGGCGTTGAAGGCGGGGCCTTTCCCGGCCTGTTGCCTTGGCCCAAGGTCGACTTCGCCAAGTTCGGTCCGGTTGAGCGCAAAGACATGTCGCGCATCAAAAAGATCAGCGGCGCCAACCTGCATCGCAACTGGGTGGTCATCCCCCACGTCACCAACCACGACGATGCTGACATCACCGAGCTCGAAGCATTCCGTGTGCAGCTGAACAAGGAAAACGAGAAGTCGGGCGTCAAGGTCACGATGCTGGCCTTCTTGATCAAGGCCAGCGTGAGCGCCTTGAAGAAGTTCCCTGAGTTCAACGCGTCTTTGGATGGCGATCAAATCGTTCAGAAGCAATACTTCCACATCGGCTTCGCGGCTGACACGCCCAATGGCTTGGTGGTGCCCGTCATCAAAGATGCCGACAAGAAAGGCGTGTTCCAGATCTCTCAAGAGATGAGTGAGCTGGCCAAAAAGGCACGTGACGGCAAACTCGGCCCAGCCGAGATGAGCGGGGGCTGCTTCTCGATCTCGTCCTTGGGCGGCATTGGTGGACGCTACTTCACGCCCATCATCAATGCGCCAGAGGTCGCCATTTTGGGCGTGTGCAAGAGCGCCATGGAGCCCCAGTGGGATGGCAAGGCGTTCGTGCCGCGCTTGATGCTGCCCTTGAGCTTGAGCTGGGATCACCGCGTGATCGACGGCGCGGCGGCGGCGCGTTTCAATGCGTACCTTGGTCAAATTCTGGCGGAATTCCGTCGCGTCTTGCTGTAAGGGGGTCCACATGGCATTGATTGACATCAAAGTTCCAGACATCGGCGACTTCAAAGACGTGGCCATTATTGAGATGCTGGTGAAGGTGGGTGACACCATCGCTGCTGACCAGAGCTTGTGCACGGTCGAGTCTGACAAGGCCTCGATGGAAATTCCGGCCTCGCAGGCCGGGGTGGTCAAAGAGATCAAGGTCAAACTCGGTGACAAGGTCAACGAGGGCACAGTCTTGCTGGCGGTGGAGGCCTCGGGTGCTGTGTCGGCCCCGGCCCCGGCCCCGGCGGCTGTGGCCTCGGCGCCTGTGCCTGCAACATCAGCGCCCGTGGCTGCACCCGTGGCTGCCAACCATGCTGGCGGAGCTGACGTCGAGTGCGACCTGATGGTGCTGGGCGCGGGCCCAGGGGGCTACTCGGCTGCGTTTCGCGCGGCCGACTTGGGCCTCAAGACGGTGCTGGTAGAGCGCTTCTCGACCTTGGGTGGGGTGTGCCTGAATGTCGGCTGCATTCCCTCCAAGGCCTTGCTGCATGTGGCAGCAGTCATGGACGAGGTCAAGCATTTTGAAGCCTTGGGGGTCAGTTTTGCGCCGCCCAAGCTGGACCTGGCCAAGCTCAAAACCCACAAAGAGAAAGTCATCAGCAAGCTCACGGGCGGGCTGGCGGCGATGGCCAAAATGCGCAAGGTCACGGTGGTGCAGGGCACGGCCGAGTTCCTGGACCCCTACCACCTTAGTGTCAGCATGGCGGATGGCAAGAAGCAAACGATCCGCTTCAAGCGCGCCATCATTGCGGCCGGCTCTGAAGCGGTGAAGTTGCCGTTTTTGCCCAAGGATGACCCGCGTGTGGTCACCTCCACCGGGGCACTGGAGCTGCGTCAAAACCCCAAGCGCATGCTGGTGGTGGGCGGCGGCATCATTGGTCTGGAGATGGGCACGGTCTACTCCTCGCTCGGTGCCCGGCTGGACGTGGTCGAGATGCAAGACGGTTTGATGCAAGGCGCTGACCGTGATCTGGTCAAGGTGTGGCAGAAAATGAATGCCCCCCGTTTCGATCACATCATGCTCAAGACCAAGACAGTGGGGGCCGAGGCGACCCAAGACGGCATTCGCGTCACCTTTGAAGGCGAAGGCGCACCGAAGGAGCCTCAACTCTATGATTTGGTGCTGCAAGCCGTGGGCCGCGTGCCCAATGGCAAGCGCATTGGTGCTGAGAAGGCTGGCGTGGTCGTAGGCGAGCGCGGTTTTATCTCGGTCGATATTCAAATGCGCACCAATGTGCCGCACATTTTTGCCATCGGTGACATCGTGGGGCAGCCCATGTTGGCCCACAAGGCGGTCCATGAGGCGCATGTGGCGGCCGAGGTGATTGCAGGCGAGCAGTTGTCTGATGCTAACTTGAGCAAAGCCGTGTTTGACGCACGCGTCATTCCGAGTGTGGCCTACACCGATCCTGAAATTGCTTGGGTGGGCCTCACGGAAGACGAAGCCAAGGCCAAGGGCATCAAGGTGAAAAAGGGCTTGTTCCCCTGGAATGCGTCAGGACGCGCGATTGCCAACGGGCGCGACGAGGGTTTCACCAAGTTGCTGTTCAGCGAAGAGACCCACGCCATCGTCGGTGGCGGCATTGTCGGCACCCATGCGGGCGACATGATTGGCGAGGTGGCCTTGGCCATCGAGATGGGAGCCGACGCGGTGGACATTGGCAAGACCATCCACCCTCATCCCACCTTGGGTGAGAGCATCGGCTTGGCGGCCGAGGCCTATGAGGGCGCTTGTACTGATTTGCCACCAGTCAAGCGTTGAGGGACTTATCCACCGTTTTGGTGGATAAGCCTGGGGATAAGGGGTGGGTCGGGAGGCAGCGGGGGGCAGCTGGCGCATCCGGGGGCCTCTGCTCAACCCTGATCTTCACCCCCAAAAGCGCCACCAGGGCCGAGGGGCCCGCAGGGCCTGCGCACAAGCTTTGATCCCCTCGCGCGCCATTCCCAAGTCTCGCTCGTTGAGAGGGTTGCGGGCCAGAATCAATGCCTCCGCTTCTTGGTACAAGGCCAAGGCGCGCTCGGGCTGGCGTGCACGTTCGGCGGCGAGGCCGAGCTTGCTCAAGGCCAAGCCCTGGCCAGAGCTGCGCGCGCGCTCAAGCACGAGATCAATTTTGGCCATGGCCTCTTTGGGCTGGCAACGGGCTATGTTGGCTACGAGTCGGCACAGGGTGTTGAGGTAGTCGCCCTCAGTGTCGGGGTCACTTCGCGTTGGTTCGTCTTGTGCGGCCCACCATTTTTCCAGCCGTTGCAGCCAGATCGCGATTTCGTTGTCACGGCCCAAGCTGTACAAGGCGGAGCTCACCCTACCGATGTAGTTCAAGGGGACATGCGGGCTGTCACCATACTCGGCGCTGTAGTGCCAAAGCCGATTCGCCGTGCTGACGTAGCTGGACCGGTCCTGCAGGCATTCGTGGCACGACATGAGCCCGGCGATGTGTTGCGCGTCGAAGGGGCCGGCGGCGAGTCCCTTTTGGTGAAGTTCGATGGCCGCTGGGGCGTCGGACTCGTCCTCGCGGCGGTAGATGGCCAGGTTGTTGCACAACGCCGAGTAGGGGAGAACATTGGCATCGCCAAAAGCCCCCTCGCCGGTGGCGAAAAATGCTTCGAAGCGGGCCAATCCCTCGGCGTAGTAGCGTGCGCTCAAGGCCTTGAACTTGGCCGTTGGCCAGTCGCTCAGCTCGGGAAACTTGGCGTCAAAAGCGTTCAGCAGACAGCCGGCGGCGTAGCATCTGGCGCCACTGAACGTGGCCGGGAAGGGAAGGGCCACTGCCCGCTCAGGGCCGTGAAGCCGCACACGCAGTGTCCACAAGGTTTCGAGGACGGTGGTCGTCATCAAGCTCGGACTCTGTCGTTGCGCCGTGGCTTCAAGCAAGGTCAGAACGGTGGCGGGGTCGTGTGCTTCATCATGCCGGTACATGAAAAGCGCATGCAGCGGCTCAAGTGCAGGGTGCTGGGGATCAAGCTCCGCAGCGAGATCCCAGTGGTGTTTGAAGGAGGATCGCAGATCATCGCTGGCCCCATCTTGGGTTGCTTCGTTGAGCGTGGCGGCGGCAAGGGTCAAGGCCCAGTGCGGGTTGGTGCTGGTGGCGACTTGTTGCTGGGCCATCGCGCATGCGTGCCGTGTCGAGTCGTTGTGGACGTAGGCACTATTGAACGCCAAGGCCGCCGCCTCGTCGTGACGGCCGATTTGCATCAGCCAGTCGAGCATGCTGGTGCCCAAGGGATCGACATGCTCGTGATCATCGACCAGCCCGAAGGCACCCTTTCGTGCCATGTTCAGTGCGGCGTCGATATCGCCTTGTCGGGCCAAATCTTGCGCTTGCAAGCGCGCCAGCTTGACCTCGACACCCCGTCGCAAGGGCATTGGCAGCTCAGCAGGGGCTGGGGTGAGCGTGGGTCCGCCCAGGGCAGTGTCATTCCTGAAGCGATTCAGGGCCATGCCGCTGAGGGCCAAACGTTCGACGGGGTGATTCATGACCGCAAGCTGTGACAAAAAGTTACGGCTGAGTTTACTCAGCGTTGGCGGCAGACCATGCCCCTGAATGGGGGGGTACCGGTCAAATCGGGGGGGTGCTTGCGGGCACGGGGACACCGGCGTGGGTGAGTACAGCCTCGATCTGGCGTTGGATGGACGCGGGGACGGCCTGCTGTCCTGACAGACAGTCTTGAATCAGCGCCACGGTCTGAGTCAGGTCACGGCGGTGTCCGTCACCGATGTCCGTGGGGCTCAGGCTGCCGGTTTGCAGCGCATAGTGGGTGTCGAGCTGTCCCTGCCGAAAGAGCTGCATGGCGGGTGCTCGGCGCAGATCCGCCACGGGTTCGCCTTCGGTTCCACGCAGCAGCAGGGCGTCTGCTTCATCCGCCTGCAGGTAGCGCGACAAGCTGTCGGCATACTCGGGATGGGTGTGGTTGACCACACGGAAGTGCCGCTCAAGCTCAGTGCGAACGGGGCTCAAGAGCTTGGCTACGCTGTGCGCAGGGTTGCGCACGCCCAGCGTTTGGCGAAGCGCCAGCAAGCGTGCCAAGGCGGGGTTCAGGTGGTCGATGGGCACAAACGCCGGGTGGCCCAGGGACCACGCTGCAGACAGGGCGTCGGCATCCTGCACCACAGGCCAGCGCAGCGACTCAAAGAGCTGCTGAGTCGTGATGCGCGTAGCGTCATGGGAGACGCCATGGACCAACACGTGCACGCCTGCCTGGGCCAGACACTGTGCGAGCAAGGGGGTGAGGTTGGGCAGTTTGCGACCCCCGTTGTAGGACGGTAGCCAAACGACTGGGCGCACGGCGCGGGGCAAGGGCATCAGGTGGCGCCGGGCCGCATTCACGAAGCCCTGGAGCTCTTGGGGTGACTCACCCTTGATCCGCATGGCGATGGCAAACGCCCCGAGCGACACAGGATCGACGTGTCCGCCGAGAACCCGTGACATCAAGTCATCAGCCTGTTCGGCGCTGAGGTCGCGGGCACCTTCTTTGCCGCGGCCAATTTCTTTCAAGTAGTGCGCGATGGACATGGGGGCATGCTACTCAAAGAATTGCCACGTCGCGCACCATCTTGCGCAGGGTGGGCAGGCACGAGCCGCATTGCGTGCCGCAGCGCAGTTCGCCCTGTAGCTGGGTCAGGCGTTCTTCCGGTGTTCCTGTGCAACGCGACAGGCTCGCAGCGATGTCGGGCGCGCGCACGTCGAAACAGCTGCACACCTGGGCACCGCGCGCCACGGTGCCAATGGGCGCGGTGGATGTGCCGGCCAGGAGCGCGCGGCCCAGGCTTCGGGCAGGTTGACGGTCTTTGAGCAAGGCCAGCACCCAACTCTGCGCGGCTGTGTCACCGGCCAGCAAGAAGGACGCCAGAGTGGCGGCCTCGGTGGGCGCGCCCTCGGGTGCGCTCAAATGCATCGCCCGCCGTTGGCCACGGCGGGGGTCGTTATAGCGCAGGGCATGGGGATGATCCAGCCCCAAGGTATTTTCGATGTCGTTGAGAACCGCAGCGGGCACGACGTCGAGTGCGGCGGCTCGAAACAGCACGCCGACTTCGCCCTCGGGCTCGCGTCCAAAGGGTACACAAGTGGCAAATGCGAAGTCACCGAAGTGGGCACGGAAGCGCTGTTGTGCTGTTTGCCAGCGATCCGGGGGGAACCAAGCTGCCGCCACCAGGCGCCAGGGCAGGTTCACCCGTTCGACTTGAACCGCCGCATGTTTCAGTTCGGGTTGCTTGGAAGATGGGCAACTGGCCCCCGTGCACAGTGCATTCACGCCCCGCAGCAGCACCCCATCGGGCCCGCGCCCGGAGACGAATTCCTCGCCCCAGTGCATGGCGATGAAGGCTTGTGCGGGGGCCACGCTGTCACTGCTTTGAACCGGCACAATCATCGCGCCGCGCCGTGATTGAACGCGAACGAGGTCGCCTTCGTTCCAACGCCGACGCGCCAACTCCTGGGGGTGCATCTCGATGCAGGGCTCGCTGGCATGACCAAACAGGCGGCCCAGCGTGCCCGTGCGGCTCATGCCATGCCACTGGTCCCGCAGGCGACCCGTGTTCAACGACACGGGGTAGCGCGCATCGCGGGGTTCAGCCACCGGCTCGTACGCGGGGGCGACAAATCGCGCCCGGCCGTCGGCTGTAGGGAATTGGCCGTCGGTATACAAGCGCAACTGGCCCTGTGATGCACCCGCGGGATAGGGCCATCGCTGGGGGGCTTCGTTCAGCACTTCGTAACTCAGCCCGGTGATGTCGAGGTCACGCCCGCGGGTGCTCTCGCGGTGCTCGTTCCAAACCGCTTCGGGCGTCTCATAGGGAAACAGCGTGGCGGCCGACGGACGTTGCGCCGACAGCTTCGGACCCAGCGCATGCGCGAACGCCACGCCAATGGCCCAGTCATGCCGTGCCTGCCCAGGCGCCGGTACAGCCGCACGCACCCGAGTGATGAGTCGTTCGCTGTTGGTGACGGTGCCCTCCTTTTCGCCCCATGTCGTGGCGGGCAGAACCAAGTCGGCGCAAGCCGTCGTGGCCGTGTGGGCGTAGGCCTCCTGCACCACGACAAACTCGCAGCGCGCCAGCGCGCGCCGCACCATGGCCTGGTCAGGCAGTGACTGGGCGGGGTTGGTGCAAGCGATCCACAGGGCCTTGACGGCCCCATCGGCTGCGGCCTGGAACATCTCCATCGCGCTCAGGCCGGGGGCGGCGGGCACCTCGGGCACGCCCCACAGGGCCGCCACTTCCGCCCGGTGGCCAGGGTTGGCCAGGTCACGGTGGGCTGACAATAGGTTGGCCAAACCACCCACCTCGCGGCCGCCCATCGCATTCGGTTGCCCAGTCAAGGAAAATGGCCCCGCCCCTGGCTTGCCAATTTGGCCTGTTGCCAGGTGCAGGTTGATGAGTGCCGCATTTTTGTCCGTGCCACGGTGGCTTTGATTGAGCCCTTGGCAATACAAAGACAGCGTGGGCGTGTGTCCGCCAAACCAGCGGGCGGCCTGCACGATGTCGTCTTCTGCCAGGCCACACACGGCTGCCACGTGGCGCGGCGTGAATTCACGCACCCGGTCGCGCAGCGCCTCAAAGCCCACAGTGTGAGACCGAATGAACGCCGGGTCGCTCAGACCCTCCCACAGCAGCACGTGCAGCAGGCCGTGAAACAACGCTACATCGGTGCCTGGCAGCAAGGGCAGGTGCAAGTCAGCGGCCTGTGCAGTTTCAGTTCGCCGAGGGTCGGCCACGATCAACTTCATCGATGGGTTGGCGCGGCGCGCATCCTCCAGGCGCCTGAACAGTATCGGGTGGGCCCAGGCCGTGTTGGCCCCTGCGATGAACACAGTGTGCGCGTGATTCAGGTCGTCGTAGCACGCCGGTGGCGCGTCAGCCCCCAAAGTGGCCTTGTAGCCCGCGACCGCACTGCTCATGCACAGGCGCGAGTTGGTGTCGATGTTGTTGGTGCCGATCAAGCCCTTGGCGATCTTGTTGAAGACGTAGTAGTCCTCGGTGAGCAACTGGCCCGACACATAGAACCCCACCGCGTCGGGGCCGTGTCGCTTGATGACATCGGCAAAACGGGTGCTGGCCACCTCGAGTGCCGCGTCCCAGCCCAAGCGCACCAGCTCAGCACCACGTTCAAGACGCTGTTGGGGGTGCAGCAAGCGGGCCTCGGTCTGCAGGTGCGGGGCGGCCGTCAGGTGCAATGTGCTGCCTTTGGTGCACAGGCGACCCGCATTGGCAGGGTGGTCGGGGTCGCCCCGAACGCCGGTGATCTGATCGTCCTCGGTCTCAATGATCACGCCACATCCCACGCCACAATAGGGGCAAGTCGTTCGTGTGCTGGAGGTGCGCAGGTGAGCCACCTTGAGGGGGATCACGGTGGGTTTATTCATCGCAGATGTTTAGGGCCTGTTCGGACACTCCTCGCCAGGCATCAAACGGCCTCTTGAAGCGGGTCTGCTTTGTAGCAAATGCTCGCAATACCGACCGGTATTGCTGTGCTTTGCGCCTTGCAGCCCACTCCAATAGACCATTTGCTGCCCGACGAGGAGTTTCCGAACAGGCCCTGGCGCGATGCCCGTGCCCGGCGCCCTCACACCACCGCGGGCAGGCCATGCGAGCGCAGCTCCTCGGTGCTCAGCCACACGCCGCTTCCAATCACTTGAACGACAAACCGGGGCGTGCAGCCGACATCGGGAGCCCGTGCGCAGCCGTCACTCAAACCGATGTTCCATTGGTGCAAAGGGCAGACCACACCCTCGTCCGTCACGATGCCTTGACTCAAGGGGCCGCCTTTGTGGGGGCACTGATCCAGCAAGGCATAAACCTGGTCCGCTCCGTTGCGAAATACGGCCACCGCCGGTGCGTGCGCGCGGGCCACACGGCGGGCACCCAGGCGCGGTATGTCATCTATCTGGCAGACCAGCGTCCAGCCTGTCTCAGGGATCGAACTCATGAAAGCTCCGGCGTGCTGACGGGGTGAAACTGCCGCACATCCACCGCGGCTTTGTCAAACTCGAACCAGGGGTCGGGCTCGCCGTCGAGCGCAAACTGCAAACGCGCCCACAGGGCCTGGCGACCGGGTGCGTCGTCAAGAATCCGTCGCTTGACGTAGTCCAGCCCCACCCGGCCCACGTAATGGACTGTGCGCTCCAAATACCAGCCTTCTTCGCGGTACAGCTGCAAGAACGCACCGCTGACTTCCAGCACTTCGTCGGCTGTTTTGACCTTGCACAGGAACTGCGCCACTTCCGTCTTGATGCCGCCGTTGCCAGCGATCACGATTTCCCAACCTGAATCGACACCGGTGACCCCCACGTCCTTGATGCCGCCCTCAGCGCAGTTGCGCGGGCAACCACTCACCGCCAGCTTCACCTTGTGGGGTGCGTACATGCGCCACAGGGCGCGCTCCAGATCCTTGCCCAGCTGGGTACTGTCCTGCGTGCCAAAGCGACACCACTGCGAACCCACGCAGGTTTTGACGGTGCGCAGTGCTTTGGCGTAGGCATGGCCGCTGGGCATGCCGATGTCGCGCCAGATGGAGGGCAAGTCTTCCTTCTTCACGCCCAACAGATCAATGCGTTGACCGCCCGTCACCTTCACCGTGCGCACCTGGTACTTGTCAACGGCATCGGCTATGCGGCGCAATTCATCGGCCGTGGTCTCGCCACCCCACATGCGGGGAATCACGCTATACGAGCCATCCTTCTGGATGTTGGCGTGGCTGCGTTCGTTGATGAGACGGCTTTGCGGATCGTCCTTGGCTTCTTTGGGCCAGGTGCTCAACAGGTAGTAGTTGATCGCGGGGCGGCAACTGGCGCAACCATTGGGTGTGCGCCAGCTGAGGGTTTTGTACACCTCGTCAATGTTCAGCAAATGCCCAGCGCGGATCGCTTCACGCACATCTTGATGGCTGTGGTCGGTGCATCCGCACATCGCTTTTTTTGTCGGGGCGGCCGAGTAGTCGCCCCCCGCCGTGAACATCAACAACTGCTCCACCAGACCCGTGCACGAGCCGCAACTGGCGCTGGCCTTGGTGTGCTTGCGGACGTCTTCCAGCGTGAACAAGCCTTTCTCTTTGATGGCCTTGCAAATGCGGCCTTTGTTCACGCCGTTGCAGCCGCAGACCTCGTCGCTGTCGAGCATGGCGGCTGCTCGCGAATGGCCCTCATGGCCGACATCGCCGATGTTCGATTCGCCAAACATCAGCTTGTCGCGGATGTCGCTCACCGGCCGCGCTTCGCGCATCAGTTTGAAATACCAACTCCCGTCGACCGTGTCGCCGTACAGACAGGCACCAACCACCCTGTCATTCTGAATCACGAGTTTCTTGTAGACACCACCGGCGGGATCACTCATCACGATCTCTTCGCAGTCGGGCCCCCCCATGAAGTTACCGGCAGAGAATAGATCAATGCCGGTCACCTTGAGTTTGGTGCTGGTTTGGCTGCCCGTGTAGCGAGCGATGCCCAGCTCAGCCAGGTGGTTGGCGCAGACCTTGCCCTGCTCAAACAAAGGCGCGACCAAGCCGTAGGCCGTACCGCGGTGCGCCGCGCACTCGCCCACGGCATAGATTCGCGGATCGGTGATGGTTTGCAGCGTGTCGGTCACCACAATCCCCCGCTCGCAATGCAAGCCCATGGACTGCGCCAAGCTCGTGCTGGGCCGAATGCCTGCCGCCATCACCACCAAATCAGCGGGGACTTCGCTGCCGTCTTTGAACTGCACCGCCATCACCCGGCCATCAACCCCCGCGATCAAGGCCTGCGTGTGCATGCCCATCAAAAAGCGCAGGCCCCGTTGCTCCAGAGATTGGCGCAACAGATTGCCCGCCACACTGTCCAACTGCCGATCCATCAGCGTGTCAGACAAATGCACCACCGTGACCTGCATGCCGCGCAGCATCAGCCCGTTGGCGGCCTCCAGGCCCAGCAATCCGCCCCCGATGACCACGGCATGGCGATACGTGGTGGCCGCGGCAATCATGGTCTGCGTATCGTGGATATCGCGATAAGAGATCACCCCCTCCAATTCCTTGCCCGGTATGGGCAAGATAAAGGGGTCGGACCCGGTGGCGATCAACAGGCGGTCATACCGGGCTTGAGTGCCGTCGTCGGCGACAACCACCCGCTCACGCCGGTTGACCTGAACCACCTTCTTGCCCAAATGCAAGGTGATGCCGTTGTCGGCGTACCAGCTCAAAGGGTTGAGCACGATCTCATCCAGCGTTTGCTCACCCGCCAACACCGGACTGAGCAAAATGCGGTTGTAGTTGGGGTGGGGCTCGGCACCGAAAATCGTGATGTTGTACAGGGCAGGCGCCAAGGCCAAGAGTTCTTCCACGGCCCTGACACCGGCCATGCCATTGCCGATCACGACCAAATTTGCTCGGTGCAGGCGCGGGTTGTCGTTGTTCATGGTCCGCTTGCCCTCACGCAGCTTGCTCGACATGGGCTTGCTTGCGGTATAGGAACTCCAGCACCGCCTCACGCGCACTCAGATAGCTCGGATCTCGTGCCATGGCCAGCCGGTCGCGTTGGCCGGCACAGTGCGCAGGCAAGTCCACGCGCAAGATCTCGCCAATCGTGGCTGCGGGGCCATTCGTCATCATGACGATGCGGTCGGACAACAGCACCGCTTCATCCACGTCGTGGGTCACCATCAACACCGTTGACCCTGTGGTGCCGACGATCTTCATCAACTCGTCTTGCAACTTGGCACGGGTGAGGGCGTCCAGCGCGCCGAAGGGCTCGTCCATCAACAGCATCTTGGGCTCCATGGCCAAAGCCCGCGCAATGCCGACCCGCTGCTTCATGCCCCCGGATATCTCACCAGGGTGCTTATCGCGCGCATGCACCAGCCCCACCAGATTCAAGGCCTCCCAGCACCTCTCGCGCAATTGCGCTTTGCCTTCGCGCGCACCAAACACCTGCTCAACGGCCAGGTACACGTTGTCAAGGCAGCTGAGCCAAGGCAGTAGCGAGTGGTTTTGAAACACCACGCCGCGGTCGGGCCCCGGCCCACGCAACTCGCGGTCGTCCAGCAGCAACAGGCCACTGCTGGGCAGGGTCAACCCCGCCACCAAATTCAGCAAGGTGGACTTGCCGCATCCGGAGTGCCCAATCAAGGTCACGAACTCGCCGCGCGCGACATTCAGATTGATGTCCTGCAGGGCCGTGAAGGGGCCGCGCTTCGTGGGAAAAATCATGCCCACGTGTTGAATTTGCAGCGTTGGTTTGCTCATGTCAGTGTCCCTTGAAGAAGACTGTCCTACTCGCCACCAAAGCGGCGTGCCAGGGCCACCAAGGCCCACTCCAACAACAGCCCCACGGTGCCGATCAAGAAGATCGCGATCAAAATGTGCTGTACGTTCAGGTTGTTCCACTCGTCCCACACCCAAAAGCCGATGCCTACACCGCCGGTGAGCATCTCGGCCGCCACAATCACCAACCACGCGGTGCCCACTGACAAGCGCACCCCCGTCAACATGTAGGGCATGACGGCGGGCAGCAAAATACGAGTGGCAATGCGCCACTCACTCAAGTTCAGCACCCGCGCGACGTTCATGTAATCCTGGGGAACGCGCTGCACCCCCACCGCCGTGTTGATCACCATGGGCCAGATCGAGCAAATGAAAATGGTCCAGATGGCCGCTGGGTTGGCTGACTTGAACACCAGCAAGCCAATGGGCAACCAAGCCAAGGGAGACACCGGCTTGAGCAAGCTGATCAATGGCGACACCATGCGGTTGAGCAAGGTGAAGCGGCCAATCAAAAACCCCAGCGGTATGCCCACCAGCGCGGCCAAGCCAAACCCCACGCCCACGCGTTGCAATGAGTACAAAACATTCCAGCCAATCCCTTGGTCGTTGGGCCCCTTGTCGTAAAACGGGTCGCTGAACAAGGCTACCGCGGAGACCCATGTTTCAGCTGGCGAGGGAAACGTGCTTTCCTTGAGCGTGAGCAAGCCCCAAATGCCGATCACCAACCCCAGGCCCACCAACGGCGGAATCACCTGCAGTGCCAACGCACGCCAATCGACAGGGACGCGAGCCTGGCGCTCAGGCAAAGGTTTGCGCCCGGGCGCTGCGTTGCTCGAGGCTCGCTGCGACTGCCCTGCCGCGACATCGGCCGCAGCCGTTTCCAACGGAGAGTGAAACACAGCACTGACCATGGTGCGTTGTCCTTAGGTTTTGACTTTGAAACCATCCGCATACTTCGCGGGCGCACTGCCGTCCCACACCGTACCGTCAACCAGCTTGCTTGAACGCAAGTCACTCTTGGGCACACTCACTTTCACTTGCGCCGCCGCTTGCTTGTAGAGTTCGGTCTGATTGATTTGTTTGGCGACGGCCAGATAGTCGGGGTGCTCCTTCAGCAGCCCCCAGCGCTTGTGTTGAGTCAAGAACCACATGCCATCGGACAGATAGGGGTAGTTGACCGCGCCATCGTTGAAGAACTTCATGTGGTTCGGGTCATCCCAGGTTTTGCCCAGGCCATTTTGGTACCGGCCCAAGATGCGCTGGTTGATCACATCCACGCTGGTGTTCACGTACGACTTGTCGGCGATGGTCTCGGCCATCTTGTTTTTGTTTTGCAAGCCCGCGTCAATCCAACGGCTGGCCTCCAGGACGGCCATGATCACGGCCCGCGCCGTGTTGGGGTACTTCTTGACGAACTCGCCCGACGTGCCCAACACCTTCTCGGGGTGATCCTTCCAGACGTCTTGGGTCGTCACGGCCGTGATGCCGATGTTGTCGGCAATGGCGCGGTGATTCCAAGGCTCGCCCACGCAATAGCCATCCATGTTGCCCACCCGCATGTTGGCCACCATTTGCGGTGGCGGCACCGTGATCACCTTGGCATCCTTGAGCGGGTTGATGCCGTAACTCGCCATCCAGTAATACAGCCACATCGCGTGGGTGCCGGTAGGAAAGGTCTGTGCAAAGGTGAACTCACGCTTGTCTGTGGCCATCGTCTTGGCCAGGCTGGGGCCGTCTACGGTTCCCTGGTCCGCCAGCTTCTTCGATAGCGTGATCGCCTGGCCGTTGTTGTTCAAGGTCATCAGCACGGCCATGTCCTTCTTGGGCCCACCGACCCCCATGTGCACGCCATAAATCAGACCGTACAGCACGTGCGCCATGTCCAGCTCGCCGTTGATCAGCTTGTCTCTGACACCTGCCCACGAGGCTTCTTTGGTGGGGATGATCTTGATGCCATATTTTTCGTCAAACTTGAGCACCGAGGCCATCACCACCGAGGCGCAGTCGGTCAAGGGGATAAAGCCGATGCGCACCTCCTTCTTCTCAGGCGCGTCTGAGCCCTGCGCCCACACGCCGGGGTTCACGCCCGTGGCCATGGCCACGGCAGCCGAGGTCTGGATGAAGCGTCTGCGCCGGGGGTCCGTGTGTTCATCCACTGCGTGCGTTGGGTTCGTCATGCCAGCTCCTGAAAAAAAAAGGCGTCACGGCAAGTTGTGCGCCCGAAACTCAGCCCACATCACTTGCCGGACGCCATTGCCCGTGTTTGCCCCACCCACGTCGTTGTAGATGAGCTCACATTGCGTCAGCAGGATCTGTGCCAACTGCCATGCCAGCACAGGCGGCGCACAGCGACTGTGGCCCGAGCAACGCGATCCCGCCGACTGAACGCGCGTGATGCCTGCACCAGTGCAGCGCACTGCGGGCGAACATGGTGCGTGATAACAGGCCCTAACGCTCAGGTGCGCGGTTGCAGCAACTGGTGTGCGTCAATGACTTGCTGTGCCAAGGCCACCAGTTTCTGTCCTCGGTCCATGGCGAGCTTGCGCATGTACTGGTGGGCCTGTGCCTCGGTCATTTGGGCTTGCGCCATCAAAATGCCCTTGGCCTGCTCGAGCGTCTTTCGTTCACTGAGTTGCGATTGGGCTTGGGCCAGCTGCTCCCGCAGGGCGCGGTCTTGTTCAAAGCGCGCCATGGCCACTTGCAGTACGGGAGCCAGGCGCTCGGCTTGCAGGCTGGCCACCACATACGCGCTGACCCCTGCCTTCATCGCCTCGCGCAGCGGGTCTGGGCTGTCGTCATTGGTGAACATCACCACGGGCCTGGGGTTATTGGACGACAGCGTTGCCAGGTTTTCCAGGGTGTCCCGCGTGGGTGACTCACTGTCCACAATCACGATGTCGGGCATCAATTGCACCACGCAGTCATGAACCAGAGCCGCGGAGTCCAACACGCCCACGACAGCATGGCCCTGGCGTGCGAGCTCGTCCCGAATCAGTTGCACATGGTGTGCTCCGTCATCAATCAGCAAAACTCGCAAAGGGGCCATGGTGAGCGAGCGGCAGTGAAGACCACTCGCCTCATGCAAAAATCATGCCGCTATGGAGCCCGTGGAGCCTTGTTCTTAGCGGGTGCAAGCGGAGCAACGGTTGCAGGTGCGGGGGCTGCAACACCGGGTGCTGCGGCGGTCAGCGCTTCGGCCTTGGCGTCCAGTACGCTGCGATCAGGCGATACGGTCTCTACCGCTTCGGCGGGGCATCGGCCAGCCCCATCCTCCCCGGCGCTCCAGCCGGCAGCGTCCGACGTGTCGCCCAACGGCTTGGCCAAACCCACTTGGCTGGTCAATTGATTCATTGCCGCGTGCGTTCGCGCGAAGGCAATGCCCAGATCATGCTTTGCATTCACATGGGCTCGGCGCGCGGTGTAGAGCTCGTTCTCGGCGTTCAACAGATCCAACAAACTCCGCTGCCCGATATCAAACTGTTGCCGATAGGCATCTTTGGCCTTCTCAATGGACAGCTCGTTGCGTGCCAAATAACCCAGCTGCTCGGTCAATTTGCGGGTGTCATTGAACGCGATCTCAGTGGTTTGACGAACGTCCCGGCAGGCTTTGTCGCGCAGATCATGAGCCTGGTTCAACACACTAACCTGCTGGCGCACGCGGGCCTGATCGACGTTGCCGTTGTACAGGTTCCAGTTCATCACCACCTCAGCCGTGTTGCTGCGGGTTTGATTGCTGACGCTGTCAAAGTTGTGACCTGCGCCCGTGCGCACGCGGGCTTCCACGCGCGGTTGGAAAGCCGCCTCACGTGCGGTCACCGCAGCACGACCAGCCCTCACGCCCTCCACCGCACCACTGATGGCTGGGCTGCGCTGCAGCGCGACTTGCACGGCTTCGACGGCCTTGACTGGCAAGCCCTGCTTGAGCACCGAGGTCTCGGCGTCCAGGCCAGAAAGGTCTTTGGCCGCAAGCTCTCCCACAATGCGCTGGTACCTTGCCGTCACATCATGCAAATTGGCCTGCTCGGTCGCCAGGTTGGATTCAGCCAAGGCCAGTCGTGCGTTGACCTGCTCAAAATCCACCCCGCGGCTTACGCCGGCTTTGACCCGCGATTGAACTTGCAGCAACGAGTGCTTGTGCTGCACGTAGTTGTCTTCCGCCAATTGCACCAAGCGCCGGTAGCGCAGCACATCGTAGTGGGTGCGGGCAGCCTCTAAGGCCGTTTGCTCGGTGGTGTCTAGCAGCTCGAAATAGCGGCTCAAACGCTCGTGGCCCAAGCGCCTAGTTTCGTTGCGGGTGCCCATGCCATCCCACAGCAGCTGGGTCAAGCTCAACTCCGCCCCGCTGCGGTTGATCTTTTGCGTTTCAGGTGAACGCGTGCTGACCGTCGTTTCATCCCGCCCGGCATTGGCTGACAAATCCACGCGCGGACGCCACCCCCCATTGACCACCGAGACGGCGTCGATGGACGCCCTGTAGGCATTCAGTCGGGCAGTCACTTCGGGATTGTTGCTCAACGCCTTTTCGACGGCGCTGCGCAACGTCACTTGGGCCGAAGCAGGCAAGCAAGCGAGGCTGCCAGACATCAGCAGACACGCCAGGACAGGGGCTTTAAGTTGGAGCGAATCAAATGCCATGAGCGAGTCTCAGTGAAAAAATCGGAGGACGCGATTCTGTGACTCGATCGGTGCAATTTCACGAAACGCGGGCTATTTTTTGTGCGATTACAACAAGTTGCTCCCTTGGCGAGCAGGTTGACGTCTGCGGGCATCAAGTTCTCCTGATCGGCGTCGACAACAAGCGGGTCGACCCATTTCGGGGCGTTGACCGTTCGCGCACAGTGCCGTCCACGCATGCTTATTGCCTACCGGATGTTCCTTTGCCTGCCAGGCTGGCGTGGCGTGTGGGGGTGTTGGCAAGCAGCTGCTGGCGACTGTCTCTGCGGTGGTGTTTGGGATTGCTGTGCGGGGTGTTGTTGTCATCGAATTGCGCCGCCTGGGACGCGCAAAAAATGCTCTCGGCAGCCCGTGCACGCAGCCCCGAGGCCCTGGCGGGGGTGCAAGCCCTGCAAGCCTTGCTCAACCGGGCCGCGCTCTATGACGAGAAAGAAAAAATGCAGGCCGTGAACGAGTTCTTTAATCGCCGAATCTTGTTTCAAGACGACATCCAGGTATGGGCTGTGGAAGACTACTGGGCCACGCCCATCGAGCTGCTCGAAAAGGGGCGGGGCGACTGTGAGGACTACGCCATCGCCAAGTACTTCAGCTTGCTGTCCTTGGGCGTGCCCGTGTCCAAATTGCGGCTGGTGTATGTCCAGGCCCGCATGGGCGGGGTCTTGCAGGCCCATCTCGTATTGGCCTACTACGAACACGCTGCAGCCGACCCAATGATTCTTGACAATCTCGTGACAGAACTCCGACCCGCCACACTTCGGCCTGATCTCACACCAGTTTTTAGCTTTAACTCCGAGGGTTTGTGGCAAGGTGTTGGTGCGCAGTCAGCAGGAGACCCCTTGGTCCGTTTGTCTCGCTGGCGTGGCGTCCTGGGCAAAGTGCGGGGGGAGGGGTTCCAATGAGGTGGGGACAAGCATGTCGCTGATTCGACAAATTTGGTTGCTCTTGCTCAGCAGCTTGCTGCTGGCGTTCAGCGGAAGCGTGACAGTCAGCGTCAGTGCCGCACGCGACAGTCTTCAAACCCAGTTGAACTTCAAGAACAACGACAACGCCTCGGCCTTGGCGCTGGTGCTGTCACAACAACACGGTGACCTTGGCCGCGCAGCGTTGTTGATGACGGCGCAATTTGACACGGGCTACTACCAAGAAATTCGCCTCACGGACCCCCAGGGCAGTGTTGTATTTCTGCGTGAGGCCCACCAGCCACCGCTTCACGCGCCAGCCTGGTTTGTCGGCATGGTTTCGGTTCGCTCTGATCCGGGTGTTGCACAAGTCACCAGTGGGTGGCATCAACTGGGCACCGTCCAAGTGATCAGCCACAGCGCGTACGTGCTCGACGACCTCTGGGCTGGGGCTCAAAAGGCGGCATTGGCGCTGGCTGCCGTGATGGGCTTGGCCGTCATTTTGGGGATGGGGGTGGTGAGCCGCATTCGGCGCCCCTTGGCGCAAGTCGTTGCCCAGGCCCAGGCCTTGGTCAACGGAGACTTCATCACCGTCCCCGCGCCGCGCATACCCGAGTTGGCTCGCCTCACGCAGGCCATGAACACGATGGTCAGCCGCTTGCGCTTGATTTTCGAAGCCCAGGCTGCGCAGGTGGAGTCCCTGCGCTTGCAAGCCCACTGCGACGCCTTGACTGGACTGGCCAACCGCAAACACTTTCTCAGCCAACTGAGCGCCAGCCTCCAACGCGAAGACGGTGCGCAAGAGGGTGGCCTCATCTTGCTGCGCGTCAACGATCTGGCGCAAGTCAACCGTGAAATCGGCTACGAATCCGCTGACCGCCTCATCACCACCATCTCGCAGGCGCTACAAACCTACACGGAGCGTGTCAAGGGCTGTCATTTGGGGCGCCTCAATGGCGCTGACTTCGCCTTGTACCTTCCGGTGCGCGGCATGGCTCTGGAGACCGGCTCAGCGCTCATTCAAGCCCTGCGTGTGCTGCTCCCCGCGTTTGGTCCGCACGTCACCGTCGCTGTGGGTGCGGTCGAGGTTCGACGGGGGCGCAGCGCTGCGCAGATCATGGGCGCTGCCGATGCAGCCTTAGCGCGCGCCGAGTGTCAGGCGCCATTCTCCGTCGAGCTCGATGCCGGACCCACAGACAGCCCGGCCCTGCGAGGCCAAGAAGCCTGGCGTCAAAGCATTGCAAGTTCCTTGATCACGGGCCGTGCACGCCTTGTGGAGTTCCCGGTCATCAATGCCAAAGGTCAGGTGGTGCACCTGGAGTGCCCCTTGCGTTTAAGGCTCGATCCTGATGGGGCTTATGAGGCCGCAGCCCTTTGGCTGCCTTTGGCGATTCGGTCTCGTTTGACCCCCCTGGTCGATGAGCGAGCCATCAGCCTCGCCCTGAGTGCCATCGCGGAGGACGACATGCCCCGGTGTGTGAACGTGTGTGCGGCGTCCCTCGGGGATCCGCACTTTGCGATGCGCTTGCGTGCGCTGCTGGAGCAATTCCCGCGTGAGTCACAGCGACTGTTCGTTGAAGTCCCTGAGTCTGCAGCCGTCGAGCACTCTGACTGGGTGATGGATCTCGCGCGGCTACTTCGCACAGGCGGTGCGCGATTGGGTCTGGAGCATGCGGGTGAGCAACTCAGCCAGATCGAACACCTCTTCGAGGCGGGCCTTCACTACGTCAAGCTCGACGCCTCGGTGGTGCATGGCGTTGCGGTCGATGACGTGCAAAAAGACTTTGTTCGAGGGGTGGTCGCCATGCTGCATGGGCTGTCCTTGCAGGCCTACGCCGAGGGTGTCACAGAGGCCGCGGATGCTGATGTCTTATGGCAGCTTGGGCTGGACGGCATCACGGGCCCATGGGCCAGCGCCGAGCGGGCTGACTGGGTATTGGATACCGATTCGGCCTGAGTCCGTTCGCGGCGGTATGGCCGTCTATCTGATCTATCCTTGAGGCTTTGGGCCATGCGCCCAAAGCCCTTGCGCTGAACACCACACCATGACCCGACCCATCCGCACCCGCATCGCGCCGTCTCCGACCGGCTTCCTCCACCTCGGGACCGCCCGCACGGCGCTTTTCTCCTGGGCCTTTGCCCGTCATTTTGGCGGCGAGTTTATTTTGCGCATCGAAGACACGGATGTCGCGCGCTCAACGCAAGAGGCCGTTGACCAAATCATTGCGGCCATGAAGTGGCTGCAATTGGACATCAACGAAGGCCCGTTCTATCAAATGCAACGCCTTGACCGCTACCGCGAAGTGATTGCTCAGATGCTGCAGGCCGGCACCGCCTACCGCTGCTACTGCACGCCCGCTGAGCTCGACAGCTTGCGTGAGGCACAGCGCGCGCGGGGCGACAAGCCGCGCTACGACGGTCGTTGGCGGCCCGAGCCCGGCAAAGTACTGCCTCCCGCGCCCTCAGGCCAGGCCCCCGTGATTCGATTCCGCAACCCCCTGGACGGGGAGGTCACCTGGAACGATCTCGTCAAAGGCCCCATTACCATCCACAACCGCGAGCTGGATGACTTGGTCATTGCGCGGCCCCACAGCGATGCTGCGTCAAACGATGTGGGCGTGCCCACCTACAACTTTTGTGTGGTGGTCGACGACCTCGATATGCGCATCAGCCATGTCATTCGCGGCGACGACCATGTCAACAACACCCCTCGCCAAATCAACATCCTTCGGGCCCTGGGTGCTGAGTTGCCGGTGTACGGCCACGTGCCCATGATCCTGGGGCCTGACGGTGACAAGCTCTCCAAGCGTCATGGCGCGGTCAGTGTCATGGACTACGACGAAGCGGGCTACCTGCCGCAGGCCATGCTCAACTACCTGGCCCGTTTGGGCTGGAGCCACGGCGACGATGAGATCTTTTCCGTTGACCAGCTCATCCGTTGGTTCGACGGCACCCACCTCGCCAAGAGCCCCGCGCAGTGGGACGTGGTCAAACTGAACTGGGTCAATGCGCAATACCTCAAAGCCTTGCCCGATGACGTCCTTGCTGAACAACTGCAGCCGCACCTTGCCCGCCGGGGGCTGCAAGCTTGTCCTACTGCCGCCATGTGTGCACTCTTCAAAGACCGTTGCGCCACCCTGGTCGAGCTGGCCGATTGGCTCAGCATGTACTTTGCGCCTGTCTGCCCGTCTGCGGCTGACTTGGCGCAGCACGTGACCGAAGCCGTGCGTCCCGCCCTTCAAACCTTGCGAATCAAACTCACCCATTCTGCCTGGGACAAAACGAGCATTGCGGCGGCCATCAAAGACACCCTCGGGGACCACGGCCTCAAAATGCCCCAACTCGCGCACGCCGTGCGTGTGCTGGTGTGCGGTCGCGCACAAACCCCCTCGGTCGACGCGGTGCTTTCGCTCTTCTCCAAACAACTTGTTTTGGAGCGCTTGCAAGGGGCGTGAAAAACGTCCTATAATCTGCCTCTTGCTTGAGAAGCCCCGGTCTTTAAACAGTGTGTTTACAGGCTGAGCGCAGCGGCAAAAACGTTCTTTTAAAATTCGTCTTTTGAGATTTTGTGATCAGCTCACTTGGCTGAATCGGGGGGTATAGCTCAGCTGGGAGAGCGCTTGCATGGCATGCAAGAGGTCAGCGGTTCGATCCCGCTTACCTCCACCAATTCAAAGCAGTATCACAAGCCAAGCACTCAAAAGACGCTCAGTATCAGTTGTCACTGCCAAGGTGACATCGGTTTTGTCCCCTTCGTCTAGAGGCCTAGGACACCACCCTTTCACGGTGGCTACAGGGGTTCGAATCCCCTAGGGGACGCCAAATGTGTGAACCCGTTCATTGAACGGGTCGCCTGGTTGGTCAAGTTTTGCGCAAGCAAGGCTTGAATTGGAGTGGTAGTTCAGTTGGTTAGAATACCGGCCTGTCACGCCGGGGGTCGCGGGTTCGAGCCCCGTCCACTCCGCCAAATACGAGTCTCGTACTGTCTCTGCAGTACGAGACTTTTTGGTTTCTGCGGCCTGCATAGGCACGATTGGCCCCCCCCCAATCTCCGCAAACTGACAACACATCTTGGCTCACAATCGCACTCAAACCATGGCGGACCACTCCCACGGCATGTCGGGCTTCAGCACAGACCTGATGAATGCGCACGCGCCACTTTGCGATGCGACGCGAGCTGGTCGCGTTAAACTCAAAAGTTATCTGGCGCTCGTTGTCGAGACCACTTGAACGCATGACCCGTACGTACCCGCGTACTTTTGGGACTTGGTGGCGCTTGTGCTATGCCTGCTGCTGAGCTTCTAACCTACCTGACGCTGGACCCGCATGTTTCCAAAAATAATCACCCAGATATTTGGCAGTCGCAATGAACGTTTGCTCAAGCAATACCGCCGCACGGTGGAGCAGATCAACGCGCTCGAGCCTGAATTTGAGAAGCTGAGCGATGAGGCTCTTCGGGCCAAGACCCCTGAATTCCAGGCGCGTCATGGCCAAGGCCAGTCCCTTGACCAACTGCTGCCCGAGGCCTTCGCCGCCATCCGAGAAGGGAGCAAGCGCTGCCTCAAGATGCGCCACTTTGATGTGCAGCTGCACGGTGGCATGGCTTTGCACGCGGGCAAAGTGGCTGAAATGCGCACCGGTGAAGGCAAAACCCTCATGGCCACCTTGCCGGTTTACCTCAACGCCATTGCCCGCAAAGGGGTGCATGTCGTGACCGTCAACGACTACCTCGCCCGCCGCGATGCCGAATGGATGGGGCGGCTGTACAGCTTCATGGGGTTGACTGTGGGGGTCAACCTGCCCCAGATGCCACGCGAGGCCAAACAAGTCGCTTACGCGGCCGATGTGACCTACGGAACCAACAACGAATTTGGTTTCGATTATCTGCGCGACAACATGGTCCAAGACCTCTCAGACCGGGTGCAGCGTGGCTTGTTCTATGCCATCGTTGACGAGGTCGACTCCATCCTGATCGATGAGGCGCGCACCCCGCTCATCATCAGTGGCCAGGCCGAAGACCACACCGAGATGTACATCCGCATCAATGCGGTGGTGCCCAAGCTCAAGAAGCAAATTGGTGAAGAAAACCTTCGCACCGGTGAAGGCGTCATCGAGCCGGGTGATTTCACCGTTGACGAAAAGAGCCACCAAGTCCACCTGACCGAAGCCGGTCACGAACGGGCCGAGCAACTGCTGGCCGAGGCGGGTTTGTTGCCCGAGGGCGCCAGTCTCTACGATGCCGCCAACATCTCCTTGATGCACCACGTGCATGCGGCACTGCGAGCCCACCATATCTACAACCGCGACCAACACTACGTGGTGCAAGACGGTGAGATCATCATCGTTGATGAGTTCACGGGCCGCCTCATGAGCGGTCGCCGTTGGTCTGACGGCCTGCACCAGGCTGTTGAGGCCAAAGAAGGCGTCGAAATCCAAAGCGAGAACCAAACCCTCGCCTCCATCACCTTCCAGAACTACTTCCGCATGTACGGCAAGTTGTCCGGCATGACTGGTACCGCCGACACCGAGGCCTTTGAATTCCAGGAAATCTATGGCCTGGAAACGGTGGTTATTCCCCCCAACAGGCCCACCATCCGCAAAGATGAGTTGGACCTGGTCTACAAGACCTCCCGCGAAAAATACGATGCCGTGCTGGCGGACATCCGCGACTGTCACGAGCGCGGGCAGCCGGTGTTGGTGGGCACCACCTCGATTGAAAACTCCGAGCTCATCGCTGAACTGCTAAAAAAAGCGAAGTTGCCTCACGAGGTGCTCAATGCCAAGCAGCACGCCCGCGAGGCCGAAATCGTGGCCCAGGCAGGCCGTCCGGGTGCGGTGACCGTCGCCACCAACATGGCCGGCCGCGGCACCGACATCGTGCTGGGCGGCAACGTTGAGGGCCAGATCCAAGGCATCCAAGCCAACCCCGAATTGAGTGAGGCGGACAAACAGGCCCGCGCGCAAACTTTGCACGATGAGTGGCAAGGATTGCACGACAAAGTCAAGGAGCTGGGGGGGCTGCGCATCGTCGCGACCGAGCGCCACGAGTCCCGTCGCATCGACAACCAATTGCGAGGTCGCTCGGGTCGCCAGGGCGACCCTGGTGCCTCGAGGTTCTACTTGTCGCTGGACGACTCCTTGATGCGCATCTTCGCAGGTGATCGCGTGCGCGCCATCATGGACCGCCTCAAGATGCCCGAGGGCGAAGCCATTGAGGCAGGCATCGTCTCGCGCAGCATTGAGAGCGCCCAGCGCAAGGTCGAGGCCCGCAACTTTGACACCCGCAAGCAGTTGCTTGAGTATGACGACGTGGCCAACGACCAGCGTCGCGTGATCTACCAGCAGCGCAATGACATCCTTGAGGCTGAGTCCCTGGTTGACATCATTGGCAACCTGCGTGCCAGCAGCATGATCGATGTCGTGCGCACCTTCGTGCCCCAAGAAAGCCTCGAAGAGCAGTGGGATCTTGCGGGGTTGCAACGTGTTTTGCGCGACGAATGGCAGGTTGATATCGACCTGGAGACTCGCGTGACGCAAAGTGATTCGATTACCGATGAAGACCTCAGTCTGTTGGTCCAGCAGGCTGCCGATACGGTATTCAACGACAAGCTTGAACGTGTGGGCCTGGAGCAATTCACCCGCTTCATGCGCGTGATTTTGCTGCAGTCCATCGACAGCCACTGGCGCGAGCATTTGGCGTCGCTGGACTATCTGCGCCAAGGTATTCACCTGCGCGGTTATGCGCAAAAAAATCCCAAGCAAGAGTACAAGCGCGAGGCCTTTGAGTTGTTCAGCGAGTTGCTCAACACGGTCAAAATGGACGTGACGCGAACCTTGTTGACCGTGGTGATCCGTTCTCAAGAGGCCCAGGTCGAAGAGGCCGAGGTCATTGCACAACAGGCCCGGTTCTCCAACATCACCTACACCCATCCCACGGAAGACGGTGGCGTGGTGCAAGAGGTCGATCCTGCCACGGTGAGTGAGCTACCCAAGGTCGGCCGAAATGACCCCTGTCCCTGTGGCAGCGGCAGGAAGTACAAGCATTGCCACGGTGCATTGACCTGATTCCGCGTTCGCAATGACGCTTGTGCAGCCCTCGGTTCATTCAAGCCCCTCCTTGCGCCCGCCAGCCCAGGAGGCCAGCCGCATCCGATCCTTGGACGGGCTGCGAGGCCTCGCCATCTTGTTGGTGTTGGGGTTCCATGCCTTCGCCCGCTGGGCTGAGTACATCCCGTGGGCGTCGGTTCATGGTGATTGGATCGTCTTCAAGTACGGCTATCTGGGTGTGCACCTGTTTTTCCTCATCTCCGGCTTTGTCATCTATCTGACACTCGACAAATGTGCGGGGTGGGGTGACTTCATGCTCAGACGATGGTTGAGGCTGTTTCCATCGATGTTGATCGCCACGGTTCTGATTGTGTCGACCGCGTTCTTGCTGCACGAGCGGCCTAGCGGCATACCGCGCCTCATTGATACCTTGCCTGGTTTGTTGTTCATTGAACCCATTCTGTTAAATAAGATATTTGGTACTCAGATCGAGTTGATTGAAGGTGCTTTCTGGTCGCTTCTGGTCGAGGTTAAGTTTTACGTGATATTTGGTGCTATGTATTTCTTCAGCAAAAGCAAAGGCATTTATGCATTGATTGCTTTGTTTTTTGTTTCTTTTTTGTATCATACTGTCACGCATCTTTTTCCTGAGGCTGGGATCAAGATAGTTGGAACAATCATTACCCACGTACTGACGCTCCAGCATTTTGGTTGGTTTGCGATCGGTGCTTTATTATATAAAAAATACTCTGAGAATAAAAACAAGTATTTGTACATGGCGCTCGCGATTTTGCCGCTCGCCATCCTTGAGACTGGCTGGACTGACATCGGCGTAGCGATCTCATGCATGGTGATCTTCATCATCTTTGCGACAACGCTCTTTGTAGATCACGTGGCTAAAATTTTTTCAAGTCGGTTTTTCATTTTCTTTGGTGCCATCAGTTACCCTTTGTACTTGATCCATGAAAATGCCATGGTGGCCTTGGCCATCAAGACGCACCAGTATTTCGATTTCATCCCTGATATGTTGACGCCTATTCCCGGATTGGTGCTCATTATTTTTGTTGCCTGGGTTATCGAGCGGTATATTGAGCCCTTCGTGAAGCGCCGGATCAAGTTGGCTTTGATGCAGATCAGGCCCACCTTATTCAATTGATCCTTAATCGGAGTCCCCATGCCAGTTCATCTTCAAGCGCCCGATCCAGCCTCACTCCATCCCGTGGCGGGTGTGCGTTTGGGCATCGCGATGGCGGGGGTGCGCAAGGCGCAGCGCCGCGACCTGACTGTGATCACACTGGCCCCCGGCAGCAGCGTGGCAGGCGTTTTCACGCAGAACCGTTTTTGTGCCGCGCCGGTGCAGTTGTGTCAAAAGCATTTGGCCGCGCGCTCTGATATTCGCGCCTTGCTCATCAACACCGGCAATGCCAATGCGGGCACGGGCGAAGACGGCCTGCGGCGTGCGCGGTCTACGTGTGTGGCGCTGGCCCAGCATCTTCAATTGGCACCTGAACAGGTGTTGCCTTTTTCCACCGGGGTCATCATGGAGACCCTGCCCGCTGATCGCATTGAAGCCGCCTTGCCGGCGGCCTTGGCAGACCTCAGTGAAGCCCACTGGGGCCAGGCTGCCCAGGCCATCATGACCACCGACACGCTGCCTAAAGCGGCCTCGATTCAGATCACCTTGGGTGGGCGTCAGGTGACTGTGACGGGCATGTCTAAGGGTGCGGGCATGATTCGCCCCAACATGGCAACCCTGCTCGCCTTTGTAGCCACCGATGCTGCCATCGACCCCCGGCTTCTCCAGGGCTTGGTGCGTGACATCGCCGACGCATCGTTCAACTGCATCACCATCGACGGTGATACCTCTACCAACGACTCGTTCGCACTCATCGCTACCCATCAGGCCGGCAACGTGCCCATCACCGACCTGGGCAGCGCTGATGGTCAGACTTTGCTTGCTGCCCTGCGCCAGGTTTCCCAAACTTTGGCCCAAGCCATCGTCCGGGACGGGGAGGGGGCAACCAAATTCATAGCAGTGCAAATTTCCGGCGGACGCAGCGTGAGTGAGTGCAAGCAAGTGGCCTACGCCATTGCCCACTCGCCCTTGGTCAAAACGGCTTTCTTCGCCAGTGATCCCAACCTGGGCCGCATCTTGGCCGCTGTGGGTTACGCGGGCATCACCGACCTTGATGCCTCACTCATCGAGCTGCATCTGGATGACGTTCACGTGGTTCATCAAGGTGGGCGCCACCCCGCCTACAGGGAGGAAGACGGCCAGCGAGTGATGAAGCAGTCCGAGATCACCATCCATGTGAACCTGTGCAGGGGCCCGGCCCAGGTGACGGTATGGACGTGTGACTTAAGCTATGACTATGTGAAAATCAATGCCGACTACCGCAGTTAGGGCCTGTTCGATGCAGGCCCTCTTTCACCTCTCACACTTGAACCCTGAGGAGCTTGGTCGATGAACAAAGTATTTCCCAGTGCCGTTGCGGCGCTGAAAGGCATTGTGCGGGACGGTCAGTTGCTGGCTGTGGGGGGTTTTGGCTTGTGTGGGATTCCCGAGGCATTGATTGCCGCCCTGCGCGACAGTGGGGTCAAGAACCTGACCGTGATTTCCAACAATGCAGGGGTCGATGGCTTTGGCTTGGGTCAGCTCTTGGAAACACGCCAAATCAGCAAAATGATTTCCAGTTATGTCGGTGAAAACAAAGAGTTCGAGCGCCAGTATTTGGCTGGTGAATTGGAGCTGGAGTTCACCCCCCAAGGCACGCTGGCTGAGAAGCTGCGTGCGGGTGGCGCTGGGATCCCAGCGTTCTTCACCAAGACCGGCGTGGGCACGGTGGTCGCCGACGGCAAAGAGCTCCGCGAGTTTGAGGGTCACACTTACGTCATGGAGCGAGCCTTGCTGCCCGAGGTGGCGCTGGTCAAAGCCTACAAGGCCGACCGCAGTGGCAACCTGATCTTTCGGCGCACAGCGCGAAACTTCAATCCTGCGGTGGCCATGGCAGGCAAAATCACCGTGGTTGAAGTTGAAGAGATCGTCGAGACCGGCACCTTTGACCCAGATGCAGTGCATTTGCCGGGCATCTATGTGCATCGCTTGGTGCTCAATGCCCACCCCGAAAAGCGCATTGAGAAGCGCACCATCACAGAGAGAGGCGGAGTCTGACCATGGCCTGGACACACGATCAAATGGCCGCCCGCGCGGCCCATGAACTCCAAGATGGCTTTTACGTGAACCTGGGCATCGGCCTGCCGACTCTGGTGGCCAACCACGTGCGCTCAGACATCGAGGTGTGGTTGCAAAGCGAGAACGGCATGCTGGGCATTGGCCCCTTCCCCACCGAAGACGAAGTCGATGCCGACCTCATCAACGCCGGCAAGCAAACCGTGACCACGATTGCTGGCTCGAGCATTTTTGGCTCTCACGAGAGTTTTGCCATGATCCGTGGCGGCAAAATCAACCTCAGCATTCTCGGCGCCATGCAGGTCAGCGCCGGCGGCGACCTCGCCAATTGGATGATCCCCGGCAAGATGGTCAAAGGCATGGGCGGGGCTATGGATCTGGTGGCGGGTGTGGGTCGTGTGTTGGTGCTGATGGAGCATGTGGCCAAAAAGAAGGATGGCAGCATCGACCTCAAAATCTTGCCACAGTGCAGTCTGCCTTTGACGGGGGTGGGCGTGGTTGACCGCATCATCACTGACCTGGCCGTCATGGACATCACGCCAGAAGGACTCAAGTTGGTTGAGCTAGCGGCGGGTGTGAGCCTCGACGAGGTGCAGTCCAAAACGGGTGTGCCTCTGCTTTGAGGCCGCAGGCGGTGCCGTATCGTCGGCGGCGGGTTCGCTCTGAGCTTGCTGGGCGGCAGGCCAGGGCGCATTGCGCACCGCTGACCCGTCGCCGCAGCGTCAGCCTTACTCCGCCTTGAGTGCCTCGACCTGAATGCGCAGCAACACGTCTTGCTTGAAGCCGAACTGCTGACCATAGCTCACGCCGAAGTCAGCGCGGTTGAAGCTGCCGCTGGCATCCGCCCCGCAGACCTCCCGCTTGAGCATAGGGTGATCCATGCACTTGAATGAGTTGATTTTCAGGGTCACCGGTTTGCTCACACCGTGCAGCGACAATTCGCCTTCGACGGTGCTGGGTTGGCCATTGCTAAAGCCCGCCAACTTGCCCTTGTAGGTGGCGGTTGGGTACTTGGCGGCATCCAACATGTCGGCCCCCAGGACGTGGCTGTTGAGTTTGTCATGACCAAAATCCAGGCTGGCGATGTCGATGGTGATGTCGACCGTGCCCGAACCATTGGCTTTGTCCATTTTGACTTGGCCACTGGTTTTGTTGAACTTGCCCCGCCACACCGACAAGCCATTGAGGTGATCCACCTCGATGCTGGGGAAGGTGTGACTGGCATCAATGGTGTATGCGGTGGGCACGGCGTGGGTCAGTGCGGCCGTGGTCAACATCAAGCTGGCAGCGAGCAGTTTTTTCATGACGATCTCCGATAGAAGTTGCCCACAGGGGCGGGGTCAAAACAAAGCGCGCAAGGGCGCCAGACGAACGACAGCTTATTTCTTGAGGGGGGTTACAGCGTGCACCTGAATGCTCACCTCATCGGCCACCAGGCTGGTGTCTTGCCACTCCCCCGTGCCAATGGCAAAGGCGGTGCGCTGGATCTTCACCACGCCGTCAAGTGTTTGCGTGGTGCCGCTGGTTTTTACTTGCACGGGCACGCGAACCTCTTGGGTTTTACCTTTGATCGTCAGCTTCCCCGTGGCCTCGAGTTGGGTCGGTGAAACGACCTTCATGGCCGTGCTGGTGAACGTGGCCGTGGGGTACTTGGCGGCATCGAACCACACTGGTTTAAGCACTTCCTTGTTGTACTCCGGGCTGCCCAGATCAAAGCTGGTGATGTCGATGGTGAACTGGGCACTGGCCGCAGCGGGCTGTGCGGGGTCATATTGAATCGCGGCGGTGAACTTGGTGAACGCCGCATCGACCGGCACGCCCATTTGCTTGAACGTGACCTTGAGCTTGCTCTCGGGGGCGGCTGTTTGCGCTGGGACGTACAGGGCACTGAGCGCGAGCAAGCCGGCGGTTGTCCGCATGATGATCTGGTTCATGGTGGTGGCTTTCGAGGTTCAACCTAGAAACGGCAGTTGGACGCGCCCGAGGGGGCTGCGCTGGGGGCGGCTGGCAAGACGCGACGACGCCGTGGGCCTTTGCCCACAAGGAGGAGCAACGCCGCCAGCCGCCCCCAGCGCGGCTCCATCGGGTGTGTAGCGCTGTCACCCACAAGGTGCGGGCCGTCGTGCTCAAAAATGTCAGCATTCATCAGGGTTTCCTTGCGGATGCAAGCGGTCAACTGCCGTTTCTAGGTTCAAAGATCAGGGTGATTTGCGGGTGAGCATCCGCGGCAACATGCGTCGCAGTACCGGGTCACCTTGCGCAAAGTGGTGCCACAGCGCTGCTCCGGCATGGGCCAGCACAGCGGCGGCCAGGCCATAGGCGCTGAGCTCATGTAAGTCTTTGAGCGGCTCAATCCATTCGGGTGTTTTGCCGTACAACACAGGCAGCTCCACCAGTCCCAGATAAACCACTGGAAAGCCAGCCGCCAGCGTGTAGAGGTAGCCAGTGATGGGCACGCCAAGCGTCGCCAAGTACAGCAAATAGTGCATGCCCGTCGCCGCCAAACGCTGCCATCGGGTCAGAGTGTTGGGCAGCGCTGGCGGGCGGTGGAAGGCACGCCATACGATGCGCAGCAGGCTCAGCGCCAGCAGGGTCACGCCCAGCCACTTGTGCCAGTTGTAGTACTTCAGTTTGGTGGGCGTGATCCCGGGTATCTCGGTCATAACCCAGCCCAGCGCGAAGGCCGTGATCAGCCCGAGGGCGATCAACCAATGCAAGCTCTTGGCGACCGCGGTGTAGTCAGTGACTTCGGTGTGCGACGGCGTCATTCAACCCCCCTGGCGAGTGCATCAGACCTGGACTGTAGCGGGCAGCGAGTTCATCGGGCTTCAAGGGCTTTGTCGACCCCGTTCAAATCTCCTGAACAATTGCCCGCGCATTCCCCTTCCTAGTCCGCCTGGTTCGCATGCGAACCTCCAGGGCCTGTTCGGAAACTCCTCGTCGGGCAGCAAATGGTCTATTGGAGTGGGCTGCAAGGCGCAAAGCACAGCAATACCGGTCGGTATTGCGAGCATTTGCTACAAAGCAGACCGCTTCAAGAGGCCGTTTGCTGCCTGGCGAGGAGTTTCCG
>JANMGB010000334.1:0-70862 GCA_031374415.1 Burkholderiales bacterium
AGACATCGCAGCAGCACGAGTTGTGTTGCGATGGGCCTTGGAGGCTGAAGACACAGGCCGGGAACCGCGCCTATACGGGGCTGCTCACGCTCCCCGTGAAACTCCATCCTTTGCGCAGCATAGGGTGGAGTAGTTCATTACTGAGACGGGGCACTCGATCAAGCAGGCCTCCAGCAGCTCGTTCGCCCCACGTCACCTGGGTTCAAGAGGTCTGATTTTAGAGCCTACCCCGCAAGCACCACGTAGCCCGCATAACGGCAAATTTTTGGCATCATTTCAGTGAAACTGACGCCCTGTTTCGACACTACCCTCCAACAACATCCCCCGTGCAATGAATCAACAAGGCGATCATGAACAATGTGATGGTGATTGGCGCGGGCCACATCGGCTCAACCATGGCCGCCCTGCTGGGCGCCACAGGTGACTATGCGGTCACCGTGCTTGATGCAGACGCGGGCCGGCTGGAGGCGGTGAGTGCGTTGCCCCATGTCCAGGCTCAGGCGCTGGACATCCGGGACGGGGCCGCGCTGCGCAGCGCCATGACGGGGCAGTTTGCGGTGCTCAGTGCCGCGCCTTATCACTTGACCACCGTGATTGCGCAAGCGGCCGCGGCTTGTGGGGTGCACTACCTGGACCTCACCGAAGATGTCGCCAGCACCCGGCAGGTGAAGGAGTTGGCGGCGCAGGCTGCCGCCCGTGGCGAGCCCACTGCATTCATCCCGCAATGCGGTCTGGCACCCGGTTTCATATCGATCGTGGCGGCCGATTTGTGCAAGCACTTTGACCGCGTCAATAACTTGCGCATGCGGGTGGGGGCCTTGCCGCAGTTTCCGTCGAATGCCCTGAACTACAACTTGACCTGGAGCACTGACGGCGTCATCAACGAATATTGCGAGCCCTGTGAGGCGATTTTGGAAGGCGCCGTGCGCCAGGTGGCCCCGCTGGAAGGCTTGGAGGAGTTTTCACTCGATGGGGTGCTCTACGAGGCTTTCAACACCTCGGGCGGGCTGGGCACCTTGTGTGAAACCCTGGCCACCAAGGTGGCCAATCTCAACTACAAAACCATTCGCTACCCTGGCCACGCAGCGATCATGAAGGCCCTGCTCAACGACCTGCGCTTGCGCGACCGGCGCCATGTCCTCAAAGACATTTTGGAAAACGCCCTGCCGGCCACCATGCAAGACGTGGTGATCATTTTCGTGACCGCCAGCGGCCTGTGCGGCAAGCAGTTGATGCAGGAGACCTATGCCCACAAGGTCTACAGCAGCCGCATCGATGGCGTCGTGCGCAGCGCCATTCAAATCACCACCGCGTCTGCCATTTGTGCTGTGCTCGATATGGTGTGCGATGGCAGCCTGTCCGCGCGCGGCTTCGTGCGGCAGGAGGACATCCCCATGCCGCTGTTTTTGGCCAACCGATTTGGCAAGGCTTACGCACGCAGCCAAGACCTCATCACCGTTTGAGCATGCAGACCACACTCCAGGCCTTGCTGGCCCCCATCTTGGGCACCGCCGACACGGGGGATGTTGCTCAAACCGTGCACGTCGCGCCCTTGCAGGAGGCAGCCACCGGGCTCGTGTCTCGCGCACAGCTCGCGCAGGCCTTGGGACTGGTCTTGTTCCACCAGCTCATGGCCCGGGTGCCCACGGGCCAGGCCTATGTGTCGGAGGTGCGCGCGCAGGGTCGTCAAGTGGTCTTCGACCATGGCGCGGTGCGCACGGTCGCAAGCCCTTGTGGCGCCCTGCCGCCGGGCGACGCAGCCATCATCCGCATCTTGCGGCCTTTGGGCTATGCCCTGCAGGCGGTTTATCCGCTGCCACGCTTGAGCATGACAGGGCGGGCATGGTGTCACGCCGACGCGCCGCAGGACTTGCCGCAGTTCTTTGTGTCCGAACTTCACCCGGATCGGTTCTCGGAGCAATTCCAAGCAGCGGTTGCGCGCGTCGTGAGCCGTTCGGTCGACCCGCTCAAGCATGCCGACATCGTGGCGCTTGAGCAACTCGCACGCGACAAGACATTGCCCTTGTCGCTTGCGCAGCAGCTGTTGCCGCAGCTGGTCGCCTGCTTTGGTCGACAGCACCCTGAGCCGCTGTGGTCTGACTATCAAATCTTGCGACAAGAGTCACCCGAGATGGCCTGGATCAGCACCGAAGGCAACGCCTTCAACCACGCCACCGACCGCGTGCAAGACATCCACGCCGTGGCGCAAGCGCAGCGCGCCGAAGGCCGCCCGATCAAAGATTCGATCGAGGTGTCGGGCTCGGGTCGCATTCAACAAACGGCGTTTCGCGCCGACCCCGTCCAACGACCCTTTCGCACCGAACAGGGAACCGAGTGGCACACTGTGCCCGGGTCGTTCTATGAGTTCATACAGCGGGCGCACTTGCCGCAAGTGGCCGGTGAACCCCCCGCACTCGATTTGGCATTTGACGCCGGCAACGCGACGGGTATTTTCAGCATGACCGCGGCAGCCGGTGTTGCCGAGAATCCATCACCACCAGCCAGCACGTGAGGCAGAGCATGTCCTACACCACCGAGGTGGAAAAGCTGTTTCAAGCCGTGGGGGCACCGCTCCCATCGACATCGCAAGACTTCAGTGAAACGCTCAGCGTGCACACACCCATCGATGGCAGCCCATTGCTCCCGGTACCCCTGACCACCCTGCCAGCGCTGACAGCGGCGACTGACCGCGCCCACAAGGCATTCCTGTTGTGGCGCAAGCAACCCGCACCCCGCCGCGGCGAGGTGGTGCGGCGCTTTGGTGATCGGGTGCGACAACACAAGACCGAGTTGGCTCGCCTGGTGTCCATTGAAACCGGCAAGCTTCTCAGCGAAGGCTTGGGCGAAGTGCAAGAAGTGATTGACATTTGCGACTTTGCCGTCGGTCTGTCACGCCAACTGCATGGACTGACGATGGCCAGCGAGCGGGAGCAGCACAAGCTGCTGGAGACCTGGCACCCGTTGGGTGTCGTCGGCGTGATCAGTGCCTTCAACTTCCCCATGGCCGTGTGGGCCTGGAACGTAAGCCTGGCCCTGGTCTGCGGCAACGCGCTCGTTTGGAAGCCCTCTGAGAAAACTCCCCTGTCGGCCCTGGCGCTGCACCACTTGGTGGTCCAGGCTTTGGGCGAACTGGGCAGCGAGTTGGCCGAGGTGTCTCAGCTGGTCTTGGGCGGGCGGGAGCTGGGTGAGGCGCTGGTTCAGCACCCCGCGGTGCGATTGGTGAGTGCCACGGGGTCCAGCGCCATGGGGCAAGCTGTGGGTGTGGCCTGTGCGCCGCTGTTCAAGCGCACTCTGCTGGAGCTTGGCGGCAACAACGCCGCCATCGTGTGCCCCTCAGCCGACTTGGACTTGGTCGTGCGCGCCGTGGCATTCTCGGCCGCGGGCACCGCAGGACAACGCTGCACCACCTTGCGTCGGCTGTTCGTGCACCGTGAGGTTTACCCGGCACTGCTGGAGCGCTTGAAAGCCGTGTTTGCTCACCTGCCGGTCGGCCACCCCTTGTCAGACAAAACCCTGGTCGGGCCACTGATCGATGCGGCGGCATGGGCTCGCATGCAAGACAGCCTTGCGCGGGCCCAGGCCCTGGGGGCCAGCGTGCACGGGGGCACAAGGGTGCTGATCGACGGCCTCCCGGGCTGCTACGCACGTCCCGCCTTGGTTGAAATGCCCGGCCATGTGGGCCCGATGCGCGAAGAGACCTTTGCCCCGATTTTGTACGTCATGCCCCACGACGACTTCGAGCAAGCCATCGCCTACAACAACGACAGCGCACACGGCTTGTCCTCATCGGTGTTCACCAACGATTTGCGCGAGGCGGAGTTGTTCACCTCGTCGCTGGGCTCGGACTGCGGCATCGCCAACGTCAACATCGGCACCAGTGGGGCCGAGATCGGTGGCGCCTTCGGCGGCGAGAAAGACACCGGCGGAGGCCGAGAATCCGGCTCAGACGCCTGGAAGGCCTATATGCGTCGCGCCACCAACACCATCAACTACGGACGCAGCTTGCCCCTGGCCCAAGGCGTACGCTTTGACTTCTAGTCTGCTGCAAGCCTTGCGCTGCGCAGTGGGTGAGGCCCATGTACTGACGCAGGGGGACTTGACGCCCTACGAACACGACTGGCGAAAGCGCTACCGCGGCCGCGCCTTGGCGGTAGTGCGAGCGGCCAGCACCTCTGAGGTGGCCGCTGTCGTGAGCTTGTGTGCGCAACACGGCACGGCGCTCGTGCCGCAAGGCGGCAATACCAGCCTGGTGGGTGGATCGGTGCCGGATGGCAGCGGGCACCAAATCTTGTTGAGTCTCACGCGCATGAACCGCATTCGCGTCATCGATACCGCCGACCTGACGATGAATGTCGATGCAGGTTGTGTGCTGCAAACCGTGCAAGAGGCCGCAGCAGCCCAGGGCCTGTTGTTTCCCCTGAGCCTGGCGGCCGAAGGCACTTGCACCATCGGCGGCAACTTGGCTTGCAACGCGGGCGGCACGCAAGTCTTGCGCTACGGCAACGCGCGCGAGCTGTGTCTGGGTCTGGAGGTCGTCACAGCGCAGGGTGAAGTGTGGGACGGTCTCACGGGCTTGCGCAAAGACAACACGGGCTACGACTTGCGCGACCTCTTCATAGGCAGCGAAGGCACGTTGGGTGTGATCACCGGGGCGACGCTCAAACTCTACCCGCAACCCGCGGCCCGCATGACCGCCCTGGCTGCCCTGCCCTCGCTCGACGCCGCGGTGGCCTTGCTGCAGTTGGCACACGCCCGTTTGGGCCCGGGGCTGACCGCCTTTGAGGTGATGAATGCCGTGTCGCTGGCCCTGGTACGCCAGCATTTTCCTCAAGCGAACCAAGCACTGCCCCGTTCCCCCTGGGTCGTTTTGCTGGAGCAGTCTGACACCGAGAGTGCTGAACACGCGCGCGGTTTGTTCGAGGCGCTGTTGGAAACCGCGCTGGAGCGCGGCCTGATCAGTGACGCCGCGGTGGCCCAGAGCATGCAACAGTCCCGCAGCATGTGGCAGCTGCGCGAGTCCATCCCCCTGGCGCAGGCCCAAGAGGGGCTCAACATCAAACACGACATCGCCTTGCCGGTGTCGCGCATCCCTGAGTTTGTGGGCCATACCAACCGGCTGCTGCAAGCCGCCTACCCAGGCATACGCTCAGTCAACTTTGGACATTTGGGCGATGGCAACCTGCACTACAACCTGCAAGCCCCTGAAGGCACTGACGCACTTGAATTTTTAAGCCTGCATGAGGCTGGCGTGAACCACATGGTTTACGACGCGGTGATGGCGCATGGCGGCTCGATCTCGGCCGAGCACGGTGTGGGCCAGCTCAAGCGCGACGAGCTGGCAAGGCGAAAATCCCCGGTGGCCCTGCAACTGATGCGTGCGATCAAACACGCACTCGACCCGCAAGGATTGATGAACCCCGGCCGCGTGCTTTGATGCGGGGCGCCAGGTTCAAGCCATGGGCATTTGCTTGATCAAGGCTGCCCGCATGCGAATGGCCATGACGGCACCTGCAGCGCGCAAAACCTCCAGAGCCAGCGCGGGTGAGCGCTGAGCCAACTCTTCCATGCGCGGGCCACGCAAAGCCCACACAGTGCAAGGCATGATGGCCTCGGCACTGGCCATGCGGGGCTCATTGGTGAATAAACTGGGCTCACCCACCACCGAACCCGGGCGCAAAATCGCGATGCGGTTGCTACCCGGCGGCCCCCCCGTCATGAAAACATGCAACGACCCCTGCCCCAAAAAATACATGACGCGGTCGGCCTCGCCCTGCTTGATCAGCAAGTCGCCGGCGCGCACGTCATGAGGGGACAGGTAACCGGAAATGCCTTTCCAGTGATCCCAGGTGAACCTCGCCTTGAAAGCGTCCTCTGCATTGAGGGTTTGGATGGCGTGAACCAGATCAGTGAATTCCATGCGGGGTGTCCTTGAGCGGCCGAGGGGGCTGCGCTGCGAGAGTGTCTGGCAAGCTGCTTTGACGCAGTGGGCTGGTGTGCTCAGACCATTATCCAGCGTGGATCTGCGCACCGCAAGATGGCAAGCCCTGAAGCACGGCGCCGCGATGACTTCCAGCAAAGGCTCCGTCGCCAGCACGGCGAAGTGGAGATGACCCCATTTTTTTCGGTGGTGGGCCGTTTGATCCTCAAGGCCGGGTGGGATGGCGTTAGACTGAACCTCGCTGCGCGCTCGGGTCCTGAGGCCCCTGGGCGCTGAAGGGTCTTGGCGTTGACGAAGAATACGGACACCGAACCAGATGCCATTTCGTGAGGCCAAATTGCTGCTGGTAGACGATGACGCGACAGCCATTCGCGTGATGAGCCGCATGCTGGCGGAGTTCGCCGATCAACGATTCGCGACCTCCGGCGCCGATGCGCTGCACCTGGCGCGGGAACTGACGCCCGATCTCATCCTGCTCGATGCCGACATGCCTGGCGTGTCGGGCCTGGACGTCTGCACCGCCTTGAAGGCCGAACCGCGACTGGCCCGCGTGCCGGTGATTTTCGTCACACGCCACGACAGCCCAGAGATCGAGGTGGCAGCGCTCGGACGTGGCGCCGCCGATTTTGTGAGCAAGCCGTTGGTCGCCGAGCAGTTGTGCGCCCGGGTGCGGGCGCAGTTGCGCTCGATTGCCCTGCTCGAGGACTCTCGGCGCGAGCCGGGCAGGCCAGGTTTGCATTCCGGCAGCACAAGCTCGAGCACCCCCCGACTGCTGATCGTGGATGACGACGTCGCCGCCATCCGGGTGCTGCGAAACACCTTGGCGGCGGCCGGCGACTTCCACTTCGCCACGTCAGGCCACGACGCATTGGCGTGTGCCGACGCGCTGCAGCCCGACCTGATCCTGCTCGACGTGCACATGCCGGGCAACGACGGCTTTGAGACCTGTGCCGCCCTGAAAGCCAAGCCCGCATTTCGGCATGTGCCAATTGTCTTCGTCACGCGCTTTTCCGACACCACCAACGAAACACGCGCCCTTGAGATGGGGGCGGCCGATTTCATCGCCAAGCCCTACACCTCGGCGGTGCTGCAAGCCCGCGTTCGCAACCTGCTGGAACTCAAGCGCCGCAATGATGCCGAACTGCTCGCGATCGGTGAACACTGGCAACGGGTCGGTGACGCCCGCGTTGTCGAGATTGTGAGCGCCGCTTCAGACGCCATCGTCAGCCACGACGCCGAGGGCAAACTGGTGCTGATCAATGCCGCCGCATGCCGCATGTTCGGCGTTGATCACGCCGACATGATCGGCCAGCCGGCACACAGGCTGTTGGGCGCCAGCTTGCTGCCCCTGTCGCCAGACGCGGGCAGCCCGTTTCGCATCCCGCTGGCGCGCAGCGATGGCGCCACCTTCGTCGCTGAGGGCGTGGTGTCGGTGCTGGGTGACGGCAGCGGCCGATTGACGACGCTGTTGCTCAGGGATATCAGCGACCGCGAGCGGCTGGAGGCTGCCGCGCTGGCCCGTGCCCAGGCAGAGGCCTCCAGCCGGGCCAAGACCTTGATGCTGTCGTACGTTGCCCACGAAATGGGCAACCCTTTGAACGGCCTGCTCGGGTTCTCGCAGCTCATGGCGGCGGATCACGAGCACCCGCTGCCACCGCCACAAGCCCACCGCCTGTCGCAGATGGACATCTGCACCGCTCGGCTCGAAGCCTTGATGGGTGACCTGATCAACTTGGGTCGTATCGAGACCGGCCATCTGCAAGTGAATCTGCGGCCGACCGAGGTGGGCGAGGTGGTTCAAGCGGCCATCGTGGCCGTCGAATCCCAGGCCGCCCAGGCGTGCGTGACGCTGCACTGGCAGCCAGCGTCTGGCCCGGCTCCCGTGCTGGCAGATGCCCAGCGACTGCACCAGTGCCTGGTTAACTTATTGAGCAATGGCATCAAGTACAACCAGTCTGGCGGCCGGGTCGAAGTCAGCCTCGAAGCCGAAGCCTCGCGTGCAATCCTGGTCGTGCGCGACAACGGTGTGGGCATGGATGCGTTGCAGCTCAAGCACCTGTTCGAGCCCTTCAATCGCCTGGGGCGCGATACCGGCACCACACCGGGCTCGGGCCTGGGCCTGTCCATCACCCAAGGCCTGGTCGTGGCCATGCGTGGCCAACTGGCGGTGCAAAGCGAGCCGGGCAAGGGCAGTTGCTTCACCATCAGCCTGCCGCGCGAGCGCCGGGCCGCGCTGGCATGACCGCGTCCGGCACGACAGCCGATCAAGTCCGTGCAAGCGACATCCTGCTGGTGGATGACGATCCCGCGGGGATCCACGTCTTGCGCCACATACTGGCCGGCCTGGGTGAGCTGCGCTTTGCAACTCGCGGAGCAGACGCACTGCGCACAGCGCGCACCAGCAAGCCGGATCTGATCCTACTCGACGTTGAAATGCCGGACATGAGCGGTCACGAAGTCTGCCGGGCGTTGAAGGCAGACCCTGAGCTGGCCGACGTGCCGGTGATCTTCGTGACCAGTCACGGCGAACCGGACGCCGAGGTGAAGGGGTTTGCTGCAGGCGCGGCCGACTTCATCACCAAACCCTTACAAGCCCCGGTGGTTCAGGCGCGGGTGCGAACACAACTTAAGCTCAAGCGCCTGAGCGACGAACTGCGTCACCAATCCACCACCGATAGCCTGACCGGCCTGGCCAACCGGCGCCGCTTCGATGACGGGCTGGCCAGGGATTGGCAGCGTGCCGGGCGCAACGGATTGGCGCTGTCACTGCTCATGATCGACATCGATCACTTCAAACGCTACAACGACCATTACGGCCACACGGCAGGTGACGAGGCGCTGCGCCAGACGGCCCTTGTGCTGATGCGGGCGTGTAGACGCCAGACCGACCTGGCAGCGCGGTACGGTGGCGAGGAGTTTTCCTTGCTGCTGCCGGACACTGATGCCAGCGGTGCCTGGCGCGTGGCGCAGGACCTCCTTGCCGGTTTCGAAGCCCTGGCCTGGGCGCATGCTGACTCGCCCACCGCAGCGACGCTGACGCTGAGTATCGGTCTGGCCACCTTGCCGGCCGGCGCTGGTTGGGGCATACACTCGTCACCATCAGTATCCGACGCTCGCGCCGCTGAGCAGCTTGTGCGTGAGGCGGATCGAGCCTTGTACCAAGCCAAAGCCTCTGGCCGAGCGCGCGCGGTCGCGGGCCAGTGGCCGACATGATTCATCCGTTACCGCGGTTCATGTGGGCGCGACTGCGTGCGCTCGCCCTGTGGGGCGTCTGGTTTGGCGGCAGCGCTTGGGCGGCACCCTTGACGCTGGCCGTGGCCGATATACCCTACGCGGCACCCGTGCTGATTGCCGCAGCGCAGGGCTACTTCGAAGCGGAAGGGCTGGCGGTCAAAGTCCGACACTGCAGCATCGGCCGTGTCTGCCTGAAGCTGTTGCTCGACGGGCAGGCCCAGGTGGCCACGGTGGCCGATACGCCCATCGCTCTGGCCAGCTTCTCGCACAAAGACTTCGCGGTGATCGCCACCACGACGCTGTCTGGCCGCGAAAACCAACTGCTGGTGCGCCAGGACCGCGGCATCAACAACCCGGCCGACCTCAAGGGCAAACGCATCGGCATCGTCAAGGGCAGCAGCGGCCACTACTTCGTCGATGTCTTCCTGCTGTTGCACGGGGTGAAGACAGCGGACGTGACCCTGGTTGCTTTGCCACTGGAAGACACCGCAGGCCCGCTGGTGCGCGGCGAAGTGGATGCTGCCGGTCTGTTCGGCACGGCCCCGCTTGATGCCATCCGACGCCTGGGTGGCCAGGCCAAAGCGCTGCCCAGCCCCAGTTTCTTCAGCGTCACCTTCAACCTGGTCAGCGCGCCGCAGGTGCCCGATGCGGACCTGCTCAAGCTGCTGCGCGCCGTGGAGCGCGCCGTTGAGCTGATCCGTAACCAGCCCGACGCAGCGCGCCGCATCGTCGCCACGGCCATCAAGACCGACCCAGGCGCGCTCACCGACACCTGGGGCAACTTCGATTTCCGGCTGCAACTGGGTCAAGTCTTGATCACCACGCTGGAAGGCCAGGCGCGCTGGGCCTTGCGCGAAGGCTTGGCTCCCGCCGGCTCGGCCATGCCAGACTATCTCGACTTCGTACGGACGGGGCCCTTGAAAGCGCTTGACCCACGCGCGGTGCGCCTGGTGAAGTAAGGGACGGCCATGCGTGTGCGAACCCTGATGATCGTGTCCCTGCTGCTGGCATTGGCGCTGGTGGCCTTGCGATTGACGGCGCTGGAGATCAGCACCCGGCAGGGCGAGAGTCTCGACTCACTGCGGCTCGAGGTCGAGCGCACCTCAAACGGTGCGGCCGGCCTGCTGGTGCTCAGCCAGGACTACCTGCGGCACGAGAACCCGCGGGCCAGCCGCCAATGGCGGGTCACGCACGACGAGTTGTCGGGCACCTGGCAGCGAATGGCAGCGATCAGTCCGGAAAGCCGCGAGACAGTCAACGGCCTGAGCGACATCACCCAAAGTCTGTCTGGGCTCTTTGACGCACTCGAAAATACGGTCCAAGGGAGCAACCGGGCCGCCGCCCAGCCCCGCTTGGAAATGCTGGCCGACCATCTCACGGCCGAGACCCGGCGCATCAGTGACGGGGCGCTCGATCTGGCAGAAAAATTGTCACAAGCCCGGCGCGCTCGCGCCTTGCTAGACCGGCAAATCACCCAGGGCACGATGGGTGCGTTCACGATGTTGGTTCTCACGTTGGGCTGGTTCATGAGCAAGCGCATGCTGCGGCCCATGGCCCGGCTGGAAGGTACCGCGCGGGCCGTGGAAGCCGGCAATTTGGCGGCGCGCACCGACTACCGGGCGCGCGACGAGTTCGGCCGACTCTCGCAAGTTTTTGACACCATGACGCAGGCCTTGCAGGAGCGCGAACAGAACCTCAAGGCCAGCGAGACATCACTGGCCGCGGCAAGGCGCGATCTGCACAAGGTGCTCGACGCGATGCCGTCGATGATCGGCTATTGGGACCGCGGCTTGGTGAACCGCTTCGCCAACCGCGCCTACAACGAGTGGTTTGGTGTTGATCCAGATGCCTTGCCCGGCATGCACATTTCCCACTTGCTCGGAGAAGACCGCTACCAGAAGAACCTTCCTTTTATCCAGGCCGCACTGCGGGGCCAGGAGCAGACCTTCGAGCAGGCCTTTGGAAAGCCTGACGGCGGCCTGCGCCCGTCGCTGACGCGCTACCTGCCGGATGTGCATGAGGGTCAGGTGCAGGGCTTCTATGTGCTTGCATTCGACGTGACCGAGCTCAAAGACATCCAGGCCAAGCTCGAAGTGGTGAATAGGCAGCTGCAAGTGCGCACCGCCCAGGCCGAACAAGCCAATCTGGCCAAGAGCCAGTTCCTGGCCAACATGAGTCACGAGATCCGCACGCCGATGAACGCAGTCATCGGCCTGTCCCACGTGCTGGGCCGCAGCCGCCTGGATGCCGAACAGGCTGCCCTGCTGGGCAAAATCAAGCGCGCCAGCGGCTCGCTGCTGACGCTGATCAATGACGTGCTCGACCTGTCAAAGATCGAGGCGGGCGAGCTGAGGGTGAGCACATCCGCCTTCCGGCTGGCCGAGCTGCTGGAACGTCTGGCGGACCTCCACAAGCACACGGCCGATGAAAAGGGCATCGCTTGGGCCCTGACCGAAGAGCCGGGACTGCCTGCGGTGCTGATAGGCGATCTGGAGCGGCTGCACCAGATGTTGAGCAACCTGCTGGCCAACGCGATCAAGTTCACCCTGCACGGCCGTGTCGGGCTGCACATCCGGCAGCTGGCTCAGACGGAGAGCGCGGTGCGGCTGCGCATGGAGGTGCGCGATACCGGCATCGGTATCGACGCCAGCGCACAAGCCAAGCTCTTCCAGCCGTTCGCGCAGGCCGACGGGTCCACCAGCCGGCGTTTCGGTGGCACCGGCCTGGGGCTGTCCATCGTGAAGCGGCTGGCGCAGTTGATGGGCGGCACAGTGGGGGGTGCAAAGCACCCCTGGCCAGGGCAGCCTGTTCTGGGTCGAACTAGAGCTGCAGGTGGCCACCGAGCAGGCCCTGCTCCACCTGGCGCCGATGCCGATGCCGATGCCGATGCCGATGCCGATGCCGATGCCGATGCCGACGCAAGCGCCCGGGCTGCAGGGTGTCAGTGTGCTGGTGGTAGACGACAACGACCTCAATCTGGACGTCGCTCGTCGTGTGCTCGAACTCGAAGGCGCGCAAGTCAGCGTGGCTGCCAACGCGCACACGGCATTGCGGCTGCTACAGGCCAAACCCGAGACCTTCGATGTCGTGTTGATGGATCTTCAGATGCCGGTGCTGGACGGGCACGAAGCCACGCGGCAGATCCGCGAGCGTCTGGGCCTGCTCACGCTGCCCATCATTGCGATGACCGCGGGGGCGTTGACCAGCAATCGGCAGGGCGCGATGGCCGCCGGCATGAACGATTTCATCAGCAAGCCCTTCGAGCCGGCCGAGCTGGTGCGCTGCATCCGCCGACATGTCTCGGTCGCGTCTGGGCCAGCGCCGGCACAGGCCCTGGCAAAGCAGGCCGATGTGCCCGTCGCGCCGGGCACCCCCATCGCCTGGCCAGCCGTGCAAGGCATTGCCATGGCCGACGCCCATCGGCGGCTCTCGGGCGACTGGGGCTTGTTCGTGTCGTCGCTGCGGCGGCTGCTGGTCGAGTTCAGCGACATCATCGTGCCCGCGAATCCCTCGGCTGACGAGCTCGCGGCGCTGGCCGGCCGGATGCACAAGCTGCGCGGCGGCGCCGGGACGCTGGGCGCCGAGGCCGTGCAGGATCTGGCGGCAAGCGTCGAGCAGGCTTGCCGCGAAGGCAACGCGCAAAGGGCCACCGAACGGGCCCAAACGCTGAGCGACAGGCTGAGGTCATTGAAGTCCAGCGCGGCACCCGTGCTGGCTACGGATGCCGATGCCACGCCGCACCTGCCACCCGACCCCAGCGCCGATGTGGACGGGAATGCATTGGCAGAGCTGAGTGCGCTGTTCGAACAGCAAAGCCTGCTGGCCCTAGACCGATTCGTGGCGATGGCACCGCAACTCAAGCGCCGGCTGGGCAGTGCCGCGTACCAACGGCTGCATGACGACGTGGACAACCTGCGCTTTCAACAAGCGGCGGCGGCCCTGGCAGCAAACATTCGACCGACCTAAAGGTCGTTGTGTAAGCTGTTGGAAGGGGTTTGCATCCCCTACCTTCGAATCGCCCCTTCGGGGCTCTCCGGCCTGAAGGCCGGGGTTTCAAACCTATGTCAGTTTTTTTGGGTGAACCTGCGCACCGACGGATATGGTGGCAGCATCACCGCGCGCAACCGCTTTGCGCCCGCGGTGGCACGCGCGACCGTGGCCGCCATCGGGGCTGAACGCGTGGGCATTCGGCTGTCGCCGCATGGCGTGTTCAATGGCACCGGCCCCTTCCCCGAGGCGGACGCCCAATTTTTGGCCCTCACCCAAGAATTGTCGGGTTTGGGCTTGGTTTACCTGCATGCGCTGGACCACTCCGCCATGGGTGCGCCACCCGTACCCGCCGAGCTCAAGGCCACCCTGCGCGGCGCTTTCAAGGGGGTGTTCATCTTGGCGGGCGGCTTTGAGGGCGCCAGTGCCGAGGCGGCGCTGGCGGCCAAGCAGGCCGACCTGATTGCCTTTGGTCGGCCCTTTCTGGCCAACGCCGATCTGGTGGAACGTCTGCGCACGGGTGCGCCGCTCAACCCACCCGACATGACCACCTTCTATTTGTCAGGGGCCAAGGGCTACACTGACGATCCACTGCTTGCCTAATTGCGCAGCTCAACACAAGGAAATCATCATGAGTTTGATCAGCTTTCTCAAAGACGCCGGCGAGAAACTTTGGGGCCACAAAGAGACTCCCACCGCAAGCCCTGCCACCGATGAAGCCAGCCAGGCGAAGCTCAAAGACGCCAACCTCACGGCCGGCGCTGCCATTGCGCACTACATCGACACCCAAGACCTCAAAGCCGATGGCCTGGAGGTGATCTTTGACGGCGCCACCCTGACGGTCACGGTGTCAGGCGTTGCACCCGACCTGGCCACCAAAGAGAAGATCGTTTTGTGCTGCGGCAATGTCGCAGGCGTTGCCGCAGTGAACGATCTGCTGACGGTTGCCGACACCCCCACCACCGCGGCCTCCACCCTTCACACCGTCGTGCGCGGGGACACCTTGTCTGCCATTGCCAAAACCCACTATGGCAACGCGAACGACTACCCGAAGATTTTCGAAGCCAACCGCCCGATGCTCAGCCATCCCGACAAAATTTACCCCGGGCAGGTGCTGCGTTTGCCGGCACTGTAGTACCGCGTCGCAGTGAGTTTGAAAGCTTGATTTCGCCAAAGCGAACAGGTGGCGCATGGAGAAGCTGAGCTTGCAGGAATGCAGTGCGCGGGGATGTTGCTCCCAAGGCACCGTCCTGGATCCCCGCCTTCGCGGGGATGACGGGCGCGGGCGGGGATGACGGGCTGAGGGTTTTGCATCTCCGCATGTCATTCCCGCGCAGGCGGGAATCCAGCAGCCTGTGTACCTCACCATTGGCCTCACAACAATTCAACCTTTCAAAGTCACTGCGGACGGGGTACCAGTGACCCGGCTGCCCTCCCTGAGGGAGAGAGTGCTACCTGCGACCCATGAACCACACCCTCATCTTGGCATCGACCTCGGTGTACCGGCGCGAATTGCTGGCACGCTTGCACTGGCCCTTCACGGTGGAGTCCCCTCATGTGGATGAAACCGCCCTCGCCGATGAAGCGCCCGCGGCCATGGCGCTGCGCCTGGCCGTGGCCAAAGCGAGGGCGGTCGCTGAGCGTTTTCCTGGCGCCACAGTGATTGGCTCAGACCAAGTGGCGGATTTGAATGGCCGCTCGATTGGCAAACCGGGCTCGCATGACAAGGCCGTGGCGCAGTTGCGTGCCATGCAAGGTCAGCGTGTCACTTTTCAAACAGGGGTGGCCGTGGTGCGTTCAGGCACCGACGCCTTTGAGGCGAGCGCACTGCACCCGGTGCATGTGCAATTTCGCTCCCTGAACGAGGATGAAATCGAACACTACCTTCGAACCGAACCCGCTTATGACTGCGCAGGCAGCGCCAAGTCCGAAGGCTTGGGCATCGCTCTGCTCGAGGCCATCGACTCGCGCGACCCCACCGCCTTGATCGGCCTGCCACTGATCGACACCTGCAGGCTGTTGCGCGCTGCAGGCCTGGACCCCTTGCGCGCTCGCACCTGAACACAACACCCATGCCCCAAGCACTCGGAACCCTGTACCTGATCCCTAACGCGCTGGATTTTGGCGTGAGCACGGACGTCCCCAGTTTGGACAGCGCGATCCCGCGAGACGTCATGGCACGGGCCGCCCAGTTGTCGCACTGGATTGCTGAAAACGCCAAAACGGCCCGCGCGTTCTTGAAGCGCGTGGACGCCATCACGCCCTTGATCCAACCCCTGCAAAGCCTGTCCATTGTGGAGCTGCCGCGGCCGCCCAAGGGCCGTCATGCCGAGGCCCCCATGCCCCTGGACTCGTTGTTGCAGCCTGCCCTGGCAGGCCATGACATGGGGCTAATTTCGGAGGCAGGCTTGCCCGCCGTGGCTGACCCTGGCGCTGCGATCGTCCAAGCGGCGCACCAAGCGGGCATCCGCGTGGTGGCCCTGGCCGGGCCGAGCGCCATCGTGCTGGCGCTCGCGGCCAGTGGGCTACAGGGGCAAAGCTTCGCCTTTGTGGGCTACTTGCCGGTGGATGCAAGCGCACGCGGGCAGCGCATTCGCGAACTTGAAGCCCTCTCAAAGCGGCTGGGCCAGACTCAACTGATGATTGAGACGCCTTACCGCAACCCGGCACTGATGGGCGCCTTGTTGGAGCATTTGCAAGTGGGCACCCGGCTGTCGGTGAGCTGCGGGCTGACACTGGCTGATGGCTTCAGCCGAACCGACCAGGTGGGTGGTTGGCGTCAACGACCCCTCACGCTGCCGACCCACATCCCGGCGGTGTTTGGGTTGCAGGCCGCTGATTGATCAAGGCGCTGCGTCACCGTCCGTGTGCTTGGCACCAAACAAGGCGGCCACCTTCCTCTTGGACTTGATGTTGGGCGACAGGCCAGAGCGAGCGCTTGATGGCGTGGCCCCGTCCCAAGCGGGCTGTGCGTTGGGGCTGGCCACATAGGGTTGATCAAAAAACGGATCGCGCGCCCGCGAGCGAAAACTTGGCGTTGCAGGCGCCGACGGTGCAGGCACTGCCTTCACGCGCTCCGACGCTGAATCAGACCATTTCTCGGACTCACGCTCCGGGCGCCGCGGGCGCTCGGGGGCCATCAACAGGGGTTCGATCTCAATTTTCTTTTGAATGAGCTTTTCAATGTCGGCGGCCAAGCGCGCATCGTTGCGGTCACCCACGGTCACCAAGGTGAACGCCAGGCCCGAGGCGCCTGCACGGCCCGTGCGGCCAATGCGATGCACATAGTCTTCGGCATTGAAGGGCACATCAAAGTTGATCACAGCAGGCAGGTCCGCAATGTCCAAGCCCCGCGCTGCCACATCGGTGGCCACCAGCACATCGACCTCACCACGCTTGAAAGCATCCAACGCTTTGAGACGCTCGTCTTGCGACTTGTCGCCATGCAGCGCATTGGTGCGCAAGCCATCACGCTCCAGCGAGCGGGCCAGTCGGGCACAACCGAGCTTGGAGTTCACAAACACGATGACTTGCGAAATTTGCCGCTCTTTCAGCAAGTGAACAACCGCGGCCCGCTTTTCATCCGTGGCGACACTGAAAAACCGCTGCTCAACGTTGGTGGCCGTGGCATTGGGACGCGCCACCTCGACCAACAAAGGGTTTTGCAGATAGCTCTCGGCCAAGCGTTTGATCTCAGGCGAAAACGTGGCGGAAAACAGCAGGGTCTGACGCTGCTTGGGCAGGTAGCTCAGGATGCGCTGAAGGTCAGGTAAAAAGCCGATATCGAGCATGCGATCAGCCTCGTCCAGCACCACATACTCGACCTGGTTGAGCACACACGATTTGGCTTCAATGTGATCCAGCAGGCGGCCCGGCGTGGCAATCAATACCTCCACCCCCGCCTTCAATTCTGCAGTTTGGGGCTTCATGTCCATGCCCCCGAACACCACGGCGGCCCGCAGCTTGGTGTGCTGAGAATAGGTGGACACGCTCTTGGCCACTTGCACCGCCAACTCTCGGGTGGGCGCCAACACCAAGGCACGAACCGGATGGCGCGCTGGCGAGGCACTGGCGTTTTCATGCGCCAGCATCTTTTGCAACAACGGGATGGAAAACGCTGCCGTTTTGCCCGTCCCCGTTTGGGCGGCCCCCATCACATCGCGCCCGGCCAACACCAAGGGAATGGCCTTGGCTTGGATCGGCGTCATGGTCTCGTAGCCCGAGTCGGCCACGGCACGCAACAACTTCGGGTCCAGCGGCAAGGTATCAAAACGCATGCCTTCAACTGGCACAGGCACAAGCTCAGGCTCAGGCAGCACAGGTGACAGGGAAAGTGTACTGAGCGCCTCAGGCGCGGAATTCGGTTCAATCATCCGCCGATTATCACCCCCTGGGCACCATGACGCTATATTTCACATCACGAAATACCGACGACTCCGGTTCAAGCCGTAGAATTGACCTTTCGCCGTGTATGTCGGCAGCCCTCCTTACACACCATGATCCTCGTTACTGGCGGTGCCGGCTTCATCGGCGCAAATTTTGTTCTTGATTGGTTGGCTACGCCGTCCGCGGAGCCAGTTCTGAACCTGGATGCGCTGACGTACGCAGGCAACTTGGAGAGCCTGAAGTCCCTGGCCAGCGACCCGCGCCATGTGTTCGTTCAGGGCGACATCTGTGACCGAGCCTTGCTGGACCGCTTGCTTGCAGAGCACCGACCCCGCGCCATCGTTCACTTTGCGGCGGAAAGCCACGTCGACCGCAGCATTCACGGCCCCGGCAGTTTTGTGCGCACCAACGTGGGGGGCACCTTCACCCTGTTGGAAGCAGCCCGTGCGTTCTGGGCGCCGTTGCCCGCAGCCGAAAAAGCCGCCTTCCGGTTCCACCATGTGTCCACGGACGAAGTCTATGGCTCACTTGGGCCGAGCGACCCGCCCTTCACCGAAACCCATTTGTACGAGCCCAACTCGCCCTACTCGGCCAGCAAGGCCGCCAGCGATCACCTGGTGCGTGCCTGGCACCACACCTATGGCCTGCCCGTGGTGACAACCAACTGCAGCAACAATTACGGCCCCTATCACTTCCCCGAGAAGTTAATCCCACTGATGATCGTGAACGCCTTGAGTGGCAAACCGCTGCCGGTGTACGGCGACGGTCAGCAAGTGCGCGATTGGCTGTACGTGAAGGATCATTGCAGCGCGATCCGTGAGGTCTTGGCGCGTGGCACCTTGGGTGAAACGTACAACGTGGGCGGCTGGAACGAGAAGCCCAATCTGGACATCGTTCGCACCGTCTGCGCCCTTCTCGATGAAATGAAACCCGACCCTGCTGGCAGCTATTCGCGGCTCATCAGCTTTGTCACTGATCGCCCGGGCCATGACAGACGCTACGCCATCGACGCCCGCAAGTTGGAGCGCGAGTTAGGTTGGAAGCCGGCCGAGACCTTCGAGACCGGCATCCGAAAGACCGTGCGCTGGTACCTCGACAACACCGAGTGGGTCGCCCATGTGCAAAGCGGCACTTACCGTGACTGGGTCGACACCAACTACAGCCAACGGGGTGCGTGATGAAGATTTTGTTGTTGGGCAAGAACGGCCAAGTCGGCTGGGAGCTGCAGCGCGCTCTCGCCCCTTTGGGCCAGTTGGTCGCACTGGACTTCGATACACCGGGTGAGCTGAAGGCCGACTTCTCCAAGCCGGACACCTTGGCGGCCACCGTGCGCGCCGTGGCGCCAGACATCATCGTGAATGCCTCTGCACACACGGCTGTCGACAAGGCCGAAACTGAGCCCGACCTGGCGCGTTTGATCAATGCCAGCGCGCCAGCGGTGCTGGCACGAGAAGCCGCAGCACGGCAAGCCTGGCTGGTCCACTACAGCACCGACTACGTTTTCAATGGTGAAGGGCAAACGCCGTGGCTGGAAGACGATGCCACAGGGCCGCTGAGCGTGTACGGCCAAACCAAGTTGGAAGGTGAAAACCTGATCCGTGAAAGCGGTTGCCGCCACCTCATTTTGCGAACCAGCTGGGTGTATGGCGCGCGCGGAGCCAACTTTGCCAAGACCATGTTGCGCCTGGCCAAGGAACGTGACCAGCTGACCGTGATCAACGACCAGGTGGGCGCCCCCACAGGCGCGGACTTGCTGGCCGACCTGACGGCCCACATGCTGCGCACTGCGGCACACCGGCCCGAGGTTCAAGGCACCTACCACGCGGTCGCCGCAGGACAAACCACTTGGCACGCCTATGCCCAACACGTGATTGAGTGGGCGCGGGCGGGCGGTCAGCCGATTCGCGTGACGTCAGACGCCGTGTTGCCTGTGCCCACCAGCAACTTCCCCACCCCCGCGCAGCGTCCCCTGAACTCCCGCCTCAACACCCAAAAGTTGCGTGACACCTTCCAGCTGACACTGCCAGAGTGGCAACTGGGGGTTGACCGCATGCTGCAGGAATTTTTAGGCTGACGCCCCAGTCCATACCAACCAGGGAAACCACATGACCCATGCACGCAAAGGCATCCTATTGGCGGGCGGATCCGGCACCCGGCTGCACCCCGCCACCTTGGCCATCAGCAAGCAATTGCTGCCGGTGTACGACAAGCCCATGGTGTACTACCCCTTGGCCACGTTGATGCTGGCCGGCATACGCGACATTCTGTTGATCAGCACGCCGCAAGACACGCCGCGCTTTCAAGCCCTGTTGGGCGACGGAACCCAGTGGGGGGTCAACATCAGCTACTGCATTCAACCCAGCCCGGACGGCTTGGCTCAAGCCTTTATTTTGGGCAAATCGTTCGTCGACACCAAGCCCAGCGCGCTGGTGTTGGGTGACAACATTTTTTATGGCCATGACTTCCAGGGTCTCTTGCAAAGTGCCGATGCACAAAAGGTAGGTGCCTCGGTGTTTGCCTACCACGTGCATGACCCCGAGCGTTATGGCGTGGTTGATTTTGATGCCCAGAAAAAAGCCCTCAGCATCGAAGAAAAGCCAAAGTCACCCAAGAGCAACTACGCCGTGACGGGTTTGTATTTTTATGACGAGCAAGTGTGCGACATCGCGGCCAGCATCAAGCCCTCACACCGGGGCGAGCTGGAGATCACGGATGTCAATGCACGCTACTTGGCGCAAGGCCAACTGAACGTGGCCATCATGGGGCGCGGCTACGCCTGGCTGGACACCGGCACCCATGACAGCCTGCTCGAAGCGGGGCAGTTCATCGCCACACTGGAAAAGCGCCAGGGCTTGAAGGTGGCGTGCCCGGAAGAAATCGCCTTTCGCTCGGGTTGGATCGGCAGCGAGCAGCTTGAAAAGCTGGCGACCCCCATGCTCAAGAACGGGTACGGCCAGTACCTCATGCAAATTGTAAAAACACAGGTGTTTTGATGAACGTTGTACGCACTGCCATTGAAGGCGTTTTGATTCTGGAGCCCAAGGTATTTGGCGACCAGCGCGGGTTTTTTCTTGAAAGCTTCAATCAAGAAAAGTTCGACCAAGCGGTGGGGTACAAGGTGGACTTTGTGCAAGACAACCACTCGCGCTCCGCCAAGGGTGTATTGCGCGGCCTGCACTTCCAAAAGCCACCCCATGCCCAAGGCAAGCTGGTGCGCGTGACCCAAGGCAGCGTGTTTGATGTGGCGGTCGACATTCGCGCCGAAAGCCCGACGTATGGTCAGTGGGTGGGGGTCGAGCTGACGGGCGACAACCACAAACAGCTGTGGATCCCTGCGGGCCTGGCCCATGGTTTTTTGGTCACCAGCGACAGCGCCGACTTTTTGTACAAGACCACCGACTACTACGCCCCGCAGTGCGAGGGCGCGGTGCGTTGGGATGATCCGGATCTGGGGATTGCGTGGCCGTTGGATGGGATCGTGCCTGCGTTGTCAGCAAAAGACGCGCAAGCGCCCCATTTCATTGAGTAATTGGTTATCCTCTCGACCTCCGCGGTGTTCTTTTTTTAAGCAGTAGGGAAGCAGCCACCTCCTATAACGCCGTATCGTTTTTCGCACCTTCATGAAGCTACATGGCAAGCGAGTCTTGGTCACAGGGGCAGATGGTTTTATCGGATCTCACCTCACTGAGCATCTGGTGCGGATGGGGCACGATGTCAGGGCCTTTGTCTATTACAACAGCTTCAATTCTTGGGGTTGGCTGGACTCAGCCGACTCAGACGTCAAATCACAACTAGACGTGTTCGCTGGTGACATCCGCGACCCCCACGGCGTGCGGACTGCCATGCAAGGCTGTGAAGTGGTGTTTCACCTCGCTGCGCTGATTGCAATTCCCTACTCCTACCATTCACCCGACACCTACGTTGACACCAACGTCAAGGGCACTTTGAATGTGGTGCAAGCCGCTCGCGAGTTAGGGGTTGAACGGGTGGTTCATACCTCGACCAGCGAGGTCTATGGCACGGCCCGTTTCGTGCCCATCACCGAAGCACACCCTCTGCAAGGCCAGTCGCCTTATTCGGCCAGCAAGATCGGTGCGGATCAGCTAGCGCTGAGTTTTTTTCACTCGTTCAACACGCCGGTCAGCGTGATTCGGCCGTTCAATACCTACGGCCCGCGTCAGTCCGCCCGTGCCGTCATTCCAACCATCATCAGCCAGATTGCCTGCGGCGCGCGTCAAATCAAGTTGGGCGCCTTGCACCCTACGCGGGACTTTAATTTTGTGGAGGACACGGTACGTGGGTTTGTCGCTCTGGCTGAATGCGATGCCGCACTGGGGCGGGTCGTCAATGTGGGCAGTAATTTTGAAATCTCCGTGGGGGACACGGCTCGCTTGATCGCTGAATTGATGCAGGCGCGTTCGGGCCATGCTGTCGAGTTCACCAGCGACGCACAGCGCCTTCGTCCCGCCGGCAGCGAGGTCGAGCGCCTGTGGGCAGACAACGCTTTGATGGCCGAGTTGACCCGTTGGACGCCTCAGTATGGTGGCGTTGAGGGCCTGCGCTTGGGTCTGCAAAAAACCATCGACTGGTTCGCTAGCCCGCTTCATCTACAACGCTACAAAGCAGGGCAGTACAACATCTGAGTCTCTGAATCCACGCCTCCCTTGCGACCTCGCCTCCCAAATCCGATGAACCCACCGATTGACGCCCCCGGCGAATGGATCACGCAAGTCTTAGTTGCTGTGGGGGACGTACTGGGCCCCGTGGGTCAGCAGCTGGCTCTGCATGAGCCCGAGTTTCAGGGGCGCGAATGGGAGTACGTCAAAGAGTGCATTGACACCGGCTGGGTGTCTTCGGTGGGCAGCTATGTGGATCGGTTTGAACGCGATTTGGCATCGTTCACCGGGGTGCGCCATGCCGTGGCCACGTCCAATGGCACCTCGGCCTTGCACATCTGCTTGCTTCTGGCTGGAGTGCAGCGCGGCGACGAAGTGCTGCTGCCCAGCCTGACCTTCATTGCCACCGCCAATGCGGTGAGCTACGCAGGGGCCCAACCCCATTTTGTGGACTCGGAAGCGATCTCCTTGGGTGTCGATGCGCACAAACTGGATGCCTACCTCCAGGAAATCGCTGAAGTTCGCCAGGGGCTGTGCGTGAACCGCCGCACGGGGGCGGTTCTTCGCGCCTTGGTCGTGATGCATGTGTTTGGCCACCCCTCAGATTTGGAGGCGCTGGGCGCGCTGGCTGAACGTTGGCGTCTGGTGCTGGTGGAGGATGCCGCAGAGTCTTTGGGTTCGTTGTACCAGGGGCAGCACACGGGACACACAGGGCGCCTGGCGGCCTTGAGTTTCAATGGCAACAAAGTGGTCACCACCGGCGGCGGTGGCGCCATATTGACCAACCACCCCGCGTTGGGACAACGGGCCAAACACCTCACCACCACCGCACGGGTAGCACACCGTTGGACTCTGTTGCACGATGAGGTGGGCTACAACTACCGCTTGCCCAACCTGAATGCGGCTTTGGGTTGCGCCCAACTGGAGCGCTTGCCCGACATGCTGGTGCGTAAGCGCGCCTTGGCTGAACGCTATGCCCAGGCCTTGGCCCGCGTGCCGGGCTTGAGTTTTCTTAAAGAGCCGCCTGGCACACACAGCAACTATTGGCTCAATGCGATGGTGTTGGATGCCCAGCACCAGGATCAACGGGATCAGTTGTTGAGCGTGTTGAACGATGCGGGCTACATGTCACGCCCGCTATGGGCACTGATGCACAGCTTGCCGATGTACCAAAACGCACCGTGCATGGACCTGAGCATGGCCACTCAGTTGGAGGCGCGTGTGATCAACCTGCCCAGCTCAGCCAAGCTGGGTGCCTTGTCATGAACGGCGGAACCATTGGCAGCACTGCGCGCCCACGTTGCCTGCGGGCCCTCAAGTCGTCATACCGTCATAACGTCTTCAACCCTGGACAGATTCGCCTATGAACGACCATGACAAACAGACGCGAATCGACATCATTGACTATGGAATGGGCAATTTGCAGTCGGTTCGCAACGCCCTGGAGCGCTTGGGCTGCGAGGTCAGGGTGTCGGATCAAGCGGATGATCTCCAACAAGCCGACGCGCTGATATTGCCCGGAGTGGGTGCCTTCGGTGAGGCCATGACGAACCTTCGTCGCCTGGGCCTGGTGGAGGCACTGCGCCGCACCGTGCTGGAGGAGCGCAAACCTCTGTTGGGTATTTGCTTGGGCATGCAGTTGCTGGCGGATGTCTCCGAAGAGCGGGGACAGCATGAGGGCTTGTCTTTGATTCCGGGGCAGGTGAAAGCGATTCCCGCGCGTGCGGATTTGCGTTTGCCGCACATGGGTTGGAATGGAATTGCCATTCGCCAAAATGCGCCCTTGTTTGCAGGGATCCCGGAAGGTGGCGCTTTTTATTTCGTGCACTCCTACCACTTCCAGTGTGAGGCCGCCCATGTGGCTGCCGTCACCGACTACGGCACTGACATCACGGCGGCTGTTCAACGTGATCATATTTTTGGCGTGCAGTTTCACCCGGAACGAAGTCAGCGAAAGGGTCAACGCCTGTTGAAAAATTTTGTTGAGTTTGTGGGCTCACGCATCGCACACGGGTGATCGCATCATGCTGAAAAAACGACTGGTGGCTTGCCTGTTGATTCGTGACGGGCTGATTGTTCAAAGTGTTGGCTTCGAGCGCTATCTTCCTATCGGGAAGCCGCGTTTTCCGATTGAGTTTGTGGTCAAGTGGGACGTCGATGAGATCGTTTTGCTGGACATGAGCGCCACAGCCCAGCACCGCGCCCCGGACACCGAGGTGTTGGCCTTGTTGTCGCGGTCATGCTTTGTGCCCTTGACGGTGGGCGGGGGCATCAAGTCAGTGGACGACGTTCGGCGCATCATTCGCGCCGGTGCTGACAAGGCCGCCATCAACGCCCTCGCCATCAAACGACCGGAGTTGATCTCGGAGCTGGCAGACGTGTTCGGAACTCAGTGTGTGGTGGTGTCTATGGACTGTCGTCAGGAAAGCGATGGGCGCTATCAGGTCTACACCCACTCAGGCACGCAAGCCACGGGCTTGTCGCCTGACGAGTGGGCCAGTCGCGCGGAACAGCTGGGCGCAGGCGAAATCTTCCTCAACTCGATTGACCGCGATGGCTCCAAGCGGGGTTATGACGTGGCGCTGATCCGCCAGGTCACCGCTGCGGTGAAAGTGCCGGTGGTGGCCTGTGGGGGCGTGGGCAACTACTCGCACTTTGCACCAGGGATTTTGCAAGGCGGCGCCTCGGCTGTGGCGGCAGCCAATATTTTCCATTTCATCGAGCACAGCACGATTGTCGCCAAGGCGCACTTGCTTCAGGCCGGCATCGATGTTCGGCTGGACAGCGAGGCCACGTATGACGGTCGCGAGTTTGATGAGCATGGCCGCTTGATCATGTTGTCGAGTGCCCGGCTGTCAGGGATCGAGTTCAAGCGCGGCGTGAGGGAGTCTCTATGATTTATTGCAAGCGTTGTCTGTACCCCGCGAATCACCCCTATGGCATGGTCTTTGATGCACAGGGGGTGTGCATGGGTTGCAGGATTCACGAAGAGAAGGATGCGCTGGATTGGAGTGCGCGGTTTCGCCTGCTGGAGCAGATCGCCCACACGAACACCCAACGCATGGGCAAGAAGGGCTTTGATTGCATCGTGCCGGTCACGGGGGGCGGCGACAGTTATTTCATCGTGCACACGGTCAAGAATGTACTGGGGATGAATCCCCTGCTGGTGAACTACAACGCTCACTACAACACCATACTGGGTATTCGGAACTTGGCCAATTTGGCCACGGTGTTCGATTGTGATGTGGTGACCTCGACCTTGTCGCCGCAGCACTTGAAGCGCATCACACGGCACACGCTGAAGAAGTTTGGCAGCATGTACTGGCAGGTGTTGGCGGGTTACTTGACCTTCCCGGTGCAGGTCGCGGTTCGTTTTCGAATTCCGTTGATCATTTGGGGGGTGCATCCTTGGTCTGAGCAAACCGGTATGTTTTCGCACCTCGATGAGGTCGAGATGACCGAGCGCTGCCGCAAGGAGCACGGTCTGATGGGATGGGCCGCGGAGGATTTGGTGGACTCGTCCGCCGACATCTCGCGCAGCGACGTTCAGCCATTTGTCTACCCATACGACAATGAACTCGAAACCGTGGGCGTGCGGGGGCTGTATCTCAGCAATTACATCCGTTGGGACGCCAAAGTGCAGCATGAACACATGATTGAGCGGTACGGCTATGAGACCGCCCTGCAGCAACGCACGTTCAATACCTACGAGGATGTGCACTGCTTTCATTCGGCTGGCGTGCACGACTACCTCAAGTTTCTGAAGTACGGCTATTCGAAGGTCACGGACCATGCCTGTCGAGAAATCAGGCTCAAACGCATGACGCGAGAAGAGGGCATTGAACAGGTGCGCACCTACACCGAGCGCCCGCCTGCTGACCTGCCGCTGTTCCTGGACTGGATTGAGATGTCGGAGCAGGCTTTTTATGAGCAAGCGGGGCATCGCCGTGACGAACACATTTGGCGCCGCGACGCTGATGTGTGGTCCTTGCGGGACAGTGTGATCGACCATCGCGACGACGAGGGGGTCGATGCGGTGCGCTTGCCCAAGGTGACTGACGGCCCGTTCAGGCTCACCGGCCACGCGGAGTCGCAAACCCCGGATGACAGCTATTTGTTGATGGGACGAGGCTACATCGATCCATACAACTATGGCGCCATCGAAGACCAGCCCCCAGGCGGAATGACCCCGCGGACCTGGCAGCGCAAACCCATTTGCTAAGGACGATGCCATGCGCTATTGCAAACGATGCGTGATGCCGGACACCAAGCCCGGTGTAAGTTTCGATGCCGAGGGTATTTGCAGTGCCTGCCGCTCAGTGGAACGTAAGAAGTTGATCGACTGGGATGGGCGTGCAGCCCGCCTGTCGGCCTTGTGTGATCGTGTTCGGGGCTCCAACGGCAATGGCTATGAGTGTGTGGTGCCGGTGAGTGGAGGCAAGGACAGTGTCTACCAGGCTTACATGATGAGCCGTGTGTATGGCCTGAGAACCCTGGGCATCGTGCTGGCACCGCATGTCCAAACGCCCGAGGGCATCATGAATTTGAATGCCATGGTGACGAATTTGGGCATTGATTTGCTGAAGATTTCGGTGCGGCCCAGCACACTGCAGAAGATACGTCGAATTGCGCTCTTGGAAATCGGCAATCCGAACTATGCGGAGCACCGTGTGGTGTTTGCCGGCGTAGCACGTGCGGCGGCTTTTTACGGCGCGCCACTGGTGGTGTGGGGCGAGGACATTGCTGTGGAGTTTGGTGGCAACGTCGCCAGCACCGCAAACGACGATGGCTCAGCGGAAGATCTGTTGAACAATGATTTGTTCAGAGAGACGGACTTTGATGGCTTGCTTCGCGGGCGTGTCCATCAGAACGAGCTGTTTTTTTACATGAATCCGGACAAAGAAGAGCTCAAGAACAAAAACATCAAGAGCATTTATCTGGGCTACTACCACTGGTGGGATGGCTACAAACACCTGGGCGTGGCCAAGGAGTTCGGGTTTCAACCCCGGCGTGCGGGCCCCTTGTCGGGCAACATTTTGGATTACGACAACATCGACGAAAAGCTCTGTGAAATCCACATTTGGTTCAAGTTCCTGAAGTTCGGCTTTTGGCGCCCCACGGATCAGTGCTGCTATCACATCTGGAACGCAAGGATGTCGCGGGCAGAGGCCGTCGAACATGTTCGGGCTAAGCAGTACGAGTTCCCCAAAGAGTATTTGGCGGAGTTTCTTGATTACCACCAGGTCACCGAGGCCCAATTCCGTGACTGCGAGGAACGTTGGCGCAACCACAACATTTGGCACAAGGTCCAGGGTCAGTGGCGCCTCAAACATGAAGTCTGTTAACCGGAGACCCGAGTGAGCAACAAGTCTGAGTGGGATCGTTCTTACGACAAGCAAGACAACTTTGTTTTTTACCCGCACGAGGAGGTCATTCGGTTTGTGTCGAAGTTCATCCGTAAGCGCGTGGGCATTGATCGTTTTCGCGATGTCGCCGCCCAAGCCACTCACAGCCGTGTGCTGGATCTGGGATGTGGCATCGGTCGGCACGTGATCTATTGCCATGAGATGGGCTTGCAAGCGTACGGTATTGACTTGTCCGACTCGGCCATTCGGGTGGCCCACGAATGGGCTGCGCGAGTCGCACTGCCTGAGCCCGCGCAAAGAATTCGACAGGGTGATGTGCGGCAACTGCCCTGGGAAAACGGGTTCTTCTCGCACGCCGTCAGCCATGGGGTGTTAGACAGCATGCCGTTTGAGATTGCGCGAGCAGCCTGTCTGGAAATGGGCCGGGTATTGCAAGCCGGTGCTTTGTTTTACTGTGACTTGATCTCTGGCGACGACTCCAAACATGCCCGCGAATTCTGCGGCGAGGAAGTGGTGACATCGGCCCACGAACAGGGCACGATTCAGCTCTACTTCAACATGGAAAAGATCCGCTCGATGATCCAGGGCGTCTTTTCGATGGAGGAGTGCCATCTGATTCGGCGTGAGAACACGCTTCAAGGGGGGTATACCTCGCGCTACCACGTGGTGCTGAAAAGGAGCTGAGCATGGCGATTTTGGTCAGTGGTGCTTCGGGCTTTCTGGGCAGCCGGCTCGTGGCCAGGCTGGCCGAGGAGGGCCGTGACGTGATCGCGCTGGCCCGCCGTGAACGCCCGGACAGCCTGGCGAAAAAATCACAAGTGCAGTGGCTGCGCTGCGACCTGACGCAACAAGATTGGCGCTCGGCCCTGCCCCGGCTGCCCCACTTGGAAGCGGTGGTTCACCTGGCAGGCGCCACCCTGGGAGCAGGTCAAGACGAGTGCGCGTTTTTGCATCGCAATGAGCACACCACGGTCAGCTTGCTACAAGCCCTGGCGGATCGCTGTGAGCAGGTGGTGCATGCCTCGTCCCAAGTGGTCTATGGCGATGCCCGGCACCTGGCGGTGGACGAGAGTTTTCCGCTGCGCGCCGAGGGCTCAGCGTATGCCTTAAGCAAGCTCAACAGCGAGAACTGGCTCCAATGGTTTCAAAAGCGTCATGGGGGCCGCTATTGGGCCCTGCGTTTTTGCGGCTTTGTGGATGGCGGCGGCATCGTGGACTATCTGATCAACCAGGCGCTCAACGAGGAAGCCATTGAGCTCTACGGCCTGGGCGAAGTACGCCGCGACTATTTGCACTCCAGCGATGGGATGGATGCCTTGGTCAAGGCCGTGGATTGTCAGGCCGCCGTCGGCGTGACCCCAGTGAACATTGGCTCGGGGCAAGCTGTATCAGCCAAGGAGCTGGCACAGGAAGTCTGCACGACTTTGCAGTCTGCAAGCGAAATTCACCTGCGGCCAGCACCCTCGCCGCAGGGTGATTTTGTTTTCTCCATCGCGCGCGCGCGCCAGTTGTTGAACTTTCAGCCAGGTGATCTGAAAGCCGCCGTGCGACAACACGCCCAAACACGGCAACAACAAACCAGGAGCTCTCCATGAAAAAAATCACCATGGCGGATCCCCATTTCAATGCGGACGACCGCGCGCGAATTCACCGCGAGATTGACGCCATTTTGGATGGGGCCTTGAGCATGGGGCCCCAGGTGCGGGCCTTTGAGGAGGAGTTCGCCGCTCGGGTCGGCGTGCGACACGCCATCGCCATGAACTCGTGCACCTCGACCCTGGAGGGCGTTTTGTGGGCCCACCATGTGGCAGGTCGCGAGGTCATTGTGCCCGCCGAAACCTTCGTGGCCACTGGCATGGCGGTGCATTTGAGTGGCGCAGTTCCAGTGTTTGCGGAGATTTCTGCCCACACTTTGTGCCTGGACCTGGACGATGTGCGCCGCCGTGTCACGGCCAAAACGGCGGGGATCATTGTGGTTCACATGGCGGGCCTGATCACGCCAGACATCAAGGCCTTGCGCCAATTTTGTGACTCCAAGGGTCTGTTCTTGATTGAAGACGCAGCGCATGCGCCTGGCGCCCAGCTGGACGGACGCCAGGCCGGCGCTTGGGGCCACGCGGGATGCTTTTCATTTTTTCCGACCAAGGTATTGGCCGCCGGTGAAGGCGGGATGCTGACCACTGATGATGATCGCCTTGCCGAGGCGGTCCGCAGTTTTCAACACCGCGGGCGCGACATGCAATCGCGCACCGAGCGCTATGTGAACCCGGGGCGCAATGTGCGCATGACCGAGATGAACGCGCTGTTGGGGCGGGTTCAACTGGCTCGCCTGGATGAGTTTTTGGCACGTCGACGTCAGATTGCAGCACTCTATATCCGCGAGTTGACAGGCACGCCAGGCATTCAGATGGTGAGACCCGCCACCTTGGAAGCCTCCTCATTTTGGAAAGTCCCGCTGCTGCTTGACCCGGGGCTGGATCGCCCACGCATCACCGAGAGTCTGGCGGCTCAGGGCATCACGGTGGACTGGGCTTACCAGCCCGCCGTGCATTTGCAGCCGGTGTTCCGCACACTGTACGGCACCACCGAAGGCCAGCTACCTCGCACCGAAGATTACCTGAGCCGCCACCTGTGTCTGCCCTGTCACCCCCGCATCACCGATGAAGAGGCCCTGTTCGTGGCAACGCAGTTAAAAGCTGCCGTGGCGGCTGTGCCGCTGCACGAGACCACGGCATGAGGGTTGCCATTCACCAGCCGCAGTATTGGCCCTGGCTGCCTTACCTGCTCAAAATTGAAGACTGCGACCTGTTCATCTTTTTGGATACCGTGGATTTCCAAAAGAACGGTTTGCAAAATCGCAATCAGATCAAGACGGCACAAGGCGCGCAGTGGCTGACCGTGCCGGTCAAGCAAAAGCTGGGACAGTCGCTGCGCGACACCCTGATCGACAACAGCAGCGATTGGCGACGCAAGCACTGGCAGACCCTAAGGCAGTGCTATGGCAAGGCCGCGCACTTTGCCACTTATGCCCCAGAGCTCGAAGCCCTGTATGCACGCGAATGGCAGGCGCTGAGTGAGCTGAACATCACGGTAACGCAGATGCTGATGCGCTGGATGGGCGTGTCCACGCAGGTGTTGCGAAGCAGTGCCATGAACGTGAGTGGATCGGCGTCAGATTTGATCCTTCATCTTTGCCTTGACGTAGGGGCCAGTCACTACCTGTCTGGCACGGGCGGCTTGAACTACTTGAACCCGGAGGCGTTTGATCAAGCGGGCGTGCAGATCAGCTACCAAGAAGCCGTTCTGCCACCGGCATACCCTCAATTATTCTCGCAAGCCGGGTACATCAACCACCTGTCCGCACTGGATCTGATGCTGAACTGCGGCAGCACTTGGCGGGATCACGTGCCAAGCAAGGAGTGTGCGACATGACCTCCAAGCGGCTGGTGCTTGGGGTGACAGGCATTCGATCAGAGTACGACATCATGTCGTCTGTGTTTCGGGCGATCACCGACCATCCGGAGCTGAGTCTGCAGTTGCTTGTGACAGGGGCTCACCTCTCAGAGGCGTTCGGGCTCACAGTGAACGAAGTCAAGGCGGATGGTTTTGTCATCGCCGATGAAGTACAAAGCCTGTTGAACGGGGATCAAGATTCGTTCAGGGTCAAGGGTTTGGCGATTCAGCTGCAAGGGATGATTCAGACCGTTTCGCGCTTGCGTCCCGACATCTTGCTGGTTCTGGGTGACCGCGAGGAGGCCATGAGCACCGCGCTGGTCGGCGCCTACATGAACATCCCCGTGGCGCACATCGCTGGCGGTGACCGTGTGATCGGCAACGTGGACGATCAGGTTCGGCATGCCGTCACCAAGTTGGCCCATCTGCATTTGGTCACCAACGGCGAAAGCCAAGAGCGCATTTTGCGCCTGGGTGAACAGCCATTCCGGGTGTGGGATGTCGGCAATCCTGGACTGGATCGTTTGCTGCAGGTGCCGCAGCTCTCTGCGACCGAACTGTCGACCCGGCTGGGTTGCGCCATCACAGACGGCGAACCCTTGTTGATGATCATTCAACATGTGATTTCGACCGAGATTGAGCACGCCTATGAGCAGATGCGCACCACCCTGGAGGCCGCCGGCGATTTGGGCCTGCGAACCGTCTTAAGTTACCCCAACTCCGATGCGGGTGGGCAGCAAATGATCAAGGCCATTCGCGAGTTTGAAGGGCAGTCCTTTTTACACACGGCCAAGAACATTCCGCGACTGGAGTTTGTCAACCTCATGCGTCGGGCATCGTGCCTGCTCGGCAACTCCAGTGCAGGTATCTTGGAAGCCCCCCTGCTCAAGCTGGCGGTTGTCAATGTAGGCAACCGTCAGAAGGGGCGCTTGCATGCTGAAAACGTTCAGTTTGTGACCCACTCCAAGTCGGAGATTGTGCAGGCCGTTCGGCGTGCCGTTTTCGATACCGCTTACCGGTTTGAGGTCAACTCCTGCAGCAACCCCTACGGCGACGGCCAATCGTCTCAACGCATCGCGTCGATTTTGGCAACAGTGGCCCTGGACCGCAAGCTGCTCATCAAAGACATCACCTATTAAAGCTGCACGCCCATGCCCTCCAAGATTTTGTGCATCGCGCCCCACCCCGACGACGAAACGCTGGGGTGCGGTGGAACCTTGCTCCAGCATGTCGCCCGGGGAGATGAGGTTCATTGGCTCATTGGCACCGACATTTCAATCGACATCGGTTTTTCAGCCGAGCAGGTTGAACGACGCGATGCAGAGATCCAGCGCGTGGCCCAGGCCTATGGCCTGCATCAAACTCACCGCCTCGGCTTTGCCAGCATGCGCCTGGATCAGGTGCCCAAGCTGCAGCTGGTCGAGGCCGTCTCCCAGGTCGTGCGCGCATCTGGCGCGAGCGTGTTGTACGTGCCCTATCGCAATGATGTGCACAGCGATCACGCCGCGCTCTTTGATGCCGCCGTGGCCTGCACCAAGGCATTCCGATACCCGAATGTGAAAGCGGTCTATGCCTACGAAACCTTGTCCGAAACAGAGTTTGGGCTGCGCCCCGACGATGGTGGGTTTCGCCCCAACCTGTTTGTTGATATTGCGTCGGGGCTGGAAAAAAAGCTGACCATCATGAAGCTCTACCCCAGTGAAATGAAGGCGTTCCCCTTTCCGCGCAGCGAGGTCTGTCTGCGTGCCCAAGCCCAGTTGCGAGGCAGCCAAGCGGGTCTCATGGCGGCCGAGGCTTTCATGATTCTCAAGGAGATCCGATGACATCAGAGCATGCGGTTTTTGTGATTGCAGAAGCAGGGGTGAATCACAACGGGCAGCGTGATTTAGCCTTTGCGCTCGTGGATGCGGCGGTCGCCGCGGGTGCTGACGCAGTGAAGTTCCAAACCTTCGATGCGCAGAAGCTAGTGGCCCACGATGCGCCCAAAGCGGCCTATCAGTTGCGCAGCACCGATGCCGCAGAGAGTCAGTTGTCAATGCTGAAGAAGCTCGAGCTGTCCAGGGCATGGCACGTGGACTTGCAGGCGCACGCCAGGGCGCAAGGGATTGAGTTTCTCTCGACGGCCTTTGACACCGACAGCCTGGACTTCCTGGTGAGCCTGGGCGTCCCGACGTTCAAAGTGCCCTCGGGTGAATTGACCAACGGGCCGCTGTTGTGGCGGTTTGCGCACACGCGAAAACCGCTTATTGTGTCCACCGGCATGGCCACCTTGTCCGAGGTCGAGCAGGGGCTGGCCATCATCGGGCATGCACTCCATGCCAGCGCCGAGCCACGGCACATGGACGAAGTATGGGAAAACTGGAGCCGAACCCAGGTTCGGCGCAGCTTGCAAGACCAGGTGACCTTGCTGCATTGCACATCTCAGTACCCCACCCCTTTGGATGAAGTCAATCTGCGCAGCATGGACACCTTGTCGGCCGCCTTTGGGCTGCCCGTGGGATATTCCGATCACACCGAGGGGATTTTGATCCCGGTGGTGGCGGTCGCCCGTGGCGCACGGGTGATAGAGAAGCATTTCACCTTGGACCGGAGTTTGCCCGGCCCTGACCACAAAGCCTCGTTAGAGCCGCCTGAGCTGGTGCAGATGGTGCGCGACATCCGCGCTCTGGAGCGCGTATGGGGAGACGGCAGCAAATGCCCACAGCCCAGTGAATGGGACACGCGCATGGCGGCACGGCAAAAACTGGTCGCAGCGAGAGACATCGCAGCCCACACGGTTCTGACGCGGCAAGACCTGAGCACCGCACGCAGCCGGGGTCAGGGCTTGCCGCCCACCGCCCTGTGGAGCTTGGTGGGCCGAACATCGCCCCGGGCTTATCAAGCAGGCGAGCTGATTGAGCCATGAACGCCGCAACGCCCTCATGGCGATGGGTGTTGATGGGCGCAGGCGGGCACGGCTCGGTGTTGCGTGCGGTGCTGTGTGAACTGGGTTTGAACGTCTTGGGCGTTTGCGACCCAGCGCTGGTGCGCGACGGGACTTCGACTTGGCAAGGCTTGCCCGTGCTAGGCGGTGACGAGGCTCTGGCGCGACTCAACCCCCAGGATCTGGCCCTGGCCCTCGGAGTCGGCCCCCGCGTGCGCAGCACACACCGGCGAGAGGTGTTCGAGCGGCTGCGTCAACAGCACCATCGCTTTCCACCCTTAGTCCACCCAAGAGCTTGGGTGGCACCGGGTGTGACCTTGGCAGAGGGCGTTCAAGTGATGGCCGGTGTGGTGATTCAACCAGGCTGCCACATCGGCGAAAACACCCTCGTCAACACCTGCTCCAGCGTCGACCACGATTGCCAAGTCGGCTCCCATGTCCACATCGCTCCCGGTGCCACCTTGTGTGGTGGTGTGTCGGTGGGCCGCGGCTGCTTCATTGGCGCCGGGGCCACCGTGATTCAAGAAATTCAGTTGGGCGAAAACGCCTTGTTAAGCGCCGGCTTCACGCTGACAAAGAATTTAAGCGATGGCTTGAAGTACCCCGAAAAAATCACCACTCGACCTGCCCCGAGGAGCCCCGAATGAACACCCCGACACCCATTGCAGACGGTCAACTGTGGAAAAAAGCCCTCATCCACTGTGGCGCCACAATTCATGATGTCATCAAAAATTTAGATGGAACAGGTTTGCAGATCGCCTTGGTGGTGCGCAAAGATGGCCTGCTGCAAGGCACGGTCACCGATGGCGATATCCGCAGGGCCTTGCTGCGCGGCCTGGACACCAAGTCTCACGTCGAAGGAATCATGTTCCCCACCCCCATGGTGGTGACCCCCGAGATGGGTCGCGACATTGTTTTGCACCTCATGCGGGCCAACAAAATTCACCAGCTGCCCGTGGTGGATGAGGCCAATCACGTGGTGGGGCTGCACATCTGGGACGACATCGTCGCCCCCTCCTCTCGCCCCAACGTCATGGTCATCATGGCCGGCGGGTTTGGAACACGATTGCGCCCCTACACGCAAGATTGCCCCAAGCCGATGCTGCCGGTGGCTGGCAAACCGATGTTGGAACATATCATCGAGCGCGCCACCGGAGAGGGGTTTCGCCACTTTGTGATTGCCCTGCACTACCTGGGGCAGGTCATCCGAGATTACTTTGGGCAGGGCGACAAGTGGGGCATACACATTCAGTACCTGGATGAAAAATCTCCCCTGGGAACGGCCGGGGCCATGGGCCTGTTTGACCCGCCCCCGGAGGCACCATTCATCGTCACCAACGGGGATGTCTTGACCGATATTCGCTATGGGGAAATGCTGGACTTTCATCTTCACCATCAGGCTGAGGCCACCATGGCCGTGCGGCAGCACGAGTGGCAACACCCGTTTGGCGTCGTGCGCACCGAGGGCATCAGCATCGTGGGGTTCGATGAGAAACCGATTCACAAAACCCATGTGAATGCCGGCATCTACGCATTGAACCCGTCTGCACTGGCGTGGCTGAGCAAAGGACATCCGTGCGACATGCCGACCCTCTTTGAGCGCTTGAAGGAGGCCGGAAAATCAACCATCGCCTACCCCATGCATGAGCCCTGGTTGGACGTGGGCCGGGTCGAGGATCTCCAGCGTGCCAACCAACTCAAGGATGAATAGACAATGACACAGCGGCCGCGGGTGTTGGGCATCATCCCCGCGCGCGGGGGATCCAAAGGCGTGCCTCGAAAGAACATCTTGACAGCAGGCGGCAAGCCGCTCATCGCCTGGACGATTGAGGCGGGTTTGCGCGCCCAATGTGTGACGCGCCTGATCGTGTCCTCGGACGACGATGCCATCATCCAGGTGGCCCGGCAGCATGCCTGCGACGTGCCATTCAAGCGGCCTGCCGAGCTGGCCACTGACGCGGCGTCCTCCGTGGATGTGGTGCTGCATGCCTTGCAGCATTGCCCAGACTTTGACTACGTCTTGTTGCTGCAGCCGACCTCGCCACTGCGAACTGCAGCCGACATTGACGGCACGTTTGCATTGCTGCAACAGCGGCAATCCGCCTCCTGTGTGTCGGTGTGTCCGGTGGAGGAAACACCCTATTGGATGTACCACGTAGCGTCATCAGGCGCCATGAAGCGCGTGCTTGAACCCCCAGACCATGCCCACCGGCGACAAGACCTGCCCACCGTGTGCATGCTCAATGGCGCGGTGTATATATCGTCAGTGCCAGCATTCATGGCGCACCGCAGCTTCGTCACGCCGGAGACCCTCGCCTACGTCATGCCCCGCGAGCGCTCATTTGACGTCGACACACGCGACGACTTTGAAGCCGTCGCGCAGCGGCTAGAACGGATCCACGAACAGGCGCCCGGATGATCAAGGATTTTCAGCGCCTGGGCCAATCGATTGGGATTTATACCGTCATCAATGTCGTGACCAAGTTGTTTCCTTTTCTGTTGTTGCCCATCCTGTCACGCTATCTGAGCCCGGCCGAGTTTGGGCGCTCTGCCCTGTTCATTGCCACCTCCTCGCTCTTGATTCCCTTGGTGGGATTGCGGGGCGACGCGGTGGTCGTGAAAGCCCTGGGTGAAGCGAACGCGCCTTCAAACGGCCCAACCCCCGCCGATGCCCGACTGGATTTGGCCCTGACCTTGCCTTTCGTCATCGCCGGCGTGCTGTTGCTGGTGTTGTTGGCGGCGAATGCCCTCGGCTGGCGCGTGGATCATGTGCTCGGCCTGCCCGCGCCATGGATAGCCTTGGCCGTGCTGACGGCCTTGCTCTGGAACTTCACCATGATCCATAACGCCACGCTGCAGATCAGGCAACGCTTTGCGGCATACGCGACCTTGCAAGTGACTCAAGCGGTGGGCATTTTTGCGCTCACCGCGGCTTTGGTGTGCGGGCCCTTGGCCAGCGCTGAAGGGCGAAACCTGGGCTATTCGGTGCCAATTTTGGCAGTGGGCTCTTGGTGTTGTTGGACGCTCTTGCGCCAACATGGCGTCAGCCTGCGCTGGCCAGCGCAGGCATTCAAGCGCTTTGCGGGCATCTCATTTCCCTTGCTAGGTGGCACGCTGGCCAGCCTGTTTGCGAGCACAGTGGATCGCTACGCCGTGTCTTGGTTTTTCGGGGTTGAGTCGTTAGGAATTTACGCCTTTGGTGTCACACTGGGCTTGGTTCTCGCAGTATTGACGGAGGGCATTGAGTTGGCATGGCTGCCCTATGTTTCCAAGTCACTGAAAGAGCCTTTGGCCATGCAGAGATTGCGAAAAACAGGCCTGCTGATTTTGTTGGGCTTGGTGGTTTGCGCACTGCTCTACGCCGCCCTCCTGCCCCACGTGGTGCAGTGGGTCGGGCAAGGCGAACGCTACGCCGGCGCCACCCCCGTGGCCTGGGCCACCCTCACCGCGGTGCTAGGCAAAGCAGCCTTCAATCTCTTTTCCACGGTCGCCATTTATGCCGGTCGCCCCCACCTGTCACTGAAGGCGAATTTGGGCTTGGCGTTCATCCTGCCAGGGGGTATATGGCTCTCGGCGCAATCCAATAACCTCACGCTGCCGCAATATGCCATTGGAGCAATTTATTTGATTGCAGCCCTGTTTTACTTCATCACAAATTTGCGCATTCAACAAGCCTCATGAAAAACAAGCAACGAGGTTCATTTGTTTCAATGTGGTTCGTCGGAATATACTTTCTAAGCGCCATATCAGGCCTATGGGTTCATATATTGAATCCCAATGCCGCGTATGATCAAACAATTGAAGGGAGTATAGTTAGGGTATCCGCAGCATTTACACTGATGCCGCTCATCATCAGTCTTTTTATCGGCCTCCCTTCGATTGGAAAAAATCTGGGAACGATCATTAAAAAGCTGCCTTGGGTCACCAGCATTCCGATCATTGGCGTTGTGACCATCATCATTGGTTTGTTGAATGGCAATGGACTGGGCTTTGTGATTGGCGACACTTATAGATTGTTGACTTTGCCTATTGGTATTTTGATTGGCATGACACTGCCACTAAAAATTCTGATGAGATGGTTTGTGATAATTAGTATCTCCTACATCATTCTATTTTTATTGAGTGCCCTGCCAGCAAGACTGAGCGGGGATCTAAATATTGTAGGCATCGGCACATTTCACCTGCTGGCCGCTCTGTGCATCTTCCCTTTACTCAGGGATAACTCACAGACCTCTCGCATAGGATTGATCATTTTGTCATTGATTGTGATCGCCTTGGGGATGAAACGCTCCACCATGGGGATATTCTTGATTCTGATTTTCGCCCTCAGCTTCACTGAAAAAATGATGAAGCAAGCACTTGTATTAATCGTACTTTTGGGCGCCCTATTCTTTTCTATTTACAGCGAAGAAATTGCGTTGATCACCGAACTGAGCGAGCGAATCAATCAGACTTACGATGCGGGAGAACTAGACCCCTCTTCAGGTTCTCGCATTCAAGAAGTCAAAAGTTCATGGGCACATATGTGGAAGAATTCGTCGCTGGGTGCGCTGCAGGTGGCATTTTTTGGCTTGGGCAGCGGCGCCACGTACCTGAATGATAATGACGATCTGAGATTAAGTACGATTGCACCCGATTCAGAAGAGATACATAATATTCACTTCAGCCCTATGACGCTTGCCTTTCGTCACGGAATTATTCCAGCATTTTTTATTATATATGCTTACGTGAGCTGTTTACTGTATTGCCTGCAAGTCAGGCGATACAGTAAAGACAAAGATATAAACAAAATAGCATTGTGCATATTTCTATTCGGTGGCGTACTGATGCTTTATTCATTATCAGGCTTTACCATTGTGGGAGATTTATTATTTCCCGTCACGATGGGATCACTGCTCTACCAGACCCAGGCCCTGAACAAAGCCAGGCGCCCGAATGAACTTCAAAACAATTGCGCCCATAAACTTATCAAGGCCTAACTATGCAGTTACTACCGTATGTTCTGATTGTTTTTCATCGAAAGAATTTGGAGCGCGCATTCAATTATTGTCAACAACACCCCGAAAAGCATCGGTGGACTGTGCTTTGCGCCTTCGAGGCAGTTGACGAAATCATAGCGCCCCCAGGCATTTCTTGCATCAATCTCTTGGCGCATCACTCTTATCAGCGACGTCATGTGTCACCGCGGGTCACAGACGTCATTCATGCTTTTTTTCGAGACACTCACCTGAATGGAGTGAGTTTGAACCATGCCGTGATGATCGAGGGCGTTCCTGTTCTGCGAGCCAAAGACAATGAGGTGCTTCAATACACCCTGCTGCGCATGGTATTTTTGATGGATTACTTGCTGCAAGAATTAGATCGTCACCCAGAAGCGAAAATTCACCTTCTGATCGACAGCGACTCAAAAATTTCGATCCCAGAATGGCCTAATATTGACCGATGGTTGGATATCGATGCATTTTATGGTCCGATTTTTTCACGCATAGGACGATCGCATGGGCGGGAAATTCAGTTTTTGTCCTTGATTTCTTCTCGCGCGCACTGGATGCACCGCCTCCGAGAATTTTCACTGATTTCTTGGCGATTTTTCATGTTGGTCAAGCGAGGCATATCATGGCGTGAAAAGCGACTACCCCCTCCAGCAGAGCAACGCTCACTGGCTATTTGGGTTCGCTCCAAAAGTCAAGTTCGGGAAGTTGAATCTTTAGTCTCTAGGTGGCTGGCCCAAGGCAAGGTGATGCCATTTTTTATACAGGATGATTCATTCAAAAAGACCGATTGTCGAGATTACTTGCGCGCTCAAACTGCTCTGCCGTTTGTCTGCACCCATCATTTTCTGAGTTTCAAGATACTTTTTCAGGCCGCCATTCATTATTTTGCGTTCAGATTTTTGGGAGTTCGTCGTTTAGTCTATGCCCCAAGTGCAACAGAGCGCAATGATGCCATCGATCAGGTTATCCTATCCCCTGAATTCAGGAAAGCGCTGGCGGTTTCTTTGTCTGAAGCCATTCTCGCGAGCAGCGTCACAATTTATGAGATAAAGAAATGCCATCAGCAGCATCCTTTTCAATCCATGTTGGTGATGAGCAATTATGATCTTTGGGGGCATATTGCGGGCTATTTAGGTCAGTCTCAGGGATTCCATACCATCAGTCTTCAGAATTTCTTGACCGACCCCTATTTTTTACCCACGCCTTACTCACTTTATGATGCTCATGTGGTATTTGATCATCAAGAGCAAGCTCGGGTGATTCAGGGGGGTGCACCGCCAGACCGTGTTCATGCTTTGGGCAGTGTTCTCTACAGCGCCATTCGCAACCCCCAGGCTCAGAAGCTCAAATCGATTGAGATCCGCAAACAGCTTTCTGTGGCGCCCGACAAACGAGTTATTCTTCTCGGCACCCAGTCGGCCTCTGCCAACTCAGTCGCTGAGAACGAGCGGGGTTTGAGTTTGCTTTTTGATGTGGTGAACCAGCATCCTATGACCCTCGGCTTTGTCAAAATTCATCCCTATGAGAAATTAACCGACTATAAAGACTGGATAGAGAAGGCTCGGCGTGAGAAGATACCTGTTTTGTTTTTTGACAAAGTCAACATTGACGACCTGTTGGTGGCCTCTGACATCTACATCTCTCGGTTTTCAACCACCATGATTTTATCGACCATGCTGAGAAAACCCACCCTCTCCTTCGTGAATGAATCTGAGCGTGGTTTGGCACAGGAGGCTGTTGATTTTATTCAACACAAAGTCATCCCCATGATGTCGGATCACTCTGAAGCCAGTGCGTTCTTGGACGAGCTGCTTGATGAAGAAAAATACGCACAGCAGGTTGAACGACAAGAAAGTGCCTTGAAAAACTCGTTTTCCACCTACGATGAACAGGGCATTGATCGCATTCAAGCCTTCGTTGAAAAATTCATCTTCCAAAAGCCTGCTACGCCCACAACCTCGCAGCCCAAAAGCCTTGTCGTTTCCTCCAGTCAACTCGAGCATCACAAATAATGTGCGGCATCTCTGGAATCATTGGCCAACGACCCACGCAAGATTGGCGAGCCTGGGCCCAGCTCACCGCCTACCGAGGTCCCGATGCACTCGACCTCTGGGAGCAGCCAGACGCTTTGCTCTGCCACAACCGCCTCTCGATCATCGACCTGAGCACCGCAGCCAACCAACCGATGGTCAGTGAGGACAAGCGGTATGTGGTGGTGTTCAATGGTGAGATTTTCAACTTTCAGGCCTTGCGCGCCGAGTTAGAAAGCAAGGGGCGGCGGTTTCGTACGCGCTCAGACACTGAGGTGCTATTGCTCGGTTTCATCGAGTGGGGTGAGGCTGTGTTGGAGCGCTTGGACGGTATGTTTGCCTTTGCCATCTGGGAGCCCCGCACCCGCAAGCTGTTTGCGGCGCGCGATCACGCGGGGATCAAACCGTTCTTTTATGCGGCTCACCAAGGTCGCTTCGTTTTTGGGTCGGAGATCAAGTTGCTGCTTCACAGCGGCCTGGTGCCACGCGACGTGCGGAGCGAGAGCGTGCTCGCTTATTTGGCGTATTCCTACGTACCTGCACCCGACACGGCTTACACCCACATCCGATCCTTGGCACCTGGCGAGGCCTTGTGGTTCGATCTGGCACGGGCCGAGGTGACGACGCGGCGCTGGTGGAGCGTGCCCTCCCCCGCCACACCCGCACAGTGCGGAGAAGCTGAGGCAGCGCAAGAGCTGGTGCGCTTGTTTTCTGGGGCCGTGCAGCGGCGCATGATTGCTGATGTGCCTCTTGGTGCATTCCTGAGTGGTGGCGTCGACTCCAGCGTGATCGTCGCCGAGATGGCCCGCGTGTCGGCGCAGAAAGTCAAGACCTTCGCCATCGGCTACCGGCACAACCCCGAGTACGACGAGTCGGTGTTTGCCGAAGAGGTGGCCGCCCACTTGGGCGTGGATCACGAAACGATTTACCCTGACTTTGCCAGCCGTGATCTGGACGAATCCCTTCACTTGATCGTGCGCCAGTTTGATCAGCCTTACGGCAACGCCACCGTGTTGTTGACCTCCATTTTGACCCACGATGTGCGCAATAAGGTCACGGTTGCGCTGGTCGGTGATGGCGGTGATGAGCTTTTTGGCGGCTACCCCAGATATTGGGCACTCGGGCAGCAAGCGCGATGGGGCGGATTGATTCGACTGGTTCGCCCGGCCCTGTTGGCCTGGATGAAGCTACGGCCGGAAACCCCGGAAGGCAATCATCTGGCCCGCCGTCTGCGCCGTTTTTTGACCTCGAGCCATGCGGACTTGGGCCTCGTGTTTGAAGAATCCACGCGGCTCTTCCCGCGCCAGTCCTTGCACGCCTTGGTCAACCCCGCCCGCCAGACCATGGCGGCCCAGCAAACCCTGCTTCAAACACTTTTCAATACGGCCCAGGGCTCATGGCTGACACGCGCGTGTGCCACCGACCAAGCCAGCTTCCTGCCCTTCAATTTAATGGAAGGCGCTGATCGCATGAGCATGGTGAATTCGTTCGAGTTGCGCCTGCCGTTCCTGGACCGTCAACTGATGGAGTTTGCCGCCGCATTGCCCCCTGAGTTGAAGATTCAAGGCAAGCTGCAAAAGCGGATCCTCAAAGCCGCGTACCGAGACGTTCTGCCGCCCACCGTTCTCAATCGTCCCAAACGAGGCTTCAACCCGCCGGTGTGGCACTGGCTCAAAGACAACGCCGCCCTCCTGGAAACGCTGCTTCGAAAGCAAAGTCGTTTGGGTGATTATGTCCAGATGGACGCCGTTCGCAGCATGATCCAGCGATTTCAGTCCCGCAGGGAAGACAACTCGACGCAGTTGTGGTCCCTGCTGGTGTTGGATCGTTGGCTTGAACAACAAATTTGACTGCCTTGGAGAAACGCTGACGATGCTTACACCTCTCACCCTCCAGCCGTTCCAATCGCGCAGCGCCTCCGGCGAATCCTTTGATGCCATGCTGAGCGCTTCGGTGTCACGCGCCATTGCGTGGATTGAACGTGCACAAGATGCGGACCCCAGCGGCGGCGTACCGGCGGTTTACACCCCTTGGCGGGGATGGTCTGCGCCGTATCCGGAAACCACGGGCTACATCATTTCGACCTTGTTGGCCTTGGGGGCTCAGCTCGCGCGGCCTGACCTCACGCAGCGCGCCACCCGCATGGGTGAGTGGCTGTTGAGCATTCAACATGCGGATGGCGCTTTCCCCGGAGGGGTCTGGACAGCGGGGCAGGCGCAGGCCCCCAGCGTCTTCAACTCGGGCCAAATTTTGTTTGGCCTGGTGGCACTTTGGAAGGCCAATCGCGAAGCCCGATGGCAAGAGGCTGGGCTGCGTTGTGCCCAGTGGCTGTTAAGTCAACAAGATTCTGATGGCGCCTGGCGTCGTTTTGCCTATCGCGAAACCTTGCACGTCTACAAGGCACGCGTGGCTTGGGCGCTGGCCCTGGCGGGTAAACATTGGGGCGATGCCAGCCTGTTGGCAGGGGCCGCCTGCAACATCAACAACGCCCTGAGCTTCCAGAGCCCACAGGGCTGGTTTGAACACGCCAGCTTTGACGCCGGCACGCCCCCGGTCTTGCACACCTACGTGTACACGGTTCAAGGGGTCTTGGAAGCCGGCGCTGTCCTGCAGCGTGAAGACTTTGTGCGTCGGGCCATCGTGAGCTCCATCGCCCTTTGCGACTCGCAATCGGCCGATGGCTCATTGCCTGGCAAGGTGGATGCACAGTTTTCACGCGGCGGCTTTCGCTGCCTCACAGGCATCGCGCAACAAGTGATTGTTTGGGGGCGACTGCACCAACTCGGCCATCATGATCGGCCTTGGCTGCAGCACAGCGAGGCCGCCCTGGCTTACTTGCATCGCGTTCAAGTGCGCAAGCCTGGCCACATGAACGATGGCGGGTTTGCCGGCTCGCGGCCGCTATGGGGGCCCTACATGCGCTTTCGGTACCCCAACTGGGCCGTGAAGTTTTATCTGGATGCCGTCTTGAGCCACACCCAGCGCATGGATGAAGAAGCATGGGGTTAGTCGCCAGAAAGCTCAAGGGATGGGCCAAGGCGCACTTGCCGCAGGCTCTCAAAGCCCGGCTCAAACGCCAGTTGCGTCACCAGCGGGTCAAAGATATTCGCGATGCGCAGGTGCCTGTGACGCTGGACGATTTGGCGCAGGCCTTGCGTGGTTTGGGTGTGCGCCCTGGCCAGCTTCTGTTTGTCCACAGCGGTGCCGACTGGCTGCGCTCAACGAACGGCGGGCCCCTGCAAGTCCTGGCCTTGTTGCGCGACTTGGTTGGGCCCCAAGGCACCTTGGCCATGCCTGCTTTTCCGTTTGAGGGGCTGGCACTGGAGTACTTGCGCAGCGCTAACTTTGACGTGCGCCGCACCCCGTCGAAGATGGGCCTGCTCACGGAGTTGTTTCGCCGCTTGCCCGGCGTCCAGCGCAGCTTGCACCCCACGCATGCGGTCTGCGCACAGGGCCCGCTCGCCGAGGAGCTGATCGCCACCCATCACCTCGACCCACGGCCTTTCGGGCCGCGCTCACCCTTCGCACGCATGGAGGCGCAGGGCGCTCAGATTTTGATGATGGGGGTGGACTCCGCCGTGCTCACGCATATACACGTGGCTGAAGACGCGCTGGGAACGCAGTTCCCCGAGCCGGTCTACCTGCCTGAGCCTCAATCAGCGTCGGTGGTCGACAATCAGGGCGAGGCACACATCGTCAGCACACAGGTTCACAACCCCGCCGTCTCACGCTTGAAGTCCATACCGCGTCATGAGGCCGCTTGGTTGAGAGCGGGGGTCATGCGTCAGACCCAGGTCGGTCACATTGCGCTGCGCCTGTTTGATGCCGCAGCACTGACGGCCCTGCTCAAGCAGTGGGCACAACAGGGAAAGACGATCTATGGCTGAGCCGCGCCGCATCGCCGGGCACCCGGTCATCCCGTTTGCAGAAATCTCCGAGGGGGCCACGGCACAAACCCAGGTTCAGATCACCGAAGTTCTGATTGATTCATTTGCGCGCTTGACGGGCGATGCCAACCCCCTGCACACCAGCCCTGAATTTGGCCGCGCCACACCCTTCAAGCAGCTCAATGCACAGGGGCAACTACTGAGCTCACTCATTGTCGGGGTCATTGGATCGCAGCTGCCTGGGGCCGGTTGGTTTTGCCTGGGCGTCAATGCCGAGTTCACACAGCCCTGTTTTCCTGGCGACGCTCTGGAAGCCGGGGTGCGAGCAAAGCAGCGAATTGACGCCCTGAAGGTCATTGTTTGGGAGGGTTGGGTGAAGCGTTTATGCGACGATCAGCCCCTGGTGCGGGCCACGATCAAGACAAAATACATGTACTGAACGAAGATCCTGAGCCGAAGTCTGGCGCCTCTGTAAACCTGCCACGGGGAGACATGTTGCACATGAGCGAGACGGATGCACTTTGGAGCGCTGCCTGCGCTTGCTTGCAGGGCCCGACGCCGCCCGGCTCGGTGATGGGGCTGGCACGAAAGATTCGCCACATCGAGGCCCCACCGGGCTTCAAGACCCTCCAACTCGCACTGCTGTCGAGCACCCACATCGAACACCTGGTGCCTGCGCTGGAGGTGGCCGCCTTCGGTGATCGCATGGTGCTGAAGTGTCAAACGGCAGGATTCAACCAAATCGACCAGCAGGTCTTAAACCCCTCGTCGGCCCTGTATGCCGCCGCGCCCGACATGGCCTTGGTGTTCACCCGCCCCGAAGACATCGCACCCGGCCTGCTGCGCAACCTGGAAAGCGTACCCGCACAACAGGTCTCGGACTGGATCGCCGACATTCACCATCGCATCGACACCTGGTGCAGCACGCTCGCCGCCGCCGGGATACAGGTGCTGCTCTTGTCGTTTGTGCGGCCCGCTCACGCCCCCTTGGGCATTCGAGATTTCAGCCATCCCCAGGGTCAGTACCCCACCTGGCAGCGGCTCAACGAAGGCTTACTGCGCATCGCCCAGTCGCATCGGGGCGTGCACGTCCTGGATTTGGATGCCCTGGTTCGGCGCATCGGTTTGTATGCCTGGGAGGATCCCAAACTTTGGTCGCTGGCCAAGATCGCGGGAGGAAGCCAGTTCAGTCTTTCTTGGGCCCAGGAGATCATGCCCGTGCTGCGCGAGGCGGCCGGGCGACGGCGCAAATGCTTGGTGCTGGACTTGGACAACACCTTGTGGGGTGGTGTCATCGGTGAAGACGGCATGGCCGGCGTCAAACTGGGCGGCGACCATCCTGGCAATGTGTTCCTGGCATTCCAGCAGCAAATCATTGACCTTTGGCAGCAAGGTGTTTTGCTGGCCATCAACAGCAAAAACAATGCCTCCGATGCCGAGGCCATGATTGAAAACCACCCCGAGATGCAGCTCAAACTCAGGCATTTCGCAGCGCGCAGAATCAACTGGGAGGACAAGGTCGACAACCTCCGATCCTTGGCCAAAGAACTCAACATCGGTCTGGATGCCATGGTGTTTGTCGATGACAACCCGGCGGAGTGTGAGCGTGTTCGTGGCGCCTTGCCCGAAGTCCATGTGTTTCAGGTGCCCGCCGATGTGGTGCAGCTCAACCGTCGCTTTGCGCAAGTCTGTGCGTACTTGGATGGTGTCACAGCGTCTGAGGAAGATCGCCAGCGCAATCAGATGGTCCAACAGAACCAACTGCGGCAAGCCCAGCAAGACTCAGCCACCAGTGTGGAAAGTTTTCTAGACTCATTGCTCATGCGGGCCGAGGTCGAGCGCCTTCATCCGGGCAACTTGGCGCGGGTGGTTCAACTGCTGCACAAAACCAACCAATTCAATGTCTCGACCCGACGGCACAGTGAACAGTTCATCAGCAGCTTGATGAACCGGAGCGATTGGCTGAGCTACGTGGTTCGACTGAAAGACAAGTTTGGTGACAATGGGATCGTGTTGCTGGCACTGGTTCAGCTCACGGGCCCAACGGCCTCGATTGACACGCTGTTGATGTCGTGCCGAGTGATCGGCCGCACCCTGGAACACTCCCTCATGACCTTGATGGTGCAAGATCTGCAGGCCTTGGGGCTCCACACCTTGCTTGCCGAATACATTCGCACCGAGAAAAACAAATTGGTGGAACACCTCTTTGATGAGTTCGGCTTCACCGTGTCGGAGACTTCACCCGACGGAACTCGGTACCGCCTGTCCTTGACACAGCGCCCCGCGCCAACTGTCCCATCAGCCCACATCACCTTCGACCTGATCAACCGCTGAAAGAACCATCATGGATCAATTGTTTTCCGTCTTGGCGGAAGTACTCAATACCTCCCCCTCCGAGCTGACACCAGACACCACCCGCGACCATCTCGACAGTTGGGACAGCTTGTCCATCATCAATCTCGCGATTGCCTTGGAAGGCGAGTACGGTATCTCCCTGAGCGCGGCCGAAGTGGAGTCGCTGACCACGGTGAAGGCCATTTTGGCCCTCTTGGACAAGCACGGAGTCGTGATTGCAGCTTGACCAGCTCGGCTTGTACCTGCAAACAGCGCGTCATTTGAGCGCCCGCCAGATCGCTTTTCAATTTCTAAAGCGGGTGCGGCGCCCCAGTCAAGCCTGGCTGAACGAGCCTCGCAGCGTCTTGCGTGCACCTCGCGTGCGAGCCGCCTTTCTTTCCCGCTGGTGGGGTGCGACAGCATGGAATCCCCAGTCCCCCGTTTACACCTTCTTGAACCGCACCGCCTCGATCAAGCAGCCCACCACGCCCACGCTGGACTGGGAATACAGTGCCCAAGGTGGACTGTGGTTAGACAACCTGCACTACCTGCGCTACTGGGACAGCGTCAACCCGCCTTTGAGCGCGCCACTGTCCACTGCACTGCGGGAGGTGTGGCACGCATGGCTCGCACATGTCACGCAAACACCTGGCTCGAAAGCCTTGAATCCACCCTTCAATGCCAGTGAGCGGGCTTTCGTCCTGGGCAAGTTTTTGTTGCGGCACCCGCAGGAGGTCGACACGCCCTTGGGCCAGTCCCTCGCGCAGGGCGTCATTCGCGACCTGAATCATGTCGCGCAAGCGCTCGAGTTTCACCTCGACGGCAACCATTTACTGAAAAATTTGATGTCGCTGGCCTGGGGCATTTGTCTCTTCCACGGGCCCGACGCGCAACGTTGGCAAAGCATCGTGGACCGCGCACTGGTGCCGGCCCTGGCAAGTCAAGTCTTGCCCGACGGCACGCACTATGAGCGTTCACCGATGTACCACAACGTCGCATTGCTGGACCTGCTGGACATCTTGAATGTGGCGCCTGAGGGAGCCTGGCGAGACCACTTGATGAGCGTGGCACGCCGCATGGCGGCGGCGTCGCGGGTACTCACGCATCCCGATGGGGACATCGCCCTGTTCAACGATGCCGCCCTTGACGCGGGCCCTCGCTCGGCCGACCTCATCGCTTACGCCGAGTCGCTGCTGGGCCCCATCTCACGCCCAATTGCCCTGCCTGACGCTGGGTTCTATCTGCTGAACATGGGCCCCCACATCTATGCCATCGCCGATTTAGGCCCCCTGGGGCCTGACGAGCAGATGGGCCACGCGCACAGCGATTTATTCTCGTTTGAGTTGAGCGCTTTTGGACAACGTGTGTTTGTCAATGGGGGCACCTCCACGTACTACGACGCCCCCTTCCGTCAACATGAGCGCTCGGAAAATGCCCACAACACCGTGGCCTTTGCACGGCACCAACAGTGCGAACATTGGTCGAATTTTCGGGTCGCACGCAGGGCTCGGCCCACCGAGGTGGCCTTTGCTTCAGACGCCCAAGGCACCACCGCCTCGGGCGCAGTGGTGCTGATCGGCCCAGCCCCCCGGGCCACCCATACCCGCCGCTTCCATACTCGCGCCACGGGCGAGTTGCACATTGAGGATCTCGTGTGCCACGCCAGTGGCGGCGCGCAAGCCCGATTTCACCTGGCCCCCGGTGTGCGAATTGACACCAGTGAGATGGCACAGGATCAATTCACCCTCAGACTTCCCGACCAGCCGCCCGTGAGCTTGTCGCAGCAAGGTGGCTGCCTGCAAGTCGAAGACTGTTGGGTGGCCCAGCGCTTCAACGACCGGCGCGCATCGCAGCGCGTGGTGCTGGGCCTGCCGCAAATGTCAGGCCGTAGCAGCCTGCACATCGCCGTGAGCATGGCCTAGGCGTCCACCCCAAGGGCACAACCCCAAGGCCAGCTGCATGAACACTGAAACACAGGCCGCGAACCCCACACCGGCGCTAACCCGGGCGGTCAGCCCAACGAGAGGCCCCGAGTGCATGTCCTTTTCCTGACAGACAACTTTCCGCCTGAGGTCAACGCGCCTGCCAGCCGCACCTATGAACATGGGCGTGAGTGGGTACAGCAGGGTGCCCAAGTAACGGTGATCACCTGCGCGCCCAACTTTCCCAAGGGCCAAGTCTTTGAGGGCTACCGCAACCGTTGGTGGCAAAGCGAGGTCATGGACGGCATGCGCGTGATTCGGGTCTGGAGCTACATCACCGCCAATGAGGGCTTCCTCAAGCGGGTGCTCGACTACCTGAGCTTCATGCTCACGGCATCGGTGGCAGCCTTGTTCGTGCGCCGAGTGGACGTGGTGGTGGGGACGTCCCCGCAATTTTTCACCGCGTGTGCGGCTTGGCTGGTGGGCACGCTCAAGCGCACACCTTGGGTGTTCGAGCTGCGTGACCTGTGGCCTGAGTCGATCAAGGCCGTGGGCGCCATGGGCGACTCGTTGGCCATTCGAATGCTGGAACGTCTGGAGATGTTTTTGTATCGCCGCGCCAGCCGCATCGTGGCCGTCACCCATGCCTTCAAGCAAACCTTAGCGCAACGCGGCATCGACGCCCGAAAAATTGACGTCATCACCAATGGCGTCGACCTGACCCAGTTTGGCCCCCAGCCAAAAGACGCCGAGTTGGTCAGCCAACTCGGCTTGCAAGACTGCTTTGTGGCGGGCTACATCGGCACGCACGGCATGGCCCATGGGCTGGACACCTTGCTGCAGGCCGCCCAGCAACTTCAACATCACCCCGATGGGGCCCACATTCGCCTGTTGTTTTTGGGCGATGGGGCCAAAAAAGCCGCGCTCATTCAACAAGCGCAAGGCCTGGGCCTGACCAACGTTCAGTTCCTTGATTCAGTGCCCAAGGCCCAGGTCGCGCGGTATTGGTCTTTGTTGGACGTCTCTATCATTCATCTGAGAAAAACCGAGCTATTCAACTCGGTGATTCCCTCGAAGCTGTTTGAGTGCATGGGCATGGGCATCCCCGTCGTTCATGGGGTGGCCGGCGAATCGGCCGACATTGTTCGCAAAGAGCTTGTCGGCGAAGTGTTTGAATCCGACAATCCGGCCGAGCTCGTCGCTGTCTTGCTCGCCCTTCGCACCGATGCCGAACGCTTTGCGCTGTATCAACGCAATGGGCCTGTGGCCGCCCGACACTACGACCGACGGCATTTGGCACGCGAGATGTTGAACGTGCTTCACAACTTGGGATCCCAATGACCTCCAAAATCATGCTGGTGTTTGGAACGCGGCCCGAAGCCATCAAAATGGCGCCGCTCTACCATGCCCTCAAGGCCTGCCCACACTTCAACACGCAGGTTTGCGTCACCGCCCAGCACCGTCACATGCTGGATCAGGTGCTCAGTGTGTTCGAGATCCATCCCGACATTGACCTCAACCTGATGAAAGCAGGCCAAGACCTGTTCGATGTCACGGCGTCGGTGCTGCTGGGCATGCGGGAGGTCTTGCGTACAGAACAACCCAATGCCTTGTTGGTGCATGGTGACACCACCACCACGCTGGCCGCAGCCATGGCGGGGTTCTACGCGGGGATCCCAGTGGGGCATGTTGAAGCGGGCTTGCGCACCCACGATCTCTATGCGCCCTACCCGGAAGAGTTCAACCGCCAGGTGACCTCCAAGCTCACGCGCTGGCATTTTGCCCCCACCCCCGTCAGCCGCCAGAACCTGCTCGATGAACGCGTTGCCGAGTCCCAGATCACCGTGACGGGCAACACCGTGATCGACGCCTTGATGTGGGTACTGGAGCGCATTGAGTCGATGCCCGAGCGCAAAGCAGCCATCACGACCCTCCTGAACGCCCAACTGCCATGGGCTTGGCAAAGCGAGCCCTTCGTTTTGATCACGGGGCATCGTCGTGAAAACTTCGGCGAAGGTTTCAGACAGATCTGCGACGCCCTGACATGTTTGGCAGACCGCTACCCTGAGGTGCAATTCGTGTACCCCGTACACCTCAACCCGAATGTGCAGCAACCCGTTCAATCCCTGCTGAAGGGGCGGCGCAACATTCACTTGATCGCCCCGCTCGACTACGAGCCTTTTGTGTATCTTCTCAAGCACAGTCACATCGTCTTGACCGACAGCGGGGGCATCCAGGAAGAAGCCCCCAGTCTGGGCAAGCCTGTGCTGGTGATGCGCGAAGTCACCGAACGCCCGGAGGCCGTCACTGCGGGCACCGTGCGGCTGGTGGGTGCCAACCGGGATCGCATTGTGAGCAACGTGTCGGAATTGCTGGACAACGAGGCCAGCTACAAAGCCATGGCCCGGTCCCACAACCCCTATGGCGATGGCCAAGCATGCCAACGAATCATCAACGTCTTAAGGAGCATTTGAATGCAGAAGAAGACCGTTTGTGTAGTGGGATTGGGTTACATCGGCTTGCCCACGGCGGCCTTGCTGGCCAGCAGTGGCTACCAAGTCGTGGGGGTCGATTTGAACGCCCATGCGGTGGACACCATCAACCAGGGACGCATCCACATCGTTGAGCCTGACCTCGACGCCTTCGTCCGTTCGGCCATCGTTGCGCAGCGCCTCCAGGCCTTCACGACACCCCAAGCGGGTGATGTCTACATGATCTGCGTGCCAACGCCCCTGCACGACACCGGCAGCACACCGCAGCCCAACATCGACTACGTGCTGGCCGCCACACGAAGCATCGCAGCCTTCGTCAAACCAGGCGATCTGGTCATCCTGGAATCGACCTCGCCGGTCGGTACCACCCAGCAAATGGCCGATGTCTTAAAGAGTTCGGGCGTGGACCTGTCCTCCATTCACGTCGCCTACTGCCCAGAGCGCGTGCTGCCAGGGAAGATCATGACCGAGCTGCTCGAAAATGATCGGGTGGTTGGCGGCTTGACCCCTGAGGCCACCCGCGCTGTCAGTGAGTTTTACCGCAGCTTCGTGCGAGGCACGGTTCTGGAAACCGATGCCAAAACCGCCGAAATGTGCAAACTCACCGAAAACAGCTTCCGTGACGTGAACATCGCCTTTGCCAACGAGCTTTCGGTCATTTGTGCCAAGGAAGGCATCAACGTCTGGAACTTGATCCAACTGGCCAATCGCCATCCCCGAGTGAATATTCTTCAGCCGGGGGCCGGCGTCGGGGGGCACTGCATCGCTGTGGATCCCTGGTTCATTGTTGCCCGCGATCCAGAGAATGCCAAACTCATTCGTGCGGGGCGTGAAGTCAACAATTTCAAAACAGAGTGGGCCATCGATCAGATCAAGCGGGCCATGGCCGAGGTGCCCAAGCGCACCGGGCGGCCGCCGGTCTTGGCCTGTCTGGGCCTGGCCTTCAAGCCCGACATTGACGATCTGCGTGAGTCGCCTGCCGCGCACATCGCCTGCGAGTTGCAAGCTCAAGGCTACCAAGTGCTGGTCGTTGAGCCCAATATCTCTCAACATCCGGACTTGAAACTGGTTGCGCTGGACGAGGCCCTCAAGACCGCCGATGTGCTGGCCGTGATGGTCAAGCACCGCCAATTTCTCGATGTCGCCGTCAAGAAGATCTTGATCGAAGCCCAAGCCCTGGACTTTTGCGGCGTGACCGCTGATCAGCGGCGAAATACATGACGTTGAGCGCGTGAAAACGCTGGTATTTTCAGGCCGTTTTCACGCCCATGCGGGGCGCTTGTGCAGCACAATGGCCTCCCCACCAAGCCCGTGCCTGGATTGTGCGAGGGGGGGGTGAGGTAGTGGTTTGCCGTGCAGTTGATGTCATTCAATGTTCAGGGACTTTTCATCAGACACCCCTGGGCGCAGTGTCCTACTCAACCAACTCGGTGCGCTCGCCCGCACCCCTGGCGCGATGACCTACTTCATTTTGAGCTTCGTTGTCTCCCTGATGATCACCTCGATGGTGGTGCGCTCCTCACACATGCACGGATGGCTCAGCGCGGATCACGACCTGTCGGGCCCGCAGAAGTTTCATCACCGGCCCGTTCCGCGCATCGGAGGCCTGGCACTCGCGCTAGCGGTCATGGCTGGGGTCGCCCTGGTGGAGTTTTCCAACGGGGCCGAACGATTTGACACCCTGTGGCTTTGGGTGCTGGCGGCGATTCCGGCTTTCTTTTCGGGCTTGATCGAAGACTTCACGAAGGGGGTCTCGGCCCGCCGTCGATTGTTTTTTACGGCCGTCTCGACGCTGCTGGGCATCGGACTGCTACACGCCACGATCACGCGCACCGGCATCCCATGGATGGATGAACTCATGACCTGGGCGCCTTTGTCGGTCATTTTTACGCTTTTCATGGTCACAGGCGTGACCCACGCCGTCAACATCATCGATGGCTTCAATGGTCTGGCTTCCATGTGCGTGCTGATGATGATGATGGCCTTGGCCTATGTGGCATACCAAGTCGGTGATCGCTTCGTTCTAACCTCGTCATTGATTTGCGGCGGGGCGATTTTGGGTTTCTTCTTTTGGAACTTCCCTGCCGGTTTGATTTTTCTGGGCGATGGGGGTGCGTATTTTCTGGGCTTTACGCTGGCGGAGTTGAGTGTGTTGTTGATCTCGAACAATGCCGAGGTATCGCCTTTTTTCCCGGTCTTGATGTGCGCCTACCCGTTGATTGAAACCGCCTTCACCATGTACCGTCGTCGCGTTTTGAAGGGCGTGGGCACCAGCAAGGCCGATGGCATTCACCTGCACACCTTGATTCACCGGCGCGTCATTCGCTGGGCCACCCCAGGCAGTATTGACCGTCGGCGCACCAGCCAAGACCGCCGCAAAACGGCGCGCAACTCGATGACGGCCCCGTACCTGTGGGCACTGTGCCTGTGCTCGGTGATCCCCGCCCTGCTGTGGTGGAACAACACCCCCATGTTGTTGGCTTGCCTGGCACTGTTTTTACTGGGCTACGTTGTTCTGTACTGGCGCATCGTACGCTTCCATGTGCCTAAGTGGTTGATCGTTCGGTATTGATCGGCGCGCTGGTCAGGTTAGGGCGGAACCTGCGTGATGCCCGCGACATCATTCACACATCTGCCAACCGGCCAGCCGTTTCAAATGGGAGCTGATGCGCCCACAGCCCCCCAGTCATGACCGGCTGGCCATCAGCCGCGATCTGGGACCACCTCAGGAACGTATTCAGGCACGAAGCCCTGTAAGGTGTGCCTCAAGGCCTGCGCGTCGGGCTCTGCGCCCTGAAGCCAGCCCAGCACCTGCGCAACCCACTCGGCGTCTTGCTGGTCTTGCAGCTGCGCCACGCGCAAAAGCGGGTGGCTTGATGGCACCGTGCGATCCGCATCGGCCAGCAACTCTTCGAACAGCTTTTCTCCCGGGCGCAAGCCGGTGTAGACCACCGGGATTTCGTGCTCGCGGTGACCAGACAAGCGAATCAGATCGCGTGCCAGCTCGGCAATTTTGACGGGCTTGCCCATGTCCAACACAAGCACCTGGCCGCTGTGCGCCAAGGCCGCCGCTTGAAGCACCAATTTCACGGCCTCTTGCTGGGTCATGAAGTAACGGGTGATGTCAGGATGCGTCACCGTGACTGGTCCCCCCTGCGCGATCTGCTCTTTGAACTTGGGGATCACGCTGCCACTGGAGCCCAGCACGTTGCCAAAACGCACTGCGGCAAATTGGGTGGGTGCTGAGGTGCCCGTCTCCACGGCCCTGACGGGATGTCGCGCCAGGTGCGACAACAGCACCTCCGCCAAGCGCTTGCTGGCGCCCATCACATTGCTCGGGTTGACGGCTTTGTCTGTGGAAATCAGCACGAAGCGCTCGGCCCCGCAGTGAGCCGCTGCCAGCGCCGCATAGTAGGTGCCCAGAGTGTTGTTTTGCAATGCCGACCAGGCGTTTTCGCGCTCCATCAGGGGCACATGCTTGAACGCTGCAGCATGAAATATCAGCGCGGGCCGCTGGGCGATGAACACCTGCGTCAGGTGCTCCAGGCGCTTGACGTCGCCCATCAAACACACCAGCGCAATCTCAGGGTGGCGCTGGGTGAGTCGTTGCTCGATCTGGTACAGGGCAAACTCGCTGAGTTCATACAGCACCATGCGCGCAGGTCGAAACCGCGCCAGTTGGCGGCACAACTCGGAGCCAATCGACCCCCCAGCCCCGGTGATGAGAACCGTCTTGCCAGCCACCAGGCCCGCCACGCTGGCTTCATCGAGCATCACCGGGTCGCGGCCCAGCAGGTCTTCAGGCTCGATGGCCCGCACCCGCTCAACTCGCGCCGTGCCGTCACGCAGCTCGCTGACCGAGGGCACGGTCAACACGGGCAATGAGGTGCTGGTCGCGAGCTCAAATGCCCGCCGCCGCTGGGGCGCGCTGGCGCCTGGCAGGGCGATGATGAGGTGGGTGGCTTCGGTGTTCAGCGCCAACTCGCGCACCTCTTGCAAAGTGCCCAGCACCTGTGCGCCCGCAATGCGTGCCCCCTGTTTGGCGGGGTCGTCGTCGAGCAAGCCCACCACCGACCAGCCCTGCTGATGAAATCCAGCCAAGAGCATCCGCCCCGCTTCGCCGGCGCCCATGACCAAGGCGCGCCGGGTATCGGCGGGCCCTGCAATGCGCGAGCGAACGTGTTCATACAGCATGCGGTAAGCCACCCGAACGGCACACAGGCCCATCACACACAAGAGCGGGTGCAGGGCCAGCACCGCGCGGGGGACTCCCTCCCAACCGGCACTGCGCACCGTGATCGCCACCAGCGCGCCGGCCACCCCACAGGCCACGGCCAAACGCTTGACCTCACCAAACCCAGAAAATCGCCACAAACTGCGCGGCACCCCCAAGAGCTTGAACACCACGCCATAGAGCAGCACCACACCCGCCAGCACCACCATGTCGTAGGCAGGCCTGGCGCTCCACCAGCGCTCAAAACCCAAGCGAAACAGGTAGGTCAGCTGCCAACAGACAGCCACCACCCCTGCGTCAATGAGCAGGGACAGGGCTTGGCGATGAGGACGCCAACGGGACAAAATGCGATCCAACCGATGCCAACGCGTGCTCATCGAATCACCACGGCTTTGAGCGTGGCGGCTATCAGGCGCAGGTCACGCCACAGGCTGGCTTGATCAACGTACTCGGCCGCAAGTTGAAGTTTGGCGGGCATCACGATGTGGATGTAGGTGGCTTCAGGATCACTGGACTGCCCCAGTTGCCTGCCTTCGTCACGATAGGCCAGCGACGCCGGATCGGTGATGCCAGGCCGCACACTGAGAATCTTGTCGCGCAACAGGGGCGGATACAGCGCCACGTAGCGTGGCACCTCGGGGCGCGGGCCGACCAAGCTCATGTCGCCCCGAAACACGTCGATCAGTTGGGCCAGCTCATCCAGCTTGGAGTCGCGCAGCCACCGGCCGACACGGGTCACACGAGAATCATCGTGTCGAGTGATTTGGAGCCCCTGCGGCTGGGTCGTCAGGCTTTGGTGCATGGTGCGAAATTTATGAATCGCAAACAGCTTGCCACCACGGCCCACCCTGTCTTGCCGAAAAAGCACAGGGCCCGGCGAGTCAAGTTTGATGGCCAGCGCAATCACCAGCCACACCGGCGCAAGCACGAGCATGCCCAGCACCGCGCCAAAGAGGTCAAACAAGCGCTTGCTCATGTGCTCATGTGATCGCTGCGCGCACGGCTTGGATCACTCGTTCGACATCGTCATCGCTCATGCGGGTGTACAGCGGCACACTGAGCATGCTATCGAACGCAGCCTGGCTGTGAGGGTAGTCGCTGCTTCGCAGTTGATAGCGCTCGCGCCAGTAGGTCTGCAGGTGCAAGGGGATGTAGTGCACGCTGCAACCAATGCCCGCCTCGAAGAGGCGTTCAATCACGGTGTCCCGATGGCAGGGTGCCTGTGAGCGCAGCCGCAACACATAAAGGTGCCACGCATGGGTGTCGCCCGGTGCCGGGCCAGGGGGCAGTTGCACAGGCAAGTCAGCCCACGCAGCGTGATATCGCTGGGCAATCGCGGCGCGTCGTTGGGCAAACCCAGGCAAACGGCGTAGCTGATGGATGCCCATTGCGGCAGCAATGTCCGTCAGGTTGTACTTGAAGCCAGGGGCCACGATGTCGTAACGCCACGCTGGAACCTTGGTGGTGAAGCGGTCGAATGCATCGCGACTCATCCCGTGCAAGCGCATGACTTTCATGCGTTGCGCCAGCGCGGGGTCACGGGTCACGACCATGCCGCCCTCGCCCGTGGTCAGAGTTTTGTTGGCGTAGAAACTGAACACCGTGGCAGCCGAGTCCAGGGTTCCTATCAATCGCCCGCCGCAGGTGGTGGGCAAGGCATGGGCGGCGTCTTCTACCACCTTCACCCCATGCTGCTGGGCCAAGGCCAGCAAGCGCGCCATGTCTGCCGACAAGCCCGCAAAATGAACCGGCATGATCACCTTGGTGCGCAGGGTGAGCGCCGCGGCCACGGCATCCACATCGATGCACAAGGTGTGGGGGTTCATGTCGACCAAGACCACATCGGCGCCCAGGTAGCGCACCACTTCGGCCGTGGCCGTGAAGGTGTGGGTGGTGGTGATGACTTCATCGCCCGGCCCCACGCCCAAAGCCTCCAGGGCCAGGTGCAGGCCCGCAGTGGCCGAATTGACCGCCAAGGCCGTCAAGCTGGGGTCACCCAGAAAGGCCTCAAAGTCGGCCTCGAAGCGTTGGCACTTGGGGCCCGTGGTGACCCAGCCGGAACGTAAGGTGTCCACGACTTCGGCGATTTCTTCCTCGCCAATTTCGGGCAAGGAGAAGGGAAGAAAAGGCATGCTCATAGCGCCAAGGGCGACAGGCCCAGTGTCGTGTCCCCACGATACTGATTTTCATCGCTCAAATTCAATCGAGTTAAGTCATTGATGCGCCTTGGCCAACCACGCCAAGCGGTGTGTACGCAACCAAGGCCAGTTAAAAAACCCATACAAAGCGGGGTGCAATTGAGCCAGCACTCGGGCCAAAGGTGGCGCCAAGGTCAATCGTTGCACATGAAAGTTGGCTTGAGGAAACAAAGCCCGCACGCGGGCCAGCAGAACGCCTTGAACATCAGGGTTACGGGGATTATCAACGGTGAAGTCATACCACAGCACGGCACCGCCCGGTTTGAGCATCGCCCAAATCGCTTGGGCCAGCCTGTGCTGAACCGCATCGTCCAGCAATGAAGAAAACACCGTGGCCTGGACGATGACGTCGAAACGCAGCGCGTCAGGATCGCGCGCGCGCGCCTCCAGCATCACGCAGGCGTCGCCATGCATCAGCGTCACGCCCAACGGCAGCCGCTGGCGCGCATGATCATGTCGCTCAGGCAACAGCTCAATGCCCGACAAGTGCGCGGGATGGGCGCCCCAGCGCAGCCAGTCCAGCAGGTTGTCGCCCGTGCCGCTGCCCACTTCCAGCATGCGGCACTGGCTCAGGTCGCGCCACCCGTGGCGGGCCAGCAGGGCCAGGGTCGCGCGTTGGCGCTCTTGCCATGCCCACAAGGCCGCTGGGTTGAACACGCTGTAGCGTGGGTCGTTCGGCACACGGCGGGCGTAGCGCGCTTGAACGGCCTCAGCTTCACTGGGCAGGGACAGGTCAGCCCCCGGACGGGGAACGGTGTCAGACATCCCGCCCCCCGTGTCAGCGCGTGAGCGCCGCAAACCGGGTGCGACTGGTGCCACCGTGCAAGACGTCCCACAGGCCCATGAGCGAGCCAAGCCCATACGCCACGTGGTAGCTCCCGATCACCAGCGGGACTCGCCACAAGGCCTTCATGCCACAGGGGTCTCGCTGCGCCACACTCATCGTCATGAACAACACCGCCCCCGCATACAAGGTGCTCAAAGCGGCCAGCGGCCATGCAGCCCCCAGCACGGCCAACAACAGGCTCAGCCCCATGGCCAGCACAAAAAGCGCAGGAACCCAATGGCGCGGAGAGGCCGTCTGGCCATGCTTCTTGATGACGAAGGGCTTCCAATAACCATATTGCAGGTACTGGCGAAATACCTGCGGCAGATTGGCTCGCGGACGGTAGGTGCTGCGGATGCGGGACGACTGCCATACCAGACCGCCCCCCCGCGTGATGCGCAGGTTGTGTTCGTCATCTTGGTTGCGCACCAGACTTTCATCAAAGCCGCCAAAACGCTCAAATGTGGCCCGCGGCCAACAGCCGAGGTAAACCGTGTCGGCCCAGCCGTTGTAATCCAGGCGTCGCGACAAGGCCCCCCCCGCCACCCAGGGGCATTGAAAGGCCGCCGCAATGGCCCGCTGCGTGGGCCCGGCATGCAGGTCGGGTGCGGCGTGCCAGGGCCCACCGACGTTGTCGGCCCCCGAATCGGCCAAGACACTCAAGGCTTGGTGAATGTAGTCAGCGGTGTATTCAGTGTGAACATCCATGCGCACAATGACATCGCCCTGGGCCTGCAAAAGCGCGGCATTCAGGCCGGTGGAGACAATGCGCCGAGGGTTGTCAATGAGTTGAATGCGTGGATCAGCCTGGCTCAAACGCTGCAAGATGTCGCGGGTGCCGTCGTCACTCATGCCGTCCGCCACAAGCAACTGCAAACGCCAGCCATCCGGCATGATTTGCCGCAGCACGTTGTGACAAAAGCTCTCGATGTAGCGGTGCTCGTTGCGACAAGGCACGATCACGCTGACACATTGCGCGGCAGTGGAGGCTGGGGGTTTTTTCATAGATTGAGGCCTCGATTCTCAGGGTTCTTCGAGCCCACAAGCAAGATTTTTCTAGTATCGCGTCTCAGTGGATTTGAAAGGTTGAATTGTTGCGAGGTCAATAGTGAAGTACACAGGCTGCTGGATTCCCGCCTGCGCGGGAATGACGTGGGGAGATGCCAACCCCTGCGCCCGTCATCCCCGCGCAGGCGGGGATCCAGGAGCGCGCCACAGGAGCGTTATGCCCGCACGCTGCATTCCTCCCAGCTCAGCTTGCCCATGCGCCACGTGTTCGCTTTGGCAAAAATCAACCTTTCACATCCACTGAGACGGGGCCCGAGACTGAAGTTGCTGGTCATACAACACCCGCATGGCGTCCATCTGAACCTGTCGATCACCCTCCTGCTCGACCCTATTTCGGTGGCAAGCCCCCCACCGCTGGGCCCGCTGGGGCTTCTCACACAGACCTCGCAGCGCCTGGGCCAGCAGCTCACTGAACGCTGGCGCCAAGAGATCGATCAAGCAGCTTGTCGCTGCCGTGGGCTCGTCTGCCACGGCAAGCCAATGGCGGTTGGCAGGCAAGTCAGTCGCCACCACAGGCAGGCCACAGGCCATGCTTTCCAGCACCGACACCGAGGTGGCGTCGCTGCAAGGCACCGACACCGACACATGACACTGCCCCATCACGGCTTGCATCTGGGCGTCGTCGAGCCGGCCGTGAAAGTGCACGCAGGATGTCAGCCCCAACGTGGACACTTGCCCGCGCAAGGTCGCAGCCAATGAGCCCCCGCCCATCAAGTGCAACTGCGCGTCGGCACCAGGGCATTGTTGCCGCAGCAGGGCCAGGGCCTCAATGAGATGCTTGATCTGGTAGTTGGGCTCCCAGGCGCGCAGACTGGCAATGTGAAAGCCCTTGGGCTTGTCCGCCCAGGGCACCGGCACAAAACGCTGCAGGTCAACGCCCCAATGAATGAGGTGCATTGACGCCGTCGGCCGATACGCTTGGGCCGCCTGCACCAGGTCGTGTGAGTCGCCTGTACTCACATCGGCCCGGCGCAGCGTCCAGCCCGTTAAGGCGCGCAAGACGCGGCTGTGCTTCGGTGTCACCAAGAGGTCGCTGCCCCAGGCCGTCATGAACAGCGGATGACGCGCGCAGCGTGCCGCAAGGTAGCCATAGGAGGTGATGTAGTGCGCGTGAACAATGTCCGGTTGCAATGCCTGCAGGTAGGCGCGCGTTGCGCCGACACGCCACAGCCAGTCTGTTGAGCGACGAACAGGCGGCAGCACGTGTTGAGTCACGCCCTCCTGGGCTTGCGGCCGGGCCGTGATGATGGAGACACGACAGTCGCGCGCCAGCATCTCGCTGGCCCAACGCCGCACATGCACGCTGTTGGCGTCACCCAACAAACACAGGTGCAAGCTCATGCCGCCGGTCCGGCCCATTGTTGGTAGTGAACCTGCAACGAAGGGTGGCGTGTGAGCCAAGGGGCATCCAACTCGCGGGTGTCTCCCACCACCTGGGCCGGCTGCCCTTGAACCACGGCAAAGTCAGGCACTTCGCCCCGCACGTAACTGAAGGCTTTGACCAACACCCCCTTGCCCAACCGAGCGCCCGGGGCAATCACGGAGTGCGGGCCGATGAAGCCATACGGCCCCAGGTGGGTGGGCACGCGCACTGACCCCTGCGGGGCCGGGTGCCCCCAGTAGGCACGCCCCTGCAACCGCACTGCCATGTGGCTGGAGTGGCTGAGCACTGAGACGTGGTTGGTGATTTGACAGCCCTCACCAATGTGCAGGCCCCCCGAGGCATCAATGAAGTTGAAGTGGCCAATGAAGACATGATCCGCCAAGTCCAGCTGCGACCAGTCTTCCACCTGCGTGCAGGTGCTGATGCGGGTGTGCGGCAGCCACAAACCGTCATGACGGCGAATGCCGTAGCGCATGCTCGGGCCTTGCGAAGGGCGCATGCGGGACCACAGGCTAGACAAGGACTGCCGCAGGCTCATGGGGTGCTCCGAGGAGGTTGGGGTTGGCGTACGCGCCACCAAGACAGCAGCGTGCGTGCATCATCGCGCAACTGCCCCGCGCGCGGCCACAAAACCCGGCGCCAGGAACACGCGCTGTGCACCCGAAACAGGCTGAGCAAGCACACCATCGTCAGGCCATAAGAAGCCGTGGTGGCCACGGCCGCCCCCCAAGCCCCCCAGCGTGGAATCGCCACCCAACACACGGCCACGTTGATCAGCAGGGAAGTGGCAGCCATCAACGCCGGCACCACCGGACGCCCAGCATGGTTGGTGAAATAGGCGGACAACACCGAGGCAGGGGCATATGCCAGCACGCCCGGCAACAGGACCGCCAGCAGGCCGCCGACCTCCGCATAGGCGGGGCCGAAAAGCCAAGGCACCCCCACCACCGCTGCAAGCCACAACAAGGGCGCCACGCAGAGCAAGGCCGCCACGCTGAAGTGCATGACACGCAGCACCGTGACAATCGCCTGAGCCCGGTCAGGCGTGCCAATGCGGGCAAACGCCGCTTGAGACAATGACGTCGAAACAAACCACAGCAGCTCGGCCATCATCACGGCCAAAGCGTAAATGCCCGTGGCTGCCAAACCCTGCAGGTGCTCAAGCAAGAACACATCGGCCTTGTAATTCATCAAGCTGATGAGGTTGGTCAAACCCAGGGTCAAAAATGCGCCCCCCTGAGCACGCAACCAGCCCCCGTCAGGGGCCTGCCATCCGCTGCCTTGCAGGCCCGCCAAGGCACTGAGCACGCCCACCACCACCCGCGCGCCCACCCATGCCCCGAGCAGGGTCAGCAAACTCACCTGCGCACCGCTCAACACAGCCACCCCCCAGGCCATCAAGGCCAAGGCCGGGGTGCCCACAGACAACCAGGCCAAAGGCGCCATGCGCCCCTGGCCCAACCACAAGCCTGAGACGTTGGGGGTCAACAACAGACAAGGCAAGGCCCACGCCAACAACCACAGCGGGGCGTAGGCCGCCCCACCCCACTGCGACAAGGCCCACACCCCACCGGCCAAACAGCCACCCAACAACAGGCTTGCCATGAGCAAAGCCGATAAGGCAGCACCCGGCGCACGCCCGAAGTGCGACACCCGGCGCGCCAGCGCAATCCCGCCGCCCGAACACAAAGCCAGCAAGGCCGACTCCACGGCCGTAAAAAGCGCGAAAACACCCACGGCCTCAGGCCCCAAGCGCGCGGCCAGCAAGGTGATGAGCAGGCCCAGGCCCACCGCCACACTGCGGGTGACAACGTTGATCACAGCACTGTGGGCCAAGCGCGGCGCAAGCACCTTCATCGGGGGTTCCTTGCGGAGCAAAGGACGCATTCTATGAACCCCTGGCGCAGGCGCCGTCACGCCCCAAACCGCCGATGGATCCACCCTTTAGAATTTGCCACTTGACCTTGCTTGGCGAGGCCCGTTTTCAACCTCTGTGCACCGTGACCATCTCCGACGACAACCAGCTCATCACCGAGCGCCGCGACAAGCTGGCCGCCATCCGCCTTCAAGGCGTGGCTTTTCCCAATGATTTCAAGCCGACGCACCGCGCGCTGGCCTTGCAGCAACAGCATGCTGAGCAAGAGGCGCCGGCCCTGGAGGCGCTGAACTTGTCGGTCACGGTCGCCGGACGCTTGCGGCTCAAACGCGTGATGGGCAAAGCCAGCTTTGGCACCCTGCAAGACGCCACCGGTCGCATTCAGTTGTTTGTCACCAAAGATGAGTTGGGCGAAGAGCTCTATGCGGCCTTCAAGCACTGGGACTTGGGTGACATTGTCGGCGCGCAAGGCACGCTGTTCAAAACCAAAACCGGCGAGCTGTCGGTGCGCGTGACCCAACTGCGCTTGTTGACCAAGAGCCTGCGCCCGCTGCCCGACAAGTTTCATGGCATGGCCGACCAGGAGCAAAAGTACCGGCAGCGCTATGTAGACCTCATCACCGATGACGACGCTCGCGCGCGCTTCACGGCGCGCAGCAAGGCCGTCAGCGCCATCCGGCATTACATGGTCGAACACGGCTTCCTGGAAGTCGAAACGCCCATGCTCCACCCCATCCCTGGGGGGGCCAACGCCAAGCCGTTCATCACACACCACAACGCGCTGGATCAAGACATGTACCTGCGCATTGCCCCTGAGCTGTATTTGAAGCGGCTGATTGTGGGCGGCTTTGAGCGCGTGTTTGAGATCAACCGCAACTTCCGCAATGAAGGGATCTCGGTGCGCCACAACCCCGAGTTCACCATGATGGAGTTCTACGCGGCGTATTGGAACCACCACGACCTGATGGACTTCACGGAGGGTGTCTTGCGCCACGCGGCACGCATCGCCACGGGCTCAAGCGCCCTGACCTACGCGGGCCAAGCTGTGGCCCTCGATCAACCCTTTGCTCGGCTCAGCGTGCGGCAATCGTTGATCAAACATGCCGGGCTGAGCGAGGCCCAAGCCGATGACGCCGAGGTGCTGCGGGCACAGCTCAAGGCCCACGGCCAAGAAGCCCCCGCGCACTGGCGCCTGCCCGAACTGCAGTTTGGTGTATTCGAAGCGGCGGTGGAAGAAAAACTCTGGCAACCCACCTTCATCACCGATTACCCGGTCGAGGTGTCACCCCTGGCGCGCGCCTCAGACACCAACCCGGCCATCACTGAACGCTTTGAGTTGTTCGTCACCGGCCGTGAATTGGCCAACGGTTTTTCAGAGCTCAATGACGCTGAAGACCAGGCGGCGCGCTTTCACGCCCAAGTGACCCACAAAGACGCCGGCGACGAAGAGGCCATGTTCTATGACGCGGACTTCATCCGGGCGCTGGAATACGGCATGCCCCCCGCAGGCGGCTGCGGCATTGGCATCGACCGCCTCATCATGCTCCTGACCGACAGCCCCAGCATCCGCGATGTGATTTTGTTTCCGTCACTGCGACAGGTGTAGGAAGAGGCCCCGAGGCCTGTTCGACCAAAATCCACCCATTCCCCCCTGAGTTGGTGGTTCACGCCGAGACGATTTTCAGGCCCAATCTATCAACCCCATTCTTCATCTGACCGGGTCGCCTCGACAATCTGTCGAGGCGACTTTTTTTGACTGCTGTCCACCATGCGCAAGAACCTGACCACGGGCAACGGTGCCCCCTCCTCATCACCGCTGGTGGGTTTCACGGTCGCGCTGTCGCTGTTCGTTGGCCTGTTGTTGTTTGTATACGCTACGACCTGAGTCCGTCGCCTGCCCGGCTGCAGGCCCCCGCTTTTCAGCCGGAATCATTTTCCCGGCCCGCATCAAGCTTGAAACAAGCTGCTTCCACAGGTCAAACCTGACGCTCAAACCTCGTTGACTGCACGACAATGTGAGCAAATGCACGCATTGTCGACCGGAGAGTTGCAGTGAAACTTGGTCTCACGCCCACCAACACCCCTCACCCCATGGCCTTGCGCCTGGGTTACCTGGGGATGGTGCCGTTTGCCGTGCTGGCCGTCTTGACCTGGATCGTGAGGCCCGACACGCACCCTGACGAGCACTGGTACGTCACCTTCTTCCTCTCGTCTTATGCGGCCGTCAGCGTGGCGCTGCTGGGCGGAATCCATTGGGGCCTGGGCTTTCACAGCAATGCCCCCACCCCCATGGCCTTCATCTGGGGCGTGATCCCGCCGGCGGTGTCATGGATTGGCGCGGTCATGCCGCCCCACCGGGGACTGATCGTGCATGCCATCATGCTGATCATCTGCTACTTGGTTGATCGCAAGGTCTACCCCACTGAGAAAGCCGCAGATTGGCTGACCATGCGGTTTCGGCTGACCGTGGTCGCCAGTCTGAGCTGTCTGATCGCCGTCGCCGGGACCGGCACCTTGAAATAAGCCATGATCTACCGATGATCCAATTCCACATCGACGCACGCGACACCCACGCGCATGTGTTCCACATTCGCCTCACGGTGCCGCAGCCGGCACCACAACAGCGGGTCAGCCTTCCTGTCTGGATCCCTGGCAGCTACATGGTGCGAGAGTTTTCACGCCATCTGCATGCGCTGCAAGCCCGCCAAGGGTCCACAGCGCTGCCTGTCACCCAGATCGACAAATCGACCTGGGAGATCGACTGCGAAGGTCGTGGCGCCTTGATCCTGACCTACAGCGTTTACGCCTTCGACCCCTCCGTGCGTGCCGCGTTTTTGGGCACCCAGCGTGGCTTTTTCAATGGCACCAGCCTGTGCCTGCGAGTGCAGGGCCACGACGCTGAGCCTCACCAGGTGCGCCTCACCGAGCTGCCGGCCGGCTGGGAAGTCGCCACCGCCCTGCCTCCCCTCAAAGTCGACCGCCGCGGGCGCGGCACCTACCAAGCCGCCGACTACGATGAACTCATCGACCATCCGGTGGAGCTGGGCTCATTCTGGCGCGGCCACTTCAGCGCGCACGGCGTGCCCCACGAGATCGTCGTCAGCAGCACCCTGCCCGACTTTGACGGCGAGCGCCTGCTGGCTGACAGCCAAAGAATTTGCGAAGCTGAGATCGCGTTTTGGCATGCCAACAAGCGCCCACCCTTCGAGCGCTACGTATTTTTGCTCAACACCGTCGACGATGGCTTTGGCGGCCTCGAACACCGCGCCAGCACAGCCCTGATCTGCGGCCGGCGCGACTTGCCCCAGCGCGGCAAAGCCGAAGTCACCGACGGCTACCTCACCCTGTTGGGCCTGATCAGCCACGAATACTTTCACACCTGGAACGTCAAGCGCCTGCGCCCCTGCGACTTCCGCCACTACCACCTCGCCCAAGAAAACTACACCGAATTGCTGTGGTTCTTTGAGGGCTTCACCTCCTACTACGACGATCTGTTCGTCGTGCGCTGCGGGCTCATTGATGAAGCCCGCTACCTCAAGCTGCTGTCAAAAAACTTCGCCAGCGTGCTCAGCACCCCCGGCCGCCATGTGCAAAGCGTGGCCCAGTCCAGCTTTGATGCCTGGATCAAGTACTACCGCCCCGATGAGAACAGCCCGAACATCACGGTCAGCTACTACAGCAAGGGCGCCTTGGTAGCCTGGGCGCTGGACATGCGTCTGCGAGCCGCGGGCACGGGCTCACTCGATGACGTGATGCGAGCACTGTGGTTGCGCAGCGCCGGGGGCCCGATCTCTGAATCGGACATCACGCAAGCGGTGAACGACATCGCGGGTTGTGACCTCGGCACCGAGCTGCGGGGCTGGGTGCATGGCACCGAAGATGGCCCTTGGATGTCCCTGGTCGAGCCCTTGGGTTTGACCTGGCAAGCCCAGCCTCCCAGCATGGCCCAGCGCTGGGGAATCAAGGTCAGTGAAAGTGCGCTCACGGGCATCAAAGTGAGCCACGTCCTGCGGGGCGGCTTGGGCGAACAAATGGGGATGTGCCCGGGTGATGAGTTGTTGGGTCTCAACCAATGGCGCTTAAGGCGGCTGGACGACGTCAGCCGCCTGCTCATCCCTGACCAGTTGGCAACCCTGCTCGTGTGCCGAGACCAAGTGTTGTTGCCCCTGAGCGTGCCAGCGGGGGCCGGCGCCGCCGGCTCACCGGGCAACAGCGAGTTGGCTCCTCAAGGCCAATGGGTGATCAAGCCAGTGACGCAAGCACCTCGTACCGCAGCCACCTTGCGCAAGGCATGGCTCAGCGCCTGAGAATCTTTGGCCTGCTGACGGCAGTGGTGTTGGGCCTTCATGCCTGCGTGGGACGCGGCCTGGAGCAACGGATGGACGAGCTGCGCAACGAAGCCAAGGTGCCAGCCCGCATGAACGTGGTCTACATGCAAACCATCCAAGTCAGCGCGCCACCACCGGCGGTCGCCACACCCCCCGCACCCACACCGCCACCGCCCAGCCGCCCCGCCCCGCGAACCGCTCCACCCACGCCCGCGGTGGCCGCGAGCGCGCCGGAATCCGCCCCTGAACCGATCCCTGAACTGGCCCCCGAGACCGTCGCTGAGCCCACGCCACCCACCGAGACGGCCCCGACAGACAGTGCACCCAGCCCCGAGGCAGTGCCCCCCACCGAGCCCGCAGCCTCGGCGGTGGCGACCCCCAGCTTCGATTGGCCCACCTCCACCCGCGTGCGCTACCGCATGGGTGGCCAGTACAACGGCGAGCTCCACGGCACTGCCCAAGTCGAATGGCTGCGCAGTGGTGATCGCTACCAAGTTTTCATGGACGTGAGCGCCAAGCCGCTGTTTGAGCGCCGCATGCGCAGCGAGGGGCTGATCACCCCCGAGGGCCTGGCCCCCCAGCGTTACGACCAAGAAACAAAGCAGATATTAGTGTTTGGAAAGGGGCGCCAAAGTATGCTGTTTGATGCCGATGGGGTGACCTTGGCCAACGGCCAGCGAGCCGCCACACTGCCTGGCGTGCAAGACACCGCCAGCCAGTTTGTTCAGCTCACCTACTTGTTCCGCCGTCAACCTGAGCTGCTTCGCCCAGGCACCCAAATCGAGATGCCCCTGGCACTGCCTGGCCACGTCAACCGCTGGATTTTTGAGGTCATGCAGCCTGAGATCATCTACACCCCCATGGGACCCATCGAAACCTTCCACCTCAAGCCCCGACGGGCCGTGACGAAAGCCAACGACCTCAAAGCAGAAATCTGGTTTGCCCCCACACTGCAATACTTGCCAGTGCGCATTCGCATCGTTCTCGACGAGAACACCTTCCTCGACCTGCTGATCTCTGAGGCCCCGCAAGGCGGCCAAGTTCAGTGAAACGAAACCTGACACCAGGAGCCTGCGATGTACCAATACATCCTCACCACCACCCATGCCCCCACTGACGCCGCGTCCACGGCCTTGTCAACCGGACTGATCACCCTCAACCGGCCCCAACAGCTCAACGCACTCAATGATGGACTCATGGATGAATTGGGCCAGGCCATGGCCGAGATGGATGCCAATCCCCAGATCGGCTGCATCGTCGTGACCGGCAACGAAAAGGCCTTCGCCGCCGGGGCTGACATTGCAGTGATGGCCGCCCTGAGCTACATGGATGCCTACAAAGGCGACTTCATCACTCGCAACTGGGAGCGCATTCGCGGTGTTCGCAAACCCGTGATTGCCGCCGTCGCCGGTTTTTGTCTTGGCGGGGGTTGTGAGTTGGCCATGATGTGCGATCTGTTGATCGCCGCCGACACGGCCAAGTTTGGGCAACCTGAGATCAAACTCGGCATCATCCCTGGCGCCGGTGGCACCCAGCGCCTGCCCCGCGCCATTGGCAAAGCCAAGGCCATGGACTTGATCCTGACGGGGCGCATGATGGACGCGGCGGAGGCTGAGCGCTCCGGCCTGGTGTCACGGGTGGTACCAGCGACCGAGCTGATCAGCACCGCCCTGGCCGCCGCTCAAACCATCAGCGAGTACAGCGCCCCAAGCGTGATGATGGCCAAAGAATGCATCAACCATGCATTCGAAGGCTCACTCAACGAGGGCCTGCACCTGGAGCGCCGATTGTTCCACTCCCTCTTTGCCACCGAGGATCAGAAAGAAGGCATGAGCGCATTTTTGGCCAAACGCAAACCCGCGTTTTCGCACAGGTAAGGCATCGGACTGAATTCAGTCGGGGCGCAAGCACCCCGCCGCAGTGAATTTGAAAGGTTGAATTGTTGCAAGGCCGATGGCGAAGTGCACAGGCTGCTGGATTCCCGCCTGCGCGGGAATGACGTGGTGAGATCCCAAACCCTGCGCCCGTCACCCCCGCCTGCCCCCGTCATCCCCGCCTGCCCCCGTCATCCCCGCCTGCCCCCGTCATCCCCGCGCAGGCGGGGATCCAGGAGCGTGCCTCAGGAGCGTTATGCCCGCGCACTGCATTCCTGCAAGCTCATCTTCTCCATGCGCCACCTGTTCGCTTTGGCGAAATCAACCCTTCAAACCCACTGAGACGGGGTACCAGCCTACTGACTCACACCGGTCGTGAACTGATTGAGCTTGGTGTTTGCTTGGGTACTGCTCAAGCCATCATCCAGCATCAGCTGCAGCATCCGGCTGCGCAACTCGGTTGCGCTGTAGTAGTAACCCATTTGACCGAAGTTCAGCGTCGCCACGTTGGGTCGGGCCATCCCGACATCACCATACATCATGGGCACAGCGGCCTCGCCGTTGAAACCTGAGGTCGTGTGGCGCGCCACCTGCATCAAACCCGTTGCGCTTTGCGTCACCACATACGCGACAGGGTTAGAGCCGGTGTAATCGATGGCAATGCCGTAGTAGAGCGTCATGTCGCGCTCTGCGTCAGAGAAGCCGGCGCGCCCCACCAAATTCACAAACACCCCCGCCAGGGTGCTGACCGACATGGACGGCGTAGAAAGCGGGTGGGGCGCCTCGTCTTCGCCAAATTTACCGTCATAGCAGCACAGGGGGTCAATGGCGCTGTTGCGCACAGCAAAGCCAAATGCGTAGTTCCCCGTGGGTATCAACCGGAGTCCCTCAAAGTAACGAAACTCACCTTGTCGCACAGCACCGTTGGCGCGAACCGCGCGCTTGTGACACGCGACGCTGCCGTATTCAGGATCATTGAATATGGGGTCTGCGTAAAGACCCGTGTGTGCCAAGCAATTCGGATTCGACTCGTCGCCAAAAGACACCACCGTCAAGCCGTCTGACGACAGAACGATGCTCGGGTTCGTGGCATACGGGCCTGTCTCCATGGCCAATGTCGCGGGTGTGCCAGGTGCGGGTACTGGCGCTGGCGCTGGCGCTGGCGCTGGCGTGCACCGGAAAGTTTGCTGGCATAGGGATGAGCTTTCACAGAAAATCGACGAAAAGAGCGCGCGATTGGCCCGGAGCCCTCAGGCTGCCGGGGCGCTAATTCGAATTGCGATCGCTGTCAGAAAGCGCTGTGTCATCTGACTTTTATGCCACGCAAACGTTAACGAGGCAATAGCGGAGGCGCTTTACGGCTTGCCACCGGAGAGTTTTCCCTTGGCTCCAAAGTAACCACTCCAGACAAACCAATAGGCGATGTGGCCGGGCAGCCTTGTCAATGCTTTTCCGTTCGGCCCAAGCAATGCGTCCTCGGTGACTTGCCAGGGCGCGCCGTCTCCTTCGATG
>JANMGB010000341.1:0-9920 GCA_031374415.1 Burkholderiales bacterium
CCAGGCATCAAACGGCCTCTTGAAGCGGTCTGCTTTGTAGCAAATGCTCGCAATACCGACCGGTATGGCTGTGCTTTGCGCCTTGCAGCCCACTCCAATAGACCATTTGCTGCCCGACGAGGAGTTTCCGAACAGGCCCTACTCAGTGGGCCAACGTGGCGGGCTGAGTGGGTGATATCAAGACGCTATTCCTGAGCACCAGGGGGTGGCCGGAACTCAAGAGCAGGCTGATCACCTTGTCCAGCTCTACAAACAGTGCGCGCTCGTCGATGGGCTTGCTGAGAAAGCCATCCATGCCTGCACGCAAGTAGAGATCCTCGTCGTGGCGACCGGCGTCTGCGGTGAGTGCGATGATGGGAATGGCGGGCCAGCGAACAGGCGCCTCGCTGGGGCCCCCTGCTCGGATTTTTTGGGTCGCTTCGAGCCCATCCATGTAGGGCATGCGCCCGTCCATCAACACCAAATCAAAATCGTTGTCAGCGAGTGTGTTCAAGACCATGTGCCCGTCGTCTGCGATCTCGACGCTGTGTCCCATGTCCTCGAGCAAGGCGCGAATGATGATCTGATTTGTGGGCTCATCTTCTGCACACAAGATCCGCAGGGCGTGCGAATGCCGCAAGCGTGCCCCCGCGTCCATCGTCTCAGTAGGACGTTGCCCGTGCGTCATTGGAAGTTCAAACCAGAACGTTGACCCCCGACCCACTTCACTCTTCACACCGATCCGGCCCCCCATCATTTCTACCAACTCCTTGCATATCGCCAGGCCTAAACCGGTCCCGCCGAAGCGACGAGTGGTGGACAAGTCGGCCTGTTCAAACTTCCCAAACAATCGCCCCAAGGCCTCAGTCGGAATGCCTGGCCCAGTGTCAGCGACCGAAAATTCCACCAGCGTACTGTCGGCGGTGTTTGACACCGGTCGCACCTTCAAGCTGACCACGCCTTGGTCGGTGAACTTGAGCGCATTGCCTAAGAGGTTGAGTAAGACTTGGCGGATCCGTGTCGGGTCGCCTAGGCCATAGTTCGGCAGGCCTGCGGCCAATTCAACCTTGATGGGCAGTCCCTTGGCCAACGCTCGCTCGCTCAACATGGCCGCCGCTTCACGGGTCAAGGCCGAGAGATCAAAGTCAATCGTCTCCAGGCTGAGTTTGCCAGCCTCAATTTTGGAGACGTCCAAGACATCGTTGATGATCAACAACAGGGACTGAGCGCTCTTGCGTGCCAACTCAATGTGTTGACGGTTGTTGACGTTCAAATCTCTCAAGGCCAATCCAAGCATGCCAATCACGCCACCCAGTGGGGTGCGCATCTCGTGGCTCATCATTGCCAGGAAGTCCGACTTTTGGGTTGACGCTGCCTCGGCGATTTGGCGGGCACTGAGCAGCTCTGCATAAGACGATTGGAGTCGTGCGCCCATTTGGTTGAACTGGGCAGCCAAATCTTCAAGCTCATCTCCCGTGGCGACATCAATGCGCTGATCCAGTTGTCCAGAGCCAATGGCCATGGCCCCCTGTCTCAGCGCTTGAATGGGTGTCACCATTTTGCGAACCAACATCATGCTGGCCAGTACGGCCGCCACCACCCCGGTCACCAGCATCGCCACCGAGCGCCAGAGTGATGCAGACAAGGGCGCAAAGGCTTCGGCTTCGGGTTGGTCCGCAAATACGGTCCAGCCCAGAGCGGCAATGGTGCTGTTTGCCGACAGCACGGGCTTGCCATCGAGGCCAATGGGCTCGACGAAAGCCACCTCAGTGCCTCCCCGTTGGCGCAAGGCGGCATCGACCTGCGGCAGGTTGGCGATGTTGGTTCGGCCCAAGACCAGGGCCAAATCGGGATGGGCAATCAGCTGACCGCGCGCATCGACCACGTAAGCATGTCCGCTGCGCCCGATTTTGATGCGGCTGATGCCATCGAGCAAAAACTCCAAGTTGACTTTGGCAACCGTCACGCCAGCCTCTTTGGGGCCGACGGCCATGGCCAGGGTCATATGGGGCTCGGTCTCGCGGAAGAAATGTATCGGGCCGTGGTAAGTCTTTCCCGGAACCACGCCGCTGAAAACGGTGTCTTTTGAGTAGTCCGTCAAGCTGTCGATCACGTCGGGGCTGGTGCTCGACACTTTGAGCCGCTCAAGGCCGTTGTGGTCAAGCAGGCTGATCTCCGTGATGGCGGGTATCTGGCCCAACAACTCGATTTCACTGCGGCGGCGCTCCATCGCAGAGGTGCCAGGCTTTGGTGGCGAGGTGAATGCGATCCGTTGCTCGATGTCGCTGACGTACTCGGCGATGCGTGCGGCGGCGCCTCGCGCTTGTTCCCTTTGCAGCTCAATCAACACATTGCGCCGGTCAATGTATGAAAAATACAAACTGCTCAGGCCACTGAGCAGCAGGCAAGTCCCCACCACTGAGCTGAACACCAGGGTGTATTTGCGAAAAAGCGAGCTGCGCGCAATCGGTCTGGTGAGGTGGGTCATGACAGCTCAATCGAGCGCCCGATCATTCGGTTCGCGCAGCAACTGTTCCACTTCCGGGCTCATCGGAAAGTTGAGATTGACACTGGCTGGCGGCGTGGGCGACATGAACCACTTTTGATACAGCGCACGAACCTCGCCGGAGGCCATCATGCGGGCAATGGCCTGGTCAACGACCGCCTTGAGGGCCGTGGCATCCTTGCGCATCATGCAACCGTAGGCTTCGTGCGACATGGGTTTGCCCGTGACCGTCCATTCTTCGGGCCGCCAAGAATTGGCGATCTGCCCATACAGGATGGCATCGTCATGCATGTAGGCATCGGCTTGGCCCGCCTGCATGATGTTCAACGGCGGCACGCTGCGGTCTTTGCTGCTGATGATGTTCATGCCATAGCCCTTCGCCAAATTGAGCTTGTTGAGCAGGTTTTCGGACGTTGTTTGTGCCGGCACCACGACGGTTTTCCCACGCAAGTCGGCAAATTCTTTGATGCCAGAGTCTTTGCGTGTCATCAAGCGCGTGTTGATGATGAAAAAGCTGTTCGAAAACGAAAAGTTTTTTTCGCGCTCAAGGTTGTGGGTCGTGCTCGTGCATTCGATGTCGATCGAGCCACTCTCCACCAGCACAAAGCGGTTTTGCACGGTCAGGGCTATAGGCTTGATGTCCAACGTGGCCAGATTCAAGTGCACGCGGACGGCCTCCGCGATGCGCAGCGACAATTCGTAAGAATAGCCAACGACATTCTTTTTATCGTCGACATAAGAAAACGGTGTCGTGCGCTCGCGGTATCCGAGCGAAATGCTCTTGCTGTCCCTGATTTTCTGCAGCGTGCTGTCGAGTTCGACCGCTGCGGCCGAACTGCAGACCAGCGACACAGCTAGCAATATGCCGCTCAGGGCAGAAAGGGGCAGGCGCATGGGATTAAAAGCGAGTGGCTGACCCACCCATATCGTCCTCCCAAGGCCGAACTTGACGCCCTCCCGGCAGCGGGAAACCGCACACCCTGGTTTTCTGTGACAAGTGTGGCGTTTCCCCCAGCAAGGTCGGCCATTTGCGTACACTCGGCGGCTCCACCACTCGGGCACGGTCATGAATTTTGAGCATCTTGCGCTGGATCACCCTGCCTCGCATGTCACCCGGGTCACTTTGCAGCGCCCGGCCGTGCGCAACGCCTTCAACTCCGCACTGATCGCTGAGTTGACGAGCGCTTTTGAGCAGGTGGCCCACGACCCCGACGTGCGCGTGGTGATATTGGCGGCGCAGGGTTCTGCGTTTTGTGCGGGGGCGGACTTGAACTGGATGCAGTCCATGGCCAGTTTCAGTTGGTTCGAGAACCTGGCGGATGCCCAGGCCCTGGCGCACATGTTGCACACCTTGTACACCTGTCCCGTGCCCATCGTGGCACGGGTGCAGGGCGATTGTTATGGGGGGGGCGTGGGCTTGGCGGCTGTGTGTGATGTGCTTGTGGTGGCCCAAGAGGTGCACTTCTGCCTGAGCGAAGCCAAGCTGGGTTTGGTACCGGCCACCATCAGTCCCTACGTGGTGCGGGCCTTGGGCGCTCAAGCGGCTCGGCGATATTTTGTGACGGCTGAGCGCTTCAGCGCCCAGCGCGCCCAAGCCCTGGGCTGGGTGCATGAGGTGTGTGCCGCCACGGAGCTGGACCGCCAGGTCGATGCCATCGCGCAAGCCATCGTGGCCAATGGCCCCGTGGCCACCCGAGCGTGCAAAGCTCTCGTGCAAGATGTGATGGACCAAGACATGAGTGACACCCTGATCGCCGACACCGCCCGCCTGATCGCTGATATCCGTGGCAGTCAAGAAGGGCGGGAGGGCATTCAAAGCTTCCTGGAAAAACGGCCCCCCGCTTGGGCCAGCGCCAAGAATCCAGCACTTGCGTCTGCACCTGCTTCGGAGAGCCCATGTTCACCAAAATCCTGATTGCCAACCGCGGTGAAATTGCCTGCCGTGTGGCTGCGACGGCGCGGCGCATGGGTATTCAAACTGTGATGGTCTACTCCGAGGCCGATGCCCAGGCCCTGCACGTGCAGCAAGGCAATGAAGCGGTGTGCATTGGCCCTGCTGAGCCGACTCGAAGCTACCTTTGCGCCGAGCGCATCCTGCAAGTGGCGCGCGATACCGGTGCCCAGGCCATCCACCCCGGCTACGGCTTTCTCAGCGAGAACGCTGACTTTGCCCAAGCGTGTGTGCAGGCGGGTGTGGCTTTTATTGGCCCGCCCGCGGCCGCCATTCGGGCCATGGGCCTGAAGGCCGAATCGAAACAGCTGATGCACGCTGCTGGGGTGCCTTTGGTGCCGGGCTATCACGGTGCCGACCAAGACGCCGGGCGATTGCAGCAAGCCGCCGACGCCATCGGCTACCCCGTGCTGATCAAAGCCAGCGCGGGTGGCGGGGGCAAGGGCATGCGCGTGGTCACCCAAGCCAGCGATTTTGCCGCGGCACTGGCGTCATGCCAGCGCGAGGCGCGCAGCAGTTTTGGCAACGACGCCGTGTTGATCGAGCGTTACCTCACCCGTCCGCGTCACATTGAAGTGCAGGTGTTTGGGGATTCGCACGGCCAGGTGGTGAGCTTGTTTGAGCGCGATTGCTCAGTCCAGCGGCGCCATCAAAAAATCCTCGAAGAAGCGCCCGCGCCCGGCCTGAGCGATGCCCTGCGCGAGCGCATGGGCCAAGCCGCCGTGGCCGCCGCCAAGGCGGTGGGCTACATCGGCGCCGGCACGGTCGAGTTCATCGCCGAGCCGGGGCAACCGGGTGCCGACTTGCACTTCTACTTCATGGAGATGAACACTCGGCTGCAGGTGGAACATCCCGTCACCGAGGCCATCACGGGCCAAGACCTGGTGGAATGGCAGATCCGTGTCGCTGCGGGTGAGCCCTTGCCATGCTCGGCGAGTCCAGTGCGTCGCAGCGGTCACGCCATCGAGGCGCGGATCTGTGCTGAAAATCCTGAGGCCCAGTTCCTGCCCGCCACAGGTCGTTTGACGGTTTGCCGGTGGCCCGTTGCGGCCCGCTTCACACCAGCCGACGTGCGCTTGGACACTGGCGTGCAAGAGGGTGACACCGTCTCGCCCCACTTTGATGGCATGCTGGCCAAGCTCATTGTCTGGGGTGAGACCCGCGAGCAAGCGCTGGCCCGCATGGCCTGGGCCTTGTCGCAGACCCATGTGGTGGGGCTGCACACCAACGTGGCATTTTTGCGCCGCGTGGTGAACAGCCGCTCTTTTGCCCAAGCCGACCTGGACACTGCCCTCATTGAGCGTGAGCGCACGGTGTTGTTTGGCACGCCCCCATTGGCGCTGCCATGGGTGGTGGCCGCAGTGGTGGCGCAAGTCTTGTCCGAGGCAAGCAAGGCTGTGGCCAGCCCTTGGCCAGACCCGTGGTCGGCCCCTTCAGCTTGGCGTGCATTGGCCCCCGCGCCCTGGCACTGGACTTGGCTGGTTGAGGGTCGCCCCTTGCAAATCACCCTCACACGCTCGCAGGCGGGGGATCGCTTGCAGTGGGTTGAAGGCGGCGTTGCGCATGTTCGAGACTGGCATTCGGTGCCACGCGGTGGGGGGGTGTTTGATCTGACCCTGGACCAGGAGCAATGCCGCTTGACGGTGTATTCATTGCCAGGCGCCACGCCAGACAGCACGGGGTGGGCGATTTTTTCTGAGACAGCCCAAGGCGCTGCCCACACGCACCAGCCCTGGGTGCCGTCTGATGCGGCGGGCCCTGGGGGGTTGCGCGCGCCCATGCCGGGCAAGGTGTTGATGATGATGGTGCGCCCGGGTGACCGCGTGCAGCGTGGCCAGCCCGTGGCCGTGATGGAGGCCATGAAGATGGAGCACACCTTGCACGCCCCCATCGATGGCCTGGTCAGTGATTGCCTGTACGCTGTGGGCGAACAAGTGGGCGAGGGCGCAGAATTGCTGCGTTTGGTGGCTTGCGAACCTCAACCTGTTCTCGCGAGTTGATCATGCTCCCCACCCACGTGACCCTGGTTGAAGTGGGCCCGCGCGACGGCCTGCAAAACGAATCCCACCCGGTTTCCACCGCCGATAAAGTTGCGCTGGTTGGTGGCTTGCGAGCCGCCGGTTTGCGCGAGATCGAAGTCACCAGCTTCGTCAGCCCTCGCTGGGTGCCCCAAATGGCCGACAACACCCAGGTCATGGCACAAGTTCCGCGCGGGTCAGGTGTGCGCTACAGCGTGCTGGTGCCCAATTGGCAAGGCTGGGAGGCCGCCCGGCTCAGTCAGCCTGATGAAATCGTGGTCTTCGCTGCGGCCAGCGAGGCCTTCAGTCAACGCAACATCAACTGCAGCATCGAGGACAGCATGCAGCGCTTCGAGCCCGTGGTGAAGGCCGCCCGGGCCTTGGGCATCAAGGTGCGCGCAGCGGTCTCTTGTGCGCTGGGCTGCCCCTACCAAGGCGAGGTCAGTGCGGACGAGGTCGAGCGCGTGGTCAAGCTGTTCAAAGCCCTGGGGGTCGATCATTGTGGCGTGGCCGACACCATCGGCGTGGGCACGCCGCGGCGGGTGCAAGAGGCACTCGCGCGCGCCTTGAAGCACTTCCCACTGCACGAAGTGAGCGGTCATTTTCATGACACCTACGGCCAGGCGCTGTCCAATATTTATGCCAGTCTGGAGATGGGCTTGCATGTTTTTGACACCAGCGTGGCCGGCCTGGGGGGCTGTCCGTATGCCAAGGGGGCTACCGGTAATGTGGCCACCGAAGATGTGCTCTTTATGCTCGACGGCCTGGGCATCGAGACCGGCGTGCGCATGGCGCCTTTGATCGACACCGTGGCCCAGATCACGCAAGTGCTGGGGCGCCCGCCGGTGAGCCGGGTCGGGCGCGCCTTGTTGGCCAAAAGGGAGGCGCTATGAGCACCACGCAGAATTCGAACACTGTGCCCAGTCCTTGCATCGAGGTTTGTCGCATGGATGCAGCGCAGGTTTACTGCGAAGGTTGCTGGCGCACCATCGACGAAATCAAGGCGTGGCGAGACCTCAGCAACGTGCAAAAAATCCGGCTGTGGCGGGTGCTTGGCGAGCGTCGCCAAGCCGTGCCGGGGGCGCTCTGATGGCCAGCGACTCGCGTACCGTCTTGCCCCACCTGACGTTTTACTTCGATCTGCTGTCACCCTACGCCTATTTGGCATTTGAGCGATTGCCGCACGCGCTGTCAGGCTTGTCGTACAGCGTCAGTTACCAGCCGGTTTTTTTGCCCGCTTTGCTTCAACACTGGGGGCAAAAAGGGCCCGTCGAGATCGCGCCCAAGCGGGCCTGGGTGATGCGGCATGTCGATTGGCTCGCCCGGCAGCAGGGGGTGGCTTTGTGCTGGCCCCCGACGCATCCTTTCAACCCCTTGCCATTGTTGCGGCTGGCCCAAGCCAGCGCGCCCAGCGTGGGGGGTACACCGAGCCGTTGGGTGGTCGAGACCTTGTTTCGCCACGTGTGGGCGCAGGAGGGGGATCCCTTGGCGCCAGAGCGTTGGACTTCGTTGGTGACGCTGCTGGCCCCCCAGCGGGCACCGGAGTGGCTTGGCTGCCAAGACCCGGCGCAAGAGCCCCTTGTCAAAGCCGCACTCACGGCGGCCACGCAACAGGCTTTGGCCTGTGGCGTGTTTGGGGTGCCGACGGTGGAGGTCGGTGAGCGCCTGTTTTGGGGCTTGGACAGCCTGGGCATGGTGGCGGACTATGTGACAGAACTGGCTGCGGACAGATCCTAAGCCGTTGCGGCAAACAAGCCGTTGTACGCTGCCCGCAGCAGATTTTTTTGTACCTTCCCCATGGCGTTGCGCGGCAGCTCGGTCTGGACGACGATCCTTTTGGGGCATTTGAAGTAGGCCAGGGAGTCCTTCAACGCGCCCATCCACGACGCCACTTCAGCCTCTGCAACCGCCCCTCGGGCCACGACCACGGCCACCACGGCCTCGCCAAAGTCAGGGTGCGGCAGGCCAATCACTGCGCTTTCCAACACCCCGGGCAAGGTGTTGATCGTCGCCTCGACCTCTGCGGGGTAGACGTTGATCCCGCCCGTGATGATCAAGTCTTTTGATCGGCCGACCAAGCTCAGGTAACCCTGGGCATCCACAGACCCGACATCCCCCGTCAAAAACCAGCCATCGGGTGTGAAGGCTTCTTGGGTTTTGTCAGGTAACTGCCAATAGCCCTGGCAGACGCTGGGTCCGCGCACTTCGACCTCACCCGGCTCACCCACGGGCAGCGGCACCCCCTGTGCCGTGATGCGCAACTGCACGCCGGGCAGCGCGCGCCCTACGGTGCCCGCACGGCGAGCGCCGTCGCTGGCGCGGCAGGGGTTGGAGCTCAGCATCAGGGTTTCGCTCATGCCGTAGCGTTCCAAAATGGTGTGCCCCGTGCGCGCCAGAAACTCACGCAGCGTGTCGGCCCGCAACGGGGCTGAGCCACTGATGAACACACGCAATCGTGCGCATGCTTCGGGGCTGAGACCGGGCTGGGCCAACAGGCGGGTGTACAGGGTGGGCACGCCCATGAAAACCGTACTGTGGGGCAATTGCTCCAAGACCCGCATCGGTTCAAATTGGTTCAGCCAGATCATGCGGCTGGCGCCCAGCAAGGCTGCGTGGCAGGCCACAAACAAGCCATGCACGTGAAACAGCGGCAGGGCATGCAGCAGCACATCATCGGGACGCCAGTCCCAGTAGGCGCGCAAGGTCAAGGCGTTGCTCAAAAGGTTGCCGTGGCTCAGCATGGCGCCTTTGCTGCGCCCTGTCGTGCCACTTGTGTACACGATGGCCGCTAAGTCATCGGCGGCCCGGGGCACCGGCGTGTGGCTGCGGCCGTGGTGTGCCGCGCGTTGCAGCAAGGTGCCGGTGCGGTCGGTGTTGAGCGTGAACACATGTTGGACACCGCGGCTGAACGCCATTTTGGAGATCAAGCCAAAATTGGCCGCACTGCACACCACCACGCTGGGTTGGGCATCCTCTATGAAAAACGCCATTTCATCAGCGCGATAGGCCGTGTTGAGCGGCACATACACGCCGCCCGCCCGCAGCACGGCCAGGTAGAGCAACAGTGTCTCGACTGATTTGTCGGTTTGCGCGGCCACCCGTGCGCCCGCGGGCAACTCTAAAAACACCAGCAAGTTGGCCAGCATGGCGCTGGCCTCATCCAGGTCACGCCAGGTATAAACGCTGGCCTGCTCGCCTGGCACGGTGATGGCCGGGGTGTCGATGTCAACGGGAAACGCGAGGCGTATGGCAGTGAATAAAGACGAGTCCATGAGGGGGTGCGTGCGGTTGTGGGGCGGGCCGACTCGCCGCCCAAGCCTCTAGCACCCCGTCTCAGTGAATTTGAAAGGTTGGAAGCCGTGTCTTCATCCGCCATGCGTCGTTACAAATCCTCGCGATACCAAAGGGTATCGCTGCGGTTTGCGCCTAGCCTGACGAATGAATCCATCGACTTCGAACCTTTCAA
>JANMGB010000347.1:0-1960 GCA_031374415.1 Burkholderiales bacterium
CACGAAGGGGTGGGTATTCTCCAAGGCCACACAGCCCTGCGTGGCCTTGCGAATGTGCGTGATGATGTGCTTAGAGCGTATCGGGTAGCGCCGCACCAACTCAGCCACGGGCGAGTTCTGTGCGCTTTGCACGTCCACGAATAGCCGCACCCCCCGCTGCTCAAAAAACGCCATCCCAAAGCCATCGCCATGCTCGCGCGCGCGCCGAGAAAACCCCGCAAAGCTGAACGCGATGTCGGTCGGTGTATTGGCGTTGAGGCCCAGCAATTGGCACATGGTGAAGAGTGGCGAGACGGGTTGTGCAAGGTATCACGGGCTGCGCTGATATCGCAGCCTGAGCTGTTGGGAAAAGACTTGGTTTACAAGCTACACGGGCCGGCTCAAACCGGGACGCTACGACTTTGTTGGCGATTGCAACAAAGCCACTGGGACGGGGGCCCCTTGGGGCCATGCTGCGATGGTCAGGCATCTGGGTAGCAAGTTTGGAGCGAGTCGTGAGGATTGCCAGATTGCCAGGCGCCCATGCTGCTATTCTTCATCCAGCGCAAATGTGAATTTTTGCGCTCGCGATAGGCAGGCACAGGCTTGTATACGACCCAGTGTTTGTGATACATTTCGACCAACAACTAATCCGCGATGGCTGTGTGGCTTGTCCATCTGAAGCGCGGGGGGAAAAGCCGGCGAAAGCCGGTTTTTTCATTGGAGGAGACGATTTGCTCCGCACGCGCATCTATGTTGATGGGTACAACCTGTACTACGGTTGCCTTAAGGGAACGCCATTCAAATGGTTGGACCTCCTGGCCCTCTTTGAGAAGAGCATCCTACCGTCCGTGATCGAAAAGCCTGGCAGTCGGTTCGAATGGGAGCTTGACTCTGTCGCACTCAAGTTTTTCACGGCACCTATCCTAGAGAAGGTCGCCACACACGCCGACTCCATCAGATGCCAGGAGCTGTACCACGCTGCCCTGAGCAAATACCAGCCAGGGCGGGTTGAAACGATCAAGGGCTACTACTCTTTGACGCCGGCCCGGGCCAAGGTCATTGATCCCTTGAACAGAGACAAGTGGCCACGCGACTGTGGGCTGACCGAGATTTGGAAGCTGGAAGAAAAGCAGACGGACGTCAATCTTGCCATGCATGCCTTCAAAGATGCTGTCCTTGGAGGCATCGATCATCTGGTCTTTGTCACCAATGACACTGATCTCGCTCCAGCGCTGTCCATGATCCGAGCTTACACCCAGGCTGTCATTGGCCTTGTCATTCCAACTGCCGATCATGAACGCGTACCGAACACCGAGTTAGCGAAGCTCGGCCATTGGGTCAGAAAGCACATCACCACCGCGGAGTTGAAAGCATCCCAATTGCCTCGAGTGATTGGATCGGGGACTCGTCGGCCAACAGCGAAACCTGATTCTTGGTATGGTCGTCCTGATCTACTTAAACGCGCTCTCGAGCTTGGGGTTGCTGAACTCGGCTCAAGAAGCAAGGTTTTTCATTGGCTTGAAAAACCGAACCCCCACTATGGCGGGAGAAGTCCAATCGATCTATTGGACTCAGACGAGGGAGAAGTGGTCATCCAGTTCATGGAGCGTTGGGCCACGAGGTGATCCAGCCGGGTGCGATTCAAAGTGATGTGCGGCAAAGCTGGAAGTGTTGTACCTTGCCGTAAGCCAGCCCCCTGGTTGCAAGCCGCTGCCATTCCCGCGCAGGCGCCCGCAGGCGGGAATCCAGCAGCCTGTGCACTTCGCCATTGGCCCCGTAACAACTCAACCTTTCAAATTCACTGCGAAGACTGTTCCGAACAGGCCCCACCATCAAGCCGCAGCCCGTGGCTCAACAAGCCACAGGCGTGCCATCGACAAACACCTTCAACTCGCCCGAGGCAAAGGGCGTCCATGCCTCATTCGTGGTCAGGGGCTCGGTGACAACCAACGGGTGCAGGCGGGGATGACGGGCGCAG
>JANMGB010000358.1:0-1706 GCA_031374415.1 Burkholderiales bacterium
CCAGGCAGCAAACGGCCTCTTGAAGCGGTCTGCTTTGTAGCAATTGCTCGAAATACCGACCGGTATTGCTGTGCTTTGCGCCTTGCAGCCCACTCCAATAGACCATTTGCTGCCCGACGAGGAGTTTCCGAACAGGCCCTAGCCTCTTGGTGATTATTATTGTCCAGTTCGAGATGGGAAAATAATCTCTGTCTTTGGGTGACTTTCTCAGTCAAAAACTTACTTTCAGAAACCAATGATTCACGCACAAGCACCTTAAACTTATCCACCCCTTCCTCAGATTTCAAAAAACCTTCTAATTCTTTCTCACGCAATACTCGACCGCCAAGATGTTGCCACCAAGTTAAGTTTTTCTCCATAGGCGAGTGCTTGTTAAACTTCTTGGCGGCATCCTTTAAGAAGTCTCTCAGTACTGCCTTTTGCGTATCAAGATGACTCAAACAAGCGCTTGCCATGTCAAAACCAGGGTGGGAATCAGGCGATATCGCCGAACCCTCTGAGACACCACCTTCTTGCGCCGCGGGAGGGGTCGAGCCGAGCCTCATGGCATGTAAGTCGGTCATCAGCCTGCGATCGACCCACTCATGATCAGCAGCCGTGGCACTGGAATATTTGCTTTGTTTGCCATGCCCTCTAAAAAAGCTGAGCGAGGCGATCCCCATCCCAGTGGCACCAACGATGCCTACGCCACTGATGACTGCCAGGCCCACCGGGTTGCTTGCGGCAGCGGTCACGCCACCCATCGCCAAACCCGTGACCACCGCCTTGGTAATGGCACTGCTGGCATATAAGCCACTGCCGACCATGAACCCTCGATTCCAGCGAGCAAACGTTCCAAAGAAATCCACTCGCTTGTCGCCCTGCCGAATGAGGAAGTGCCGCAGTTTCTCTACCTCGGGGGTTGTGCACCACTCTCTCGCTCTGGTGTCAGCGCTGAGATCAGCTTTAAGCAGAGCAAGGTCGGTGCGTAGCTGCCTTAGCTTTGTTACCGATTTTGTTGTGAAGAATGCGCCAAGCCCTGCCGCAAAAACACCTGCCAATGGACTGACAACCAGCGTGCTCAGCACGCCCAGACCTGCGGCAGCCCCCGCAGCCGCAGTTCCAGTCTGTGCAGACTCGTTCAGGGCAAAGAAGCCTCTTTCGGTCAACGCTCCCCTCACACCCAGCGACGTTCTCAATGCGATATCAGAGGTGCCCTTAAGGCCAATAAAAAATCCTGAACCCGCCGAGCTGACTCCGATCTGCTTGATCTTGTGCGCAGCGTCGATAGCTTCTTGGGTTTTTTCAAGCCGAATCCTTTGAGCCTGAATCTGTGACTGCATGGGCTTGCCAGGCAAGAGTTTCTCGCAGCCCAAGAGCGTATCCAGCTCCTCGGACTGCGTGTCTTTCACATCGCGAAGATGCTTGAGTTCATGATTTCCATGCTGCCACTCGTTGATCCCTGCCTTCACGGCCATGGCAGCCAATGGCAACAAAACGCCCGCTGCACCCACCGCAGAAGCAAACTCGCCAACACCGCTTTCTGTAAGTTCTTTCCCGAGATAGCGAACTGGATCTGAAGCCAGCCCCCCGTGCCAATATGACCTGCGCCACCTACCCCCGAGAGATTAGCGAGCAACGAGGTAGGTATGAAGATCAAAGATCAAGCCAAGGACACGATGAACATTGAGCACAGTTTGCCCGAGCCTGGCGCATTGCTGGGAGCC
>JANMGB010000022.1:0-1463 GCA_031374415.1 Burkholderiales bacterium
GGGAAGGTTCACGTGTTCCAAGATCGGTCGTTGCTGTGGAAGCCGTGGAGGCATGAAGTCAAGACGTTTGACTGGAAGGAAATTCGAGCGGAGATTGACACGGTAAGGTACATGACGGCGTACTTCAGCGGCGAGCAGGCGTCGCTGAGGCTGGTGGTGCTGCAGGGACAGGGGAAGGAGGCTAAGGTGCTTGAGAGCTTCAGCTTGGGTCCAGGCGTTGAGGCGACGCACCTGCAGCCGCTGCTGGACTGCTGGGAGCACCTCAGGCGGTTCATGCAAAACGAAGGGCCGCTGTTTGCCGATGATGACGATCAACCCAACCCCACAGCTGGACGTGAAACGCTATGGGAGTGCATGAGCGAATACAACCGAATGGGGCCCTCACACATCAAAGAATTACTGATTACGGCCTGGAAGGATCATTCCCTCAATCATTTGATACTCGCGGTGGTAGCGATTCATTTGTTGCCTGCGACGCCGCTCTTTATGACGCTGGGCATATTTCCGTACATAGCCAGTCGACTGAAGCTGATCAGACCAGCCGTTCCGTGCACTGGGTGCACACGAACGGTTACCGCGATGAGCGCAGGATGGGACGGCCCCAGTACTTCGAGGCCAAATGGGTGCTGCTCGGAGAAAATGACATTTTGATAGGAGAGTACCGAGGCCTGGTGGACATCGACACTGTCGCCGTCGACGACTTCTCCAGCATTTGGAAAACGCTAGCCTTCGTCAAAGGCGCACCAGAGACAGTCAATCAATCGGTGGAACTAAGCCGAATCATTACCAACATGAAACCCCTGCCAGCCCCCCGGTACTGACCGTCTTGACAGGTGAGCATCCCCTGTGTGCACCAGCCAGCGAAATGCAGCGTAGAACCAAACCGCTTCAACAGCTTCCATCTGATGCTGACGTCGGAAAGCTTTTTTTGTAGTGGAGTAGAAGTCATGGAACAGCAAAATGAGAACACCCCCTCAACCCCGAAGACACCCGAGCCACCACTGGCCGCCCTCATCGGGGGCTTCGGTGCCACGATCTGCGGCTTGATTGCCGCGTATCAATTGGCGAACATGCGTGTGCCAATTCTTTCCGGTGCAGGCACCATCATCTTTGGGCTCATCGGCTTTGTAGGCGCGCTGAGCTTTGCACAGAGTCAGCGCAAGCAAGGGGGGGATGCCAGTGCGACCCCTTCGACCCCCCCGTGCCAATATGACCTGCGCCACCTACCCCCGAGAGATTAGCGAGCAACGAGGTAGGTATGAAGATCAAAGGTCAAGCCAAGGACACGATGAACATTGAGCACAGTTTGCCCGAGCCTGGCGCATTGCTGGGTCGCCGACGTCGGCGATCATGGGGGCGGGATTGGGAAGCGACGTGGCGCTGCTCACCGATGGCCGTTTCTCCGGCGGTTCGCACGGTTACATCGTCGGCCACATTACGCCCGAGGCGCAAGAAGGAGGCCC
>JANMGB010000120.1:0-13292 GCA_031374415.1 Burkholderiales bacterium
CTTCACTACGGGTGTCGGGGTTGGCCCACGCAGATTGCAGTGCCTCGCGGGTAGGATACAGCGTGCGCACGGCGCGGCCGGAATACTCGGTGTACTTGACCACCTGCAGCTTCTTGCCATCGGTGTCGAGGTCGTAGACAAGATGGCCGATGACTTCGACTTCACCGCCGTCGATGTAGAACTTGCGCGGTTCAGCAGGCGCGTCGTTGATGAGTATTCCGGTATCAGGACCAATCCGCTCCTCAGGAATCTCATATTCCAAGGGCGGCATTTCAACTGACGTTTCCGACTCGGTCTCCGTGCTACTCGGTAACTCGCCAGCCTCATTGATCGTCACTTCCTCGATGCGCGCCGGATCGCCATCGAAATCGGGGTCCGCAAAGTGCCGTGTGGCGGTTCCGGTGAAGTCGATGATGTTGAAGTATTCCTTGCCGTAATCGACCTTGAGTCGCGTGCCGCGACCGACGATCTGCTTGAACTCGGATCGGGAGCCCACGACACGCGCCAGCACCACGTTTTTGACCATCTCGGCATCAACGCCTGTGGTCAGAAGTTGAGACGTAGTCAGGATGACGGGCGTGGGCTTGTCCACGTCCTGAAAGTGGGACAGATGGGTAAGGCCAATAGCGCCTTCATCGGCCGTCACACGGCAGACGTAATCGGGGTACTGCTTGACGAGGTCGCTGTTCAGATTGAGCAACTCCTGGCGCATCTCGGCAGCGTGTTCCTGATCGACACAGAAAATCAGGGTCTTGGCAAAGCGGTCGGTACCTTTGAGCAGGTCGGTCAGATGCCTCGCCATCGCCCTTGTGCGGGAACGAAGGGCCACGACTCGCTCGAAATCCTTGGTCTGGTACTCGTCGTCAGGCACTTCGCGGCCATAACGGTCCAACTCATCCTTGCTCGGCCGCCAGCCTGCGGCATCAACCGTGGTGATGACGCGGTGTACGCGGTACGGGGCTAGGAAACCGTCTTCGATGCCTTGGCGCAGGCTGTAGGTGTAGACCGGGTTGCCGAAGTATTCGTAGCTGTCGCGAGACTCTTCGCGCAGCGGCGTGGCCGTCATGCCGAACTGGACTGCGGGCTCGAAATAGTCGAGCACCGCCCGCCAGGCACTTTCGTCACGGCTGGAGCCCCGATGACATTCATCGATGATGATGAGATCGAAAAAGTCGGGACGGTACTGCCGGAACACATCGGCGCTGGCGGTGGTCAGCGCCTGGTAGATGCCGAAATACATATCCCGGCTTTGGCTGGTGTCGCCGCCAGCGATCTTGTGCCGAGCGTCGCCAAAGGGTGCGAACATCTTGGCCATCGGGTCGTCCACCAGGATGTTGCGATCAGCCAGAAACAGGATCTTGGGGCGGCGGTACTCCCCAGTCCGGTTCCAGCGGCTGTTCCACAACTTCCAGCAGATCTGGAAAGCGACGCAGGTCTTGCCGGTGCCAGTGGCCAGGGTGGCCAGGATGCGTTTCTGCCCGAGCAAGATCGCTTCGATCACCCGATTGATGGCGATCTGCTGGTAATAGCGCGGCACCTTGCCAGAGATCAGGTTAAACGGCTCCAGCACATGCGCAGCGGCGTCTTGGGGCAGATGGGTGGCGGCTGAAAGGCGGGTAAACAGTTCATCAGGCGTGGCATAGCGATCCACCTCGCGCTCGGTGCCGGTGGTGTAGTCGATCTCGATGATGCGGTGGCCATTGGTCGCGTACGCGAACTTGAGACCGAGAATCTCAGCGTACTCGCGAGCCTGCTGCACACCGGTTTCAGCGGGGAGACCAATCTCCTTGGCCTCCACCACAGCCAGGGGATAGTCACGCCGGTGGTACAGCAAGTAGTCGGCCCGCTTCTGTTTGCCGCGCCGCACCTTGCCCCCGGCCACGATGATGCGACCGTTGGTAAAAGTGCGCTGCTCGCCAATGGCGTGTGGAGCAGTGCCCCAGCCAGCCTCGACCAATCGGGGCGTGACGAATTCGCGGCAGGTGTCTGCTTCGGTGATCACGCCATCTCGCATTACCTCCCCCTTCATATTCGCCCCTCAATCAATCAGAATCTTGAAACTGGTCGCTAGCGCCATCGGCTCGATTTCGCGTACGTTCTTCTTCAGTGCCACCAAGCCATAGCTTTCCATCATCCGCAACGTGCGCGACAGATTCGGTACCTGGCGCCCGGTGAGTTCCGCCAACTCAGTCAACGACTTGGGCCGCTTGTCACGAATGAGACGCAGCAGAGTTTGGTTATCCTCCGACAGCACCGCAGCCATGGTGGCCATCGACGGAAACCAGACCGACGGGACATCTTTTTGAGCAACTGCCCCCTGCGATTCTCCAGGGCGACGAATACCGACAACACAGCGCTTCATATCGGATGTCCTGATCGGCATGGCATAGGACCTCCATCTTATCAATGTGGCACAACTGCAGCCAGATTTTGATGAACAAAAGCTTGGCTTCTTGATCGTTCAGCGCGTGAATGGTGGCGTCATCAATCAACCCGGAGCCCCGCCATGACCAGCCAGACCGACGCCCTCGACACCTACCTCGCCCGCGCCGCAGCCATCCACAACAAGTTGACCCGGCTGCGGCAACTGGCCGACGACCACTTCGGCCACGACCCAGAGGCCATTCACTGGGGGCACGTTGGTGACCTCGGGCGGGTGGATCAGGCGCTGGACGACCTGCTGGCGATCTTCGACGGCCAGGCCAAGTGAGGGAGTCCGCGATGGAAATGCTGCCCAAACTCTCCCCGGCCCAAAGCCTGCTCCTGCGCAACGCCGCCCGCCGTGCCGATGGGCGCGTGATCCCGCACGACTCCCTGCGGGGCGGCGCGCGGTCCAAGGTGCTGACTGCACTGCTGCAGCGTGGCTGGATTGAGCCTGCCGACGACGGCCACGTGATGACCGACGCGGGCTACGCGGCCATCGGCCAGGAAAGGCCGGTTCGGCCGGATGACGTCCAGTCTGTGGACGCCACCGGTGACCTCCAACTTCTGGAGGGCATCCCGGTCCGCCCCGGCACCAAGCTCGCCGCACTGGTGATGGCGCTGCGCCGCCCGCAGGGTGCAACCAGCCTGCAACTGATACTGGCCACCGCCTGGCAGCCGCACACGGTGCGCGGGGCGATTTCCGGGTTGCTGCGCAAGAAGCTAGGCCTGAACGTGGTGTTGGCTCACAACGACAGCGGCGAACGGGTTTACAGGGTGGTCTGATAGGTCGCCAAGGGTGTCCAGTTTTTGGAGGCCCCTGCCGATACACAGGCGCTTCTGACGCATCGGACACAGGTTGTCGTAACTTCCCGTGAGGCGCGCACACGCGCACGCGTATGGAGAGTTACGTAGAGATGTGTCCGATGCGTCAGACGGTGTTCATCGCGCTTCTGCACACCCTCACCGTTTTGCCCTTTTTTGACCATGAACGGTCGCAAGCCCCCGCCAGTACTGGCCCTTCCACGGTCACCGAATCTGGTTCGCTCGTGGGCCGATTTCTGCAATTCAGGCGGCAAATCAGCCGCAACCCCTCACCAGCATTGAGCTTTCGTCCCTGGCCGTTTTCGTGCGGTCGGGGTGCAAACCTGCAAACCCGGTACGCACCGAGGTTCGCACCTTTCCCATTCCACCGCCTTCACGCACAGGCCCGCGCTGACCGGGCATTCGGCTCACCGTCCTGCACCGCCGGGTGCGAACCGCAAACCCTGCAAACCTTGTTTTCTGGTCGGACGGTAGCGAAATGCTGCGCTTGCGCCTCCCGTATTGGAATATCGCCAGGAAGGACCCCTTTCGCCTGGGGCATGTATGCGTGCGCGGGCCATAACAATAGGCGCTGACCGTCACCATCGTCACAACCATCACGGCCGGACTGATCTGCGGTGCAGGTCTGAGTCCAGAAGGTGCAGCCGAATTCGCTCGAAGCCCTGGAACATCTTGTGAGCTGACCGCTGCAAGCGTCTGAAATCAACCCACGTCTCCGGATCTGGCGCAGCGCCTGCCTTGTAGGATGAATGTGCGCCGTCAGGGTAGCGAAACACCGTGGACTTCGGGTCAAGCCGGTCGAATTCTGCAATCCGATCAAGAAGCCAACTGACCTGATCTGCCGGATATCTGCTTTCGATATGTGGCTTTAAGGACTTTGCCAAATCACCCAGCTTGTGGCCATGCCTTTCATTGGGCATGAGCGCTTTGAGATACAACTCAAGGGCGTGCCGGTAGCAAAACAGGATCGGATAGGCGGCCTCCCACGATTCGCGCCGCTCGGCCGCCGTAGCCAAAAGTCGGTCGGCTGCTTCGCCAAATGCACGGGCCACTTCGAACTCATTCATGCCTCCCGCGCCGACCGCGAACGTTCCAAAGTGAAACTCGTACTCCCCGAGCTCGTCTGGTGGCTCGGTGAAGATGTTGTGCTGATGGTCGCTCATTGCTTTCTCCTGATGGCGGGCCCCGAGTCCCTTGACAGTGACATTTGCTTTACTGATGCCGTTCGTCCGCTGTGACAGTGGTGATGGTTGTGATGGTCGCCGCTTATTGTTTACACCGGCGAAAGCACAGATGTGCCCTCGGCACAATCATCACGCCGGGAGCGTAGCGGTGGATCGTACTGGGCGATGGCGAACCAGCATGGATGAACGTGGACGGTGCTGGACCACCCTCGGTAGACTGATGGGCAATGAATCCACATCTGCTCACCCTGGCCCTGACCACACCGCTCGAACAACTGCTGGAGTTGCCGAACGCGGTTCGGATTGCTGCCTGCGCCCGAGAAGATTTGCAGCGCTTCAGCGCAGAGCAGTTGGCGCAGATGTTGGCCAGCATGGATGCCGCCATCACCGATACCGTGACATTGGCGCAAATCAAGTACGGCGGTGAACTGATCGACCGTTACGAGAAGCGCGACCTGGACTGGTTCATCGAGGTCGCCAATCAAGCCGAATGGCCGCGACTGAGGTCAGCACCTGCAACGGATCGGGATTACCTCCGGCTCTTGGCGCTGTACAAGTTGGGCGTGGTGATTGAGGCCACAGCAGATACCCCGTCAGGGATCATCATCAGGCCGGCGGTCGATGCGCTGATGGAATCGTTGGAATCCTTGGTGATGGCCGATCTGTTGCCGGAACCGCCATCATTGGAACAGCTCATCGAGGAAGCGTGGAAGGCCGGACTCACGCCGGAGCCCGTTGCCGCCGACGAAGTGCGCAAGGCCCAAAGCCAGGCAGTCAGACGGGCGGCCGATGCTCGACACGCCAGCAACCGGGCCGCAAGGCAAAAGGCCCTGCAACTGTTCGCATCGAATACGTACCGCACCAAGGAAGAGGCCTACCGCATCATCGGCGCGCAGGTCTGCAAAGCACCGGGCACGATCAAGAATTGGATCGCGGGCATTCCTAAGGACTCGCCGCCCAAGTAATTTCACTGCGAACCTTCACGCTGCGCGCAGCGTGATCATCGTGCGCGCACCGTGTCTATGAATGCCAATTCTTGTGGCATTCAATACAGAGCATCCCCAAACGACCACGGATGCTCGCCATGTACCAACCCCGTCCTGCACTGCCCGAAACCGGCTTCGTTCGGTTGCCGCAGATTCTGTCCCTGATCCCCATCAGCCGTTCGGCCTGGTGGGCGGGTATCCGGGAAGGCAAATTCCCCCAAGGCATCAAACTCGGCAGCAAGACCACGGTCTGGCGCGCTGAGGACATTCGCAATCTCATCGAACGCTCGCGCTGATTCGGGCGGTGACGATGAGCGCGTCCATCCCTTCCCCGGACGGATCAGTAGAGAACGACCGTCACCACCATCACGACCATCACACGGTCGATATGGATGCTGCGGCCACTCCGGGGCCAACACCTGACGCCGATCCCGTTAGCGTGATCGAGGCGGCACTGGTCCGTCTGGTCGATGACGTGGGCGTGCTGGCCGAGGAAGACGTGGTGCGCGCCTTCTCGATCCTCAAGGCCACGGACCTGCCTGGCTACCTTCGCCTGCGCCACGCAGCCAAGAAAGCCAACCGGGATTGCTCGGTGACGATGCTCGACAAACTGGTGCGCGACGAACTGCCCGGAAGCAGTGACGATGCCAGCGCGCTCGATGAACTGGTCGCCCTGGCCCGGGCGCAGTGCCAGTTGCACCACGATGCCGACCGCAATGCGGTCGCCGTGATTCCGATGCCCCGTCGTCGCGAAGTGTGGCGCGTGTATTCGTCCGGCTTCGAGGACTGGCTGCGGGCGGCGTACTGGCGCGCCAAGGAAATGGGCGTGCCGGAGACCACGATGAAGTCGGCGCTGGCCACGCTCGCCGCCGCAGGTATTAATGATGGCGAGCAGATCGAAATCCACGTCCGCGCCGCCCGTTGCGACGATGGCTACCTGATCGATCTGGCCGATGAGCAGTGGCAGGCCATCCACGTCACCCCCCAGGGCTGGCGGGTGGTGAACGAATCGCCGGTGTACTTCACCCGCACGCCTTCGATGCGCCCGCTGCCTATGCCGGTGGCCCATGGCGATGTCGGGTTGCTCTGGCAGCACACCAACATTCCGGCACACAGCCGCGTGATGGTGCTGGCGTGGCTTCTGGACTGCTTCCGTCCGGACACGCCTTTCCCGGTGCTGGAGTTGGTGGGCGAACAAGGCTCGGCCAAGTCCACCACGCAATCCGTGCTGCGCAGCCTGGTCGATCCGAACAAGGTGATGCTGCGCGGGCGGCCCAAGACGGTGGAGGACGTGTTCGTCGCCGCCGCCAACAACTGGCTGGTCAGCTACGAGAACCTCTCTGGCCTCACGCCCGAGCAACAGGATGCCTTTTGCACCCTGGCCACCGGCGGCGGCTTTGCCTCGCGCCAGCTTTACACAAACGGTGAAGAGCACGTGATGGAGACCAAGCGGCCGGTGGTGCTCAACGGCATCGCCGTGGTCGCCACGCGACCGGACCTGATCGACCGGGTGATTCACGTTGATCTGCCGACCATCCCCGCCGATGCCCGGCGCGACGATGCCGACACGCACGCAGGCTGGGAGCGTGATCAACCCGAGGTGTTCGCTGGACTGCTGGATCTGTTCTCGGCGGCGCTGGCCATTCTGCCGACGGTCAAGCTCACCCAGAAGCAGCGCATGGCTGATTACGAGCGCCTGGGCGAAGCAGTAGCCCGCGCCCTGGGCTTCGCCGCTGGTGAATTCCAGCAGCAGTACGCCGAGCTCGTGCGCGCTGGCATCGACCGGGCCCTGGAAAGCAACGCCGTCGCGCAGGCCCTGGACAAGTACCTCGCTGACCGTGTGCTGCCATTGAACTGGCAAGGCACCGCCGGTCAGCTCTACGACCTGCTGAACACCCACAGCATCCCCGACCGCAGCAGTTGGCCGCGCTCGCCCAAGGGCCTGTCGGATCAGTTGCGCCGCATCGCCCCGGCCTACCGCGCCAAGGGCATCGACATCACCCACCTCGGCCACAGCCGGGAGGGGGCGCGCTGGCGCATTGCCCAGACCCGTTCCCAAACCAATCCTGCCACGCCACCCGGCATCGAGGGTGGCACTCGATATGGAGCTCACCGTGAGTAATCCCAATTTGCACCCCGTCTGGGCCAAGGCCCTCGGCATCACGCCGCAGGCCACCAGCCCATCCACCTCTGCCGAAACGCAGCTGTCCCCGCTGGCTGCCGCGATTGCGGCGATGACCGGGCAAACCCACTCCCACCGGGGTTGGCAGGCCACCAGCCATCCCCGGCGCCCCGGCGCGCCGGTCGGCATCAAGAAGCAGGCGGGCCCCGGCCTGTGGGTCAGCACCGTCGCGCGGCCCGGCGATACCCACTACCCCGTCCATCCCTGATCAAACCTGGAGACCATCACCATGAAACTGAACCCGTTCAGCAAGAAGTCCAACCCCTACCTCGACAAAGTCAAGGCTGAGCACGACGCGCTCAACCTGGAACTCACGCCCCTCAAGGCCGAATTGGCTGAGGCTGAAGCGGAGCACGCTGCGGCACGCGAGAAACAAAATCGTCTGCGTGATGCCGCTGGCTCGATGTCGATGAACACGCCACCGGCAGCCAAAGCCCACTGGCCCATCCTGTGCGAAGCCAATCAGCGGATGGAAAGGCTCAAGTCGAAGGTGTCCAACCTGGAGAGCCGACTGCGTCCGCTGCAGCAGATCTTGGCCACACCAGAGCGCTTCGCAGTGGCCCGCAAACAACTTGACGATCTGATCGCGCAGCACAAGACGCTCACCGCTGAAGCGCAGACGGTTGATGGCCAACTGGGCAAGATCGCCAAGCGGCTGGAGGACCTCGACGCGCGCATTGCTGTCGAAACGAAGTCGGCATCTCGGGCGCTGCTGGATACCGAAGCGGAATTCGTGGTGCCTGAAACCTTGACCAAGCTGGAGGTGGAGCTGCGCATTACCCGGGCATCGCAGGTTGAACTTGAGCGCCAGCGTGATGCAGTCCAGGCCCAGCTTGGCGGACTTCCTGATGCCGTGCGCAAGGCGAGGGATTACTTCATCCACTGCCGTGCGGCAATGGCCGAAATCGAGCTGCACGAACAGTTGATGCCGGTCATGAACGCACTGGCTCGCGCCTCGGCGGCCCGGCGCCAGATCAACTACCACCACGACGAAAGTCGCTTCCCGGTTGAGATTCCACGCGATCTGATCGAAGCAGCCAGCGATGCACTGGCGGCAGAAATGCCAGCGCACTGATCGTCACGCAACCGGTCCACAGGCGAATTGGGTCCTTCCTCGCCATTTCGCAATACGGGGGGCGCGAGCGCGCTGCCCCGCTACCGACAGATCCCGAAACAGGGTTACCGGTTACCACCCCGGTTACCGCCCGGCGCCGTGCCGGGTTACCACTCAAGGAGCTTTTGATGAACCACTCGACAGAACCCCAAGCCAGCGATGGCGCCCGCCACGTGCCCGTTGAACGCCTGCAGCACTACAACCCCGAAGTCGAGCAGCGCGTGCAAGGCTGGTTTGCCAGCGGCCAGCCGCTGGTCTGGATTCCCATCCTCAGCCGGGAGAACTTCCCCGAAGTGCCCCAGCAACTCCTGGAGTTTGCCGACCACTACCAGGAGGCCATGCGCTGGCCTGTCCACCGGATGGAAGACCTGCTGCAGTTGCCCAATGGCATCACCGGCTGGTTGATGCCGGCCACGGCCAGTGACACCGACGTGGCCTGCGGAGTGTGGGACGGCGAGATCTACATCCTGGGCATCAAGGACCGGCGCACCGGCAAACCGCAGACGCTGCTGGGAGAGCGTTTCGATGTAGCGACAGGTCAGGTCGACGACCCCGAACAGAGCGCGGTTTGACTTGGCTTCTGGTCGCCACAGCGCGTTCATGGAGGTCCGCAAACCCCTCTTGGAGAAATCAATGAGCACCCACCCAACTCTGCGTGTGCAGGTCACCGACACCAACCAGCGCCCGCGCGGCGTGATGACCATCGACGCCGATTTCGATCACCTCGGCCCCTACCGCGTACAGCACGATGGCCGCACGTATTGGTTTACCGGCAAATCTGGCACCCACCGCGCCAGCGGTGTGGCTACCCGCGAAATGGCCACCGCTGACGATGCGCGGCTGTGGATCACCCTGGGCTGCACCGCCATCTGGGAGGACTGAGGATGACAGACCAGAAACCCGTCGCAGTCAGCGCGCAACTGGCGGCGCTGCCTTCCCTGCCGATGGCGGACCTCTGGGCGCTGTGGGATCAGCACTTTCCCCGGCGGCCCAGCCACCGCAACCGCAACTACGTGGAATCACGGCTGGCCTACCGCATCCAGGAGCTGGCCTACGGCGCGCTGCCCACCAATATCCGCAAGATGCTGGTCGAGGCCGGTGCCAAGCATTCCAAGATCAAGTCGTCTGCCGGGCGCAGCGCACAAACCCTGCTGATGCCCGGCACCACGCTGATCCGGGAATGGGATGAGCGCGAGTACCGTGTGACGGTCACGCCCGATGGCCTCTACGCCCTGGATGGCCAGGTGTTCAAGAGCCTGTCGGCGGCGGCACGCCACATCACGGGGACCCAATGGAATGGGCCGAAGTTCTTTGGTCTGCGCAGCGGCAAGGGAGATGGTCAATGAACACGCCGTTGCTCGTGCCACAAACCGCACCCATGCGGCGCTGCGCGGTGTACTGCCGTGTTTCCAGCGACGAACGTCTGGACCAGTCCTTCAATTCCATCGATGCCCAGAAAGAAGCCGGGCAAGCGTTCATCAAGAGCCAGAGCCACGAGGGCTGGATCGCCGTGGCCGATGATTACGACGATGGCGGTTTCTCCGGCGGCAACATGGATCGGCCTGCCTTGAAGCGCTTGATGGCCGACATCCAGATGGGCAAGGTCGACATCGTGGTGGTCTACAAGATCGACCGCTTGTCGCGCTCGCTGGCGGATTTCGCGCGCATGGTCGATGTGTTCGACCGTCACAGGGTCAGCTTCAGCGCGGTCACACAGCAGATCAACTCGGCCACCTCAATGGGGCGGCTGATGCTCAACGTGCTGCTGTCTTTCGCACAGTTCGAACGCGAGGTGACGGGGGAGCGCATCCGCGACAAGATCGCAGCCAGCAAGGCCAAGGGGATGTGGATGGGCGGGCCGCTGCCACTCGGGTACGACGTCGAAAACCGCCTGCTGGTCATCAACGAGGTCGAGGCCCGGCTGGTGCGTCGCATCTTCGACGATTTCGTGTCGATGCGTTCGGCCACGCTGATGGCCAAGGCCTATGGTGCGGAAGGCGTGGTCACCAAGGGTGGCAAGCCCTTCACCAAGCAGACCATCTACAAGATGCTGCACAACCGGATGTACCTGGGTGAGATCGTCCACAAGGGGCAGAGCTTCCCCGGCCAGCACCAGGCCATCATCACCCAGGCGCAGTGGGATGCCGTGCACGCACTGATCGCCACCGATGGCATCGAACGGCGGCGCGAGACCAATGACCGCCAGCGTGAACCGGTATTGTTGCGCGGCCTGCTGTTCACGCCCGATGGTGAACGGCTGGTGCCCAGCTACACCGTCAAGAAGGGCAAAACCTACCGCTACTACACACCGATCAAGCACCGGCGCTTTGGCGCGTGGGCCAGCCAGCACGGGCCACTACCGGCAGCGCCCATTGAAGAATTGGTGACCCAGCAGATCGTCGCGGCGCTGTCAGCGCCGCACAACGTGCAGTCGGTGTGGGATCGGATTCGGACAACCCGCCCGGACCTCTCGGAGCCTGAGGTGGTCTTACCGATGCGAAATCTGGCTGGTCTATGGCAACAGCTGTTCTGCGCTGAACAGTGTCGGCTGGCGCACTTGCTGATCGAGCGCGTGGTGTTTGCCGACGGCGGGCTGGAGATCATCTGGTGCGATCAGGGATGGCAGGAACTGGCCGGGGAACTGCTACCCGGAACCATCGGCGCAGAACTGCAGGAGATGGAGGAAACCGTATGAAGTCGAAAGTGCAGCCATTGGGGGCGGCAATCGCCCGCGAACGCCGGGATAACGGCCAGGTCAAGCTGTCCACCTTCATCCCGCTGAAGATCAGGAAGCGCGGCGCCAGCAGGGTGGTGGTGCGACCAGATGGCCAGGTCGAGTCGCCGGGCAAGGTCGCCAGCCAGATTGACCAGCCCTTGCTGGTGGCCCTGACGCGGGCCTTCTACTGGCAGCAATTGCTCGACGACGGCGTGGTTGGCAGTGGCAGCGAGATCGCCCAGCGCGAAGACCTGCACCATTCGACCGTCAACGAGTTGCTGCGCCTGACCTTGCTGGAGCCCGCCATCATCCAGAGCATCCTGGCCGGGCAGCAACCCCGGTGCATGAGCCTGCTGTGGTTCCAGCGCAATCCGCTGCCGACCGACTGGGTGGCGCAGCGGGAGGTGGTGGCAGGGTTTGATGCTTGACCGGGTTACGAGCCCTCGATCACCCGTGCCACATCACTGCGGCATTCAGCGCACTTGCCCACCAGCAGCAAGTCGCCGCCCTTGATGGTGCCGCTGAAATTGGTGATCGTGGTTTCGTGATGGCAGTGGCCGCACCAGACGTTGGACAGCAGCCGCTGGCGGATGTCGGCAGGGATGGACTCCCAGCGGTCACGGGCGGGTTTGGTGAAGGTGGGGAATGACTCAACGCCTGCTGTGGACTGCGCCAGTTCAGGCATCCGATTCCTCGCCATCGTCCGCGCTTCTGTCATCGCAGCCTGAGTCTGCTGGTTGGGTGTTTTCTCGTTCATAGCATCACTTTGCTGCGACGGCAAACGACCGCAGCCAGGGATCGAGGTGGGCGATGTCGAAGGTGCCCGACTCGAACATCTGCATCATCTCGGCATAGATCTGCATCGGCAAACGCTGCAAGCGCCAGCCATTGATGCGCAGGAACACGTCGGCCGCCGCAAAGGCGATGCGCTTGTTACCGTCCACAAACGGATGGTTGATCGCCAGGCTTTCCAACAGAGCAGCAGCCTCGGCCACGACGTCGTCGTAGTAGCCGGTCTGAGGGCGGAACAGTGCGGCCTCCAGCGCCCCCGGGTCACGCACGCCCGGCGCGCCGCCGTAACGCTGCATCAGCACCGTGTGCATGCCCAGCACATCGGCCACGGTCAGGTAATCGTGACCCACGATTTACTTGGCCAGTTCGCGGTAGAGGCTGTCGAACTCATCCAGACTGGACGCGAAAGAAGCCATCACGTGGCGGCGGGGGCGCTCCTTCTGCTGCCGGTCGATGTAGTCGCGCAGGGCCTCATCGAGCACCGCCTGGAACTGGCGGCCCTGGCTTTCTGCGATTTGGCGCAACGCCGCCAGCACATCGGGCGCGGCCTGGGAAGAAAACTTTTCGCGGACAGCAGTCGTCATGGCGGTCTCCATCATGATTTATCTTGACGCTTCATGATAGAGCAAGATAGAAAGGTTTGCTACCGCGTTGACGGCGTTCGATGCCTGACCGGTGGCCTTGGTTGACGGTGAACCGGCGCGCGTAAGTTGTTGATTTTGCTAGACCGCCATCTGCGCCTACCCGCAGGTCAAACGGAGAATAGAGACGGCTCTGGCAGAGAAAGTGGCCGATTTCAGGCGTTTCGGCAGCAGGCCACCCGCAGCACAGGTGGCCGGAACTCCGCGTGGCGCGGGGATTTCGCCCAAGAAAAAGGGCCCGGAGATTGTCCGAGCCCTTGTATATGGTGGAGCTGGGGGGAATCGAACCCCCGTCCGCAAGCCTTTGTCAGACAGATCTACATGCTTAGCTGGCTGATTTGGATTTAAAGCCGAAGGTCGCGCAGCAGCACGCTACCCCCAGCCCGAGTCACTTGATTTGACGCTGCATTGAGTAACACAATGCAGCGCGA
>JANMGB010000005.1:0-1716 GCA_031374415.1 Burkholderiales bacterium
CAGCTCGCAGCCCTGGGCACTGCCAGCCTCAATGGCTTGGGTACCGCACAGTTTGCGGCCCTGTCGACGGCACAAGCTGCGGCCCTGACCACCGCCCAGATCGCGGGGCTGGAGACCGCTGATTTGGTGGCTCTGAGTACCGCCAACATCCGCAGCCTGCCCACCGCTGGCATTGCTGCACTCAGCACCGCTGAAGTTGTCGCCCTCACCACTGCACAGGTCGCCGCTCTGAGCTCCGATCAGGTCACCGCTCTGACCAGCACGCAGATTGCAGCACTCGAGACCGCTGATCTGCGCGCCCTCATCACCGCCGGTGTCGCCGCTTGGAGCACCGCGCAAGTCGCAGCGCTGAGCAGCAGCCAGATGGCGGCCCTGAGCACCGCTCAAGTGGTAGCCCTGAACACCGCACAGATCGCCTCGCTCACCACCGTCGACCTCAATGCCCTCGACACTGCGCAGTTCGCCGCCTTGACCTCGGCCCAGGCTGCAGCCCTCACCACTGCCCAGATCGCGGGGCTGGAGACCGCTGATTTGGTCGCTCTGAGCACCGCCAACATCCGCAGCCTGCCTACCGCTGGCATTGCTGCACTCAGCACCGCTGAAGTTGTCGCCCTCACCACTGCCCAGGTCGCCGCTCTGAGCTCTGATCAGGTCACCGCTCTGACCAGCACGCAGATTGCCGCACTCGAGACCGCTGATCTGCGAGCCCTCATCACCGCCGGTGTCGCCGCTTGGAGCACCGCGCAAGTCGCAGCGCTGAGCAGCAGCCAGATGGCTGCCCTGAGCACCGCTCAAGTGGTAGCCCTGAACACCGCACAGATCGCCTCGCTCACCACCGGCGACCTCAATGCCCTCGACACTGCGCAGTTCGCCGCCTTGACCTCGGCCCAAGCTGCAGCCCTCACCACCGTGCAGATGGCGGCCCTGGAAACGGCCGATGTGCGCGCTCTGTCTACTGCGGCCGTTCGCAACCTCAGCACCGACCAGATCTCCGCGTTGACCTCCGATCAGATGGGCGCCTTGACCACCGCACAGGTTGTCGCCATCTCCACCGCCCAGCTCGCAGCGCTGGGCACCGCCAGCCTCAATGGCTTGGGCACCGCACAGTTTGCGGCTCTAAGTACCGCCCAGGCTGCAGCCCTCACCACTGCCCAGATCGCGGGGCTGGAGACCGCTGATTTGGTCGCTCTGAGCACCGCCAACATCCGCAGCCTGCCCACCGCTGGCATTGCTGCACTCAGCACCGCTGAAGTTGTCGCCCTCACCACCGCCCAGGTCGCCGCTCTGAGCTCCGATCAAGTCACCGCTCTGACCAGCACCCAGATTGCCGCACTCGAGACGGCTGATCTGCGCGCCCTCATCACCGCCGGTGTCACCGCTTGGAGCACCGCGCAAGTCGCAGCGCTGAGCAGCAGCCAGATGGCGGCCCTGAGCACCGCTCAAGTGGTATCCCTGAACACCGCACAGATCGCCTCGCTCACCACCGTCGACCTCAATGCCCTGGACACTGCACAGTTCGCCGCCCTGACCTCGGCCCAAGCTGCAGCCCTCACCACCGTGCAGATGGCGGCCCTGGAAACGGCCGATGTGCGCGCTCTGTCTACTGCGGCCGTCCGCAACCTCAGCACCGACCAGATTTCCGCATTGAGCTCCGATCAGATGGGCGCCTTGACCACCGCACAGGTTGTCGCCATCTCCACCGCACAGCTCGCAGCC
>JANMGB010000132.1:0-1869 GCA_031374415.1 Burkholderiales bacterium
TCAGGAGCCCTTCCACCCTCAAGACTGCACTGTAAATTCATGACACCAGGTGGCGCAAAGTCATTGACACGCTCCGCTGACCCGTGTTGGAAACAAGGCTGTTGGGCAACACACCGCATGCATCTTCAAGAAAAAAATCCCATCAGCATTGCCTTGTGACCGTGCCCCTGTTCAACGTAGTGCATAGCCATAGCCCACCGCCCCCAAGTGCAATACATTGTCTTTCCAGTAAAGAGTGTGCTCAACTGCACCTGAGTGGAATGGGTGCACCGTCGTAGTCCTGTTCACGAAGCTACCCTTTTCGTAGTCTGTCGAATGGATACTGGGAGAGCCTCCAAGCAAAATTTGTTGCCCGTCTTGCATACCCTCGTCCCAACTTTGCAAAGGCGCCGAACGATAGTCGACTCCTGGAGCCAAATTGGGAATATCGCACCAGGCTTCCTCCCTACGACACAGCGCAACGAACTTACATTGCCAAACTGCTCGACCCGCACAGCACGCTTCAGATAAAGTTGTTCAGACCAGGCCCTAAGTCAACTTGTTCACGTCGAGGTTATAGAGGAACCACGCCGCAGCCCGACCTTTCTCCTTCTCCCCAGCATCGAAGGCAGTGATCATCTCCGTCAACTTGCCATCGACCAACTCTGCGTGCTCCAGACTCTTGAGCTTTGGGCGAATCTGCCACCAAAGCTCTTTCAAATCAGCCATGTGCGCTTCATAAGTCACTGCGCTCCATTCTGGATATTCATCAGGCGGGCTCGTGGTGGCAAGGGAGATTGAACAGGCAAAATCATCCAGCTTTTGCTTCAGAGACATCACATTTCCCTTAATCTGCTAAGTCAACTTGTTCACGTCGAGGTTATAGAGGAACCAGGCCGCAGCCCGACCCCTCTCCTTCTCCGCAGCATCGAAGGCAGTGATCATCTCCTGTAACTTCGCATCGACCAACGCCCCCCTGCTCTAAGTTCTTGAGTTGCGGATAAATTTCTGCCCACAGCTCCCGCAGATCCGCCATGTGCGTCTCATAAGTCCATGAACTCCATTGCGGGTATTCGTCAGGCGCATCGCCAGTCGCCGTGCTGATCGAGCCGGAGAAGTCCTTTAGCTTTTCCTGCAAAGACATCAAATTCCCTTTCCATTGATCCTGGGTTGCTGCGGGATTGCGATGCGCGGAATCGCGTAAGCCCCGCCCAGTTGCGTCGGACGAATGATCAACAAGTTTCCTGGGCGTATGTCATTCCACTTCATGATCTGAGGTGTGTCGGCACTCTTGCGGGCCAAGGTGGTATCCGCATACACGTTGGCTCCCAAGCGGCTATCTGGGATGCCATAGCCAGGCGCCATCTCGCTCTTGAGTCGGCGATTGATGGCCCAGATATTGGAGGCGGAACTGTCGTTGATGCCTTCCGCCTTCGGAGCGTGTCAATGACTTTGCGCCACCTGGTGTCATGAATTTACAGTGCAGTCTTGAGGGTGGAAGGGCTCCTGAAGTGGCGGGTTGATCCATGCGGCGGTGGGCATGGAAGGCGGCTGTGGCAGCTTGCTTTTGAAGCGGTTCGGATGGGCCAAGAAGGCTGCATCGAGGGCGGTCTGACGGGTTGCCAGCATGGCGTCGACATGGCCGAAGTGAACGCTGTGCGGCGTCATGTAGCCAATGCCTGAATGGCGATGCATGGTGTTGTACCAAGCAAAGAATGCTTGGCAATGAGCGCGGGCGTCCTCAATGCAGCCGAAGCGTGCAGGAAAGTCTGGCCTGTACTTCATGGTCTTGAATTGGGACTCGGAGTAAGGGTTGTCATCCGAGACGTAAGGACGGCTGTGGCTCTTGGCGATGTCCAGGTCGACCAGCAATGCGGCCACCGGCTTTGA
>JANMGB010000006.1:0-24000 GCA_031374415.1 Burkholderiales bacterium
ACTGGAGAGCCGTGTGCGGGAGAACTGCACGCACGGTTCGGAGGGAGGGGAGGGTGAGAGCCCTTTCCTACCCCTATCAGCAGCCTTTGTACGACGCCATGGGCCTCGCAACAATTCAACCTTTCAAATCCACTGAGACGGAGCACTTGAAGCGCCTGTCTGACTTGGCCTCCAGTGTCAAGGGACGGGTGTAGCCCCTGAACAGGGGGTAAAAATCACCGTTGCAATAACAAGCTGTTGCAATCTCCGGGAATACGGCACGCCATGGCTCTGTGCAGAGGGAGACAATTGGAGCGTCCTTCTTTGGAGATTTGCTCATGTTGATGAAACTTGTCTTGGCCCCGACCCTGTTGGCGCTGACCTCTGTTTGCTTCGCTCAAAGCGCTGTCCAAGCACCCAAAAAGTCGCCTCACCCTGCGACGCCGCATGAGCAACTCAAGTCCGAGGCCAAGGGCCTGGCACTGGGCTCCGAGGTGGCTGAAGCCATCAATGACCGCCAGCTCGACATCGCTGCGCGGGTGCTCACCGGCCAGGCAAATTGCGAGCTGGATCAACGCGTGAGTGTTCAGCCTGTGAGCGGTCGGCCTGGCTTTTTTCAGGTCGGCTTCAAGAACACCACCTACACCATGACCCCCGAAGAAACCACCTCCGGCGCCGTCCGCTTGATGGACAAGAAGGCGGGCGTGGTGTGGCTTCAGATCCCGACCAAGTCGATGCTCATGAACAACAAGATCGGTCAACGCTTGGTCGACAACTGCACGCAAGCTGAGCAGCGTGTGGCTGGGGCCAACAGCAAGTAGATTTTGATAACAGGCCCTAGTACCCCGTCTCAGTGAATTTGAAAGGTTGATTTCGCCAAGGCGAACAGGGGGCGCATTGGCAAGCTGAGCTTGCAGGAATGCAGTGCGCTCGGGCCTGTTGCGCCTCAGGCACCCTCGTGGATCCCCGCCTGCGCGGGGATGACGGGAGAAGGCGGGGATGACGGGCGCAGGAGTTGGCATCTCCCCACGTCATTCCCGCGCAGGCGGGAATCCAGCAGCCTGTGTACTTCACTATGGGCCCCGCAACAGTTCAACCTTTCTAATCCACTGAGACGGGGTACTAGGGCCTGTTGCTTGTTGACACTCCGAGTGGCATCGTGTGCGGCTGTTGTGCTTAGACGTGTCACTGCCGGTTTTTCGACCGGTATTTCAGCAGCCTGCCGGAATTTTTCGAGATCCAATGAGAATCACTGTTCACGGGCACCGCCCAGCTTGCTTGAGCGCTTTGGCGGTGGATAACACAGCCGCGCCGTCGAGTGTGCCGGCACGGGATCGACCAGCGGGTACGCGTCCCCATGCGTCTGGTGAAACTGTCACAGATATCAACTTGGGTTTGATGAAGCGGAAAATTCATCGGCAAACCGCCAGGCAGGCTGAGTTGTTGGCGCATCTGTTGCAGTCCGCACGCAGCCTGCCTGACAGTCGGCCTAAAGGACCGGAGGATCGCAACCCTACACCCATCAACTCGCCAGCAGAGGTGTCCACGGACCCGTGCATGGCTAATTCTGCGACTCAACAGACCCCCTTGGCTTCGGTCACACAGCGGCTGCGGACCGAAGTTGGAAATGGCCGCCACGCGGAAAAAGGTGTTCATGAGGCTCAGGGGAGCCAGTCAAAGCGCTCTCTGTTGACACCCGTTGACGCTCTGTACCGCCCCGCCTTGACCAAGGTCAGTGACCTCGGTCAGTTGAGTGCAGAATTTTTTGCGAATGCGTTCATCGCTCACCGTCTGCAAAGCCTCAGTCCGGGGGCGAACGTGTTGGTTTTATCGGATGGCCATGAATCAAAAAGTGCAGGCTCCATGGCGATGGATCACTCACATTTGAATATTTACTCCACGGACTATAACTTCCCTGAACACGGGGAGAGGGTTGAGATGTTCGGGGTGGGTTACAACAGGGTCAAGGTTGATAATTCGCGACCCTTGTGTGCCGAGGTGTTTGGTTCTTCTGACACGCAGTTTGGCGTTGTGCTCATGCTGAAAGGATTGTGCAACCACGAGGAGTGGAAGGACAAACATGGAAATCATGCGGGTCCAGTAGGGTGTGCCGGTGTCGAACTGAATGCTCAAGGTATCAGTTCACTGCTGGCTGGAATTGCGCCACTCCTGGCGGAGAAATCACGATTTGCCCTGCACGGCGAAATTAATTTCATGGATAGGCAGGCCAAGCATCAAGCCTTGGGTTTGGATGTGCAGAGGGAGATTGTTGCGGGAGTCGAACGCTTCAACGACGCCTGTGGGACAGGAATGGCAAGTGTATGGGTCTGTGATACAGGTCTGGTGATCACAGGCGAAAAAACTGATCCCCTCACGGACGAGCAGCGTGTGTCACTCCGATTGATAGTGAATGAGTATTTTTCCAAAGATCAAGGAAGGAGCTGTGAAAAATATCCAGCATGAATTTGCTGGCTCACGAGGTTTTTGTTTTTTCCCGAATCAGAAATCAGCATCGCCAGCGGTCTGAACCACGGCCGCGCCTTGCCGCTGCATCCGCAGCTGGAAGCTGAAGCAGCTCCCCTGTCCGAGGGTGCTTTGCACTTTGATCTCGCCCCCCATGAGGCGCACCAGCCGCTTGACGATGGTCAGGCCCAAGCCGGTGCCGCCGAAGCGGCGGGTGATGCTGCTGTCGGCCTGTACAAAGGGATCGAACACACGGGCCAGTTGATCTTCACTCATGCCGATGCCCGTGTCGTGCACACTGAACTGCAAATCGACCGTGTCGTCAGGCACCGCCTCAGGGTTGAGTGGTTTGACGCTGATCCGAACCTCGCCACGTTCAGTGAACTTCAGTGCATTGCCCACCAAATTGACCAACACTTGCCGCAGTCGAACCGCATCGCCGATCACCATCCGTGGTATGTCGGGATGGATGTTGGCGTAGAGGTTGAGGTTTTTGCTCTGGGCCTCGGGGGTCAGGGGCATGAGCGCCTCATCGATGCATCGGTACAGGTCCAAGGGGTATTGTTCCAATTGCATCCGGCCTGATTCGACTTTGGCGACATCCAGCAAGTCGTTGATGATGACCATCAAGCCCTTGGCCGATTGGTGGGCGAGCTCGATGTACTTGCGTTGCGTGGGGTTGAGTTCGGTGCGCAACACCAGGTCGGTCAGGCCCAGCACGCCGTTCATGGGGGTGCGAATTTCGTGACTCATGTTGGCCAGGAATTCGCTCTTGGCCAGGTTGGCTCGGTCGGCTTCCACCCGCGCGCTTTCCAGAGCCTGCTGCACGGCTTTGAGGTTGGAGATGTCTCGGGCGTTGACTTGCATGGCCTTGTGGCCGGTGCCCGGGTCGACCACCGGGCGCACATCAATTCCGTGCCAGCGAAGCCCTTGCAGGGTGCGCAACTCCATCTCGGCACTGAAGGTTTGACCTTTGCGCACTTGCGCAATGACGCGTGAGGCCCAACCTGGCTCGTTGAACATGGCGGCAAAGTCAGCGCTGTTGCGTTCGGGCTTGAGTCGCACGGGGCCGAAGGCTTGCACGGCCGCCGGGTTGCGCATCAGCGCGAGCCCGTGGGGCAGACTGTGCAAGGCGATGCGCACCGTGGTGTGTTGCACGGCCTCGACCCCGCGCAAGGCGTTGGCGTCAAAGCTCGCCGCCAAGGGCTCAGAGGCAAACAAGATGCCTTGTCGTTGATCGGGCAAGCGGATGCCGCGCGCGACCAGCTCGGAGGTCACGGGGGTGCCGCGCGGGTAAAGCGTCCAGGACTCTCGTGTCACCTCGCCCTTGGCGTGGCTTTGCATGGTCAGCAGGAGCCGCGTGCGCGCGCCTTCAGTGACGTCGGAGAAATCGCGGGAAAAAAACTCGGTCTCGTTGCGGGCGTGCCAGAACGTGAGTGCGGCGGGGTTGCCCCAGACCATGCACAGACGTTCGGCATCGAACACCCACATGGGCATGTCGAGCCATTCAAACAGTCGAAGGCAACTGAAGTCAAGCATCCGGGTCGGGTGTCATTTGAATGAAACAATGGGGCTGAAACTTCAGCCCCGGCTTGTACGACATCCACTCAGCCGGGCCCACCGAATCATGCCAGACCGGGGCATTCGCGAAGGGCAGGGTTATCGCCAGGCCCCCGCTGTTCAGCTGCTGCGCTTGAGACGCAACAACTCACTGCTGATCAGACACATGGCCCCTGCCGTGATGGCCGCGTCGGCCACATTGAAGGCCGGGAAATGACCGTTGCGAAACAGGCCAGACAAAAATTCCCAGTGAAAGTCCAGGAAGTCGATCACGTACCCGTGCAGCAGGCGATCGACAACATTGCCCAGCGCGCCGCCCAAAATCAAAGCCATCGCCAGACTGATGAGCCGCTGCCCGCGGTGCTGATGCAACTGCCACAAAATCAGCCCAGTGGCCACCAGGCCGATGCCCGTGAAGAGCCAGCGTTGCCAACCTGACGCGTCCGCGAGAAAGCTGAACGCAGCCCCAGGGTTGTGTGCCCGAACCAGATTGAAAAACGAGGTCAGGGTCTGGCTGTCGCCCAGTTGAAAGTGTTGGATCACCAGCGTCTTGGTGATTTGATCGACGACGATGATGATCAAGGACAGGGTCAGCCAGGGCCATATGGACGCTTGGCGGGTTGGTGTACTTGCCATGTTCAAGCCACCTTTCTGAGTTCAGCCGCGCCGAACAGGTTGCCCGTACAGCGGCCGCACAGGGTGGGGTGGGCGGGATCCTGCCCAACGTCTTCGCGCACATGCCAGCAGCGTTCGCACTTGGTGCCCGCACTGACCTGAATCACGGGGGCTTCCTCGTGGCCTGCAGCCACCTGCTCGACCCGTGCCTGTGAGGTGATCAGAACAAACTTCAAGTCATCGCCCAAACTGCTCAACAGGGCATGCAAATCACCGCTGGCTCGCAAGGTCACATCGGCCTGCAAAGACGAGCCGATCACCCCGGCGGTGCGCGCGTCCTCCAGGGCTTTGAGCACCACGGCGCGCTGCTTGAGCAACACCGCCCAACGGGCCATCAAGTTCGCTGCCTCGGGGATGTCAGGCAGCACGTGATAGGTCTCGGTGAAGATGGACACTGAGCGCCCGGGCGCAAAAATCGGCCACGCCTCCTCGGCAGTGAAGCTCAAGAAGGGCGCCATCCAGCGCAGCATCGCATGGGTGATGTGCCACAGGGCTGTTTGGGCGCTGCGGCGGGGCAGGGAGCCCGGGGCGGAGGTGTAAAGCCGGTCTTTCAACACGTCCAGGTAAAACGCCCCCAGGTCTTCGCTGCAATACACCTGCAGCTTGGCGACCACGGGGTGAAACTCATACACCTCGTAGTGCGATAGCACTTCGGCTTGAAACTGCGCAGCGCGTGCCAGCGCGTAGCGGTCCACTTCGAGCATGTCGGCCAACGCAACGTGGTCATGCTCGGGGTTGAAGTCGCTGGTATTGGCTAGCAAAAAGCGCAGGGTGTTGCGAATGCGGCGGTAGCCGTCGACCACCCGGGCCAAAATTTTGTCGTCGATGTTGAGGTCGCCCGAGTAATCGGTGCTGGCGACCCACAAGCGGATGATCTCGGCACCGAGCTTGTCGCTCACGGTTTGCGGCACCACGACATTGCCCTTGCTCTTGCTCTGTTTCTCGCCTTTGCCGTCGGTGGCGAAGCCGTGGGTCAGCAAACCGCGGTAGGGCGCGCGACCTTTGAGTGCACAGGCCAACAACAAAGACGAGTGGAACCAGCCCCGGTGCTGGTCATGGCCCTCCAGGTAGAGGTCGGCCTCGGGCCCGTGCGCATGGCCGCTGCCTGCGTGGCTTCCAAGCGTCGAATCCAACACATGAAAGAAGGTGGACCCCGAGTCGAACCACACGTCCAAGATGTCTGTGCTCTTGGTGTAATCCTCGGCCTCGTCGCCAAGCCAATCGGCCGGCTTGAGCTGCGCCCAGGCTTCTACGCCACCCGCAGCCACCAACTCAGCGGCCCGCTCCATCAGGGCCAGCGTTTGGGGGTGCAACTCGCTCGTGTCTTTGTGCAAAAAGAAGGGCAGGGGGACGCCCCAGTTGCGTTGTCGGCTGATGCACCAGTCGGGCCGATTTTGGATCATGTCGCGCAGGCGAGAGCGGCCGCTCTCGGGGTAAAACTGGGTGTCGTCGATGGCCTTCAAGGCCGTTTGGCGCAGTGTGCCGGGCGCCTTGTCGACGGTGCACACGCCCTCCCCCTCGTCCATGCGCACGAACCATTGTGCTGCTGCGCGATAGATGACAGGGGTTTTGTGACGCCAGCAATGAGGATAGCTGTGCACCATCTGGTCCGTGGCCAGCAGGCGGCCTGCGGCACGCAGGGTGTCGATGATGACGGGGCAGGCTTTCCAGATATTTTGGCCGCCAAACAAAGGCAACTCGGCTTCGTAGCTGCCGTTGCCCTGAACGGGGTTCAAAATGTCATCCACGGCCATGCCATGCGCGCGGCATGAGTTGAAGTCATCCACCCCATACGCGGGTGCCGAGTGCACGATGCCTGTGCCATCTTCGGCCGTTGCGTAGTCTGCCAAATAGACAGGGCTCAGGCGGTCGTAGCCGGCATCGACATGGGCCAGCGGGTGGCGGAAGGAGATGCCGTCCAGCCTTTGGCCCAGGGTGGTGGCCACCACCGTGCCTTCTAGCTGGTAGCGCGCCAGGCATTTCTCGACCAGGGCCTCTGCCAAAACCAGCAATCCGCGCTCGGTGCGCACCAGTGCGTAACTGAGTTCGGGGTTGAGGTTGAGGGCTTGGTTGGCGGGCAGGGTCCAGGCGGTGGTGGTCCAGATGACTGCAAACGCCTCTTGGTTCAGCGTGGGTAAGCCGAAGGCCGCAGCCAGTTTGTCAGGCTCGGCGCACAAGAAAGCCACGTCCAGGGTTTGCGAGGTTTTGTCGGCGTACTCAATCTCAAACTCCGCCAGCGACGAGCCGCAGGCAAAGCACCAATACACCGGCTTCAGGCCGCGGTACACAAAGCCGCGCTCCATCAATCGTTGAAGCACGCGGATCTCGCCGGCCTCGTTGCCGAAGTCCATGGTGCGATAGGGCTTGCGCCAGTCGCCCAAAACGCCCAGCCGCTTGAAGTCTGCCATTTGCAGGCCGATTTGCTCATGGGCGTAGGCGCGGCTCTTGGTTTGCACCTCATCACGCGACAAGGTGCGCCCGAAGGTCTTTTCGATTTGGTTCTCGATGGGCAGGCCATGACAATCCCAGCCCGGCACGTACTGCGCATCCAGGCCTTTGAGCAGCCGGGACTTGACGATCATGTCTTTGAGCACTTTGTTCAGTGCATGGCCGATATGAATTTGGCCGTTGGCGTAGGGAGGGCCATCGTGCAGCACGAACTTTTCTTGGCCCTGGCGGGTGGCGCGCAAATGGGCATACAGGCCGTTGTCATCCCAGGCTCGGGCCCAGGCGGGTTCGCGCTTGGGCAGGTCGCCCCGCATGGGGAAAGGGGTGTCTGGCAAATTCAGCGTGGCGCGGTAATCAACGGGCGCGGTTTTGTCGGTGGTCATGCGAAGGCTCTTCGGTGAGAACTGCCCACCCCGCTTGGGCGGACTGACTGCGGGGTACATGTGAATGAAGGCCCTTGCGGGGCGACACGAGCGCGGCCTCACGAGCGAAGGCTTGCGAGGCGCTGCTCAGGACACCTTCAAATTCGGTCGCGCGTGGTTTGGCGACGCGTGGAGCTCGAGGCCAGGCGCAAGGGGGAGTTGGGAACCAAAGACATGGTCGCCCATTCTATCTGCCCAGCTTGGTGCAGGAAGAAAAAGGGGGGGGCGTGGGTACTCGGTCGGTAGCGCACGTTGACTGGGTCCGGTCGTGCGAACAATATCGCGAACGACCCGGTTATTTTTTTCTACAAGCAGCCAAGCTCGGCTACAAGCGTAGTACTTGCGAACGGAGCCACAGCGTCATGTCTTTGGGCATTTTCAGGTCGACTCCCCTGGTTTGGGCGGCTGCATGCTGCGGTTGGGCGCTGGCAGGCCCCGTTTGGGCAGACACCGAGGCGGCTCCTGCATCGGACTCGAAACCACCGGCGCAGACGGTGCTGTCGAGTGAACCCAAGCCGTGGGCCTGGGAGGGGGCTTTGGGGCCCGTACTGAGCAGCAGCTACCGCGGACAAGCCTTGCAGGCCCGTCCAGGGTATTACTTGCGCTACAAGCGCTTGAGCATCTCCAACACAGGCAGTTTTGCGGTGCGCCGCAATGACGATGTGTTCAACGGCCTGGGGCTCGATATGCTCAGCGATGCGCATTGGCGTTTCAACCTCGGGCTGCGCGTTGACAGAGGGGCGCGCATCAGTGACTCGCCTTCATTGGCAGGGTACGACCGTGTGCGGCCTACCCTGCGTTTACGTGCTTCAGCCACCTACCAACTGACGCCCGAGTGGAGTGCTGGCATGGGGTGGTCCACCGATTTGTTGGGGCGTGGCGGTGGTCAGGTGGTGGATGTGGGTGTCTCGCGTGAAAAGCCCCTGAGCCCGCGTACCCGATGGGTGTTGAGTGCGGGCCTCTCGGCCGCCGACGCTCGCTTTCAACGCAGCTATTTTGGGGTCTCGCCGACACAATCGGCCCTCAGTGGTTTGCCGCTCTATACGCCCAGCAGTGGCTTGTTGAACGCCTCGGTGGGCTCCACGGTGCGAATAGACATCAGCCCCAAGTGGGTCGGTTTTGTCGGTGCGTCAGCCGTACGGCGCATGGGCCCTCAGCTTGACAGCCCCTTGGTGAGTTGGGGGACCAACTGGGGGGCTTCCGTGGGCATTGCGCGGCGGTTTTGAACCGCGGTTGGGCCGGGGAACAGGGGGTCAGCCCAGCCGAGCGCCCAGCCAGTCGCGGGCTTCGATCACGTCTTGGGTGATGCCCGCTTTGAGGGCCTCCAGAGAGTCGTAGTGCTTTTCGTCATGCAGCTTGTGCAACAAGTCGACCCGCACGCAGCGGCCGTAAGCGCCCTCCGTGCCCAGATGCTCGGGCCACGCTAAACAATGGACTTCGAGCAACATCCGCCCGGCATGTTCAACTGTGGGACGCACCCCTAGGCTGGCCACGCCCGGCACGGGCGCTTGGGTCAGGCCGTGGACCTGAACCGCAAAAATGCCCTGCGCGGCGGGGTGATCGTGTGCAAAGTGCAGGTTCAAGGTCCGAAAGCCCAGCTCGCGGCCCAATTTGCGCCCGTGCACCACATGACCACTGATGCTGTAGGGCCGGCCCAGCAAGGTGGCCGCTTGGGCCATATCCCCCTGCTGCAATGCCCCGCGCACGGCTGAGCTGGACACCCGTTGACCATGGACCTCATAACTCATCATGCGTGCCACATCAAAGCCATGCCTGGCCCCCGCGGCATCCAGCATGGCGTAGTCACCCGCTCGTTGGGCGCCGAAGCGGAAGTCGTCCCCCACAAGCAAGTACTTTGCGCCCAGCCCCGTCACCAAAACCTCAGACACAAAGCGTTCGGGGCTCAGGGCAGCCAGTCTGCTGTCAAAACGCAACACCAACACTTGGTCGATTCCACAACGCCCCAGCTCAATCAAGCGATCGCGCAGAGTGGCAATGCGCGCCGGGGCGGCCATCGGCTTGCCTGCTCGGCGGCCGAAATAGTCGCGCGGGTGAGGCTCGAACGTCATCACGCAACTCGGCACGCCCCTGTGCTGCGCCTCATTGCGCAGCAGTGCGAGCATCGCTTGGTGGCCCCGGTGGACACCGTCAAAGTTGCCGATCGTGAGCGCGCAGGCGCGCGCCATGTCGGGGTGATGCCATCCGCGGAAAACTTGCATGGGCCGGATTATGGCGGCCCGCGCCGGAGCGCTGTTCGGGTTCACCCATCCCCCCTGACTCGGGGATTGAATCGGTGACTTGCGTCACGGACACTATCGGCTGATACCCAAACCCACACCCAAGGCCATTTCCCATGTCAACTTCCCCGTCTGCTTTTGTGTCTGTCACTACTGCCGTTGTCATGGGCTTGTTGGGCGCCAGCGCCCAGGCCAATGTCTTGACCTTCGAGAGCGGTGTGATGGGGGGGGTCAGTCAGTCTCTTGAAACGTACACCGAAGACAGTTTCACGCTGGTATCACCTGAGCTGTACATGGCGCGACCCAATCAAAATCCGGCGTTTGTGGGGTTGCCAGATTTTTCTACCCGTATGTTCGTGAGTGACCATCAGGTCACCATGACAGCGGCTGACCAGTCGGTGTTCAGTGCCCAGCACGTTGATCTCGGCTCGTACTTTGGCGTCAACCCGATGCAGGCCTTTGTGACCTTCAGCGGGTTGCGTTCTGATGGCAGCTCGGTGTCGCAAACATTCACAGCAGGGGCGTTCATCCCCTACAGCGTCGTGGCGCCCAACGACCAGCAGTTGCCAGGCAACTACTTGGCATCCACGATGGACACCCATCTTTTCAGCCCTGAGTTTTCCGACCTGCGTAGCTTGAGCTGGAACGCTGTCAGTCGCGGAGCCCCTGGGGCAGTGGCTTATTACGTCGACAACCTGACAGTGTCATCATCAGCGGTTGTGTCGCCGGTTCCGGAACCCGAGACCTGGGCCATGATGGCGATGGGCCTGGGCATCATGGGCTGGGTGGGTCGTCGTCGCGGCCTGGGTGCCCGCTGAGCTTGCTGAGGGGTGCCCAAGCGCACCCCGACCCCGCACGCATGGCGTGCTGACGTTGAGCGTTAGGGGTTGTTGGATCCTTTTAGCGCCAGTTCTGGGCAGGGTCCAGCCACAGCCAATGTCCGGGGGCCAACTCCGGCGGTAAAACCAATGATCCGAACTGGCTGCGGTGCAATTGCTCGACCCGATTGCCGACGGCTGCCATCATGCGTTTGACTTGGTGGTACTTGCCTTGGACCAGGGTCATGCGCAAGCCATGCAGGCCATCGGGACGCTCGCCGGTGGGCTCCGCGGCAGCGGCATGGACTGTCGCGGGGTCGTCCACCAGCTTCACACCGGCCAGCAACTGAGCCACCTGATCGGGGGTGACGGGGTGCTTGCAGCCGACCTCATAGACTTTGGGCACATGGTGCTTGGGCGAGGTCAGTTGGTGCAATAAGGTGCCGTCATCGGTCAGCAGCAACAAGCCGGTGGTGTCGGCATCCAGGCGGCCGACGCTTTGCACGTCGCGCCGGCGCAGCGGGGCCGGCAGCAGGCTGTAGACGCTGGGATGATGCTTGGGCTTTTGCGAGCACTCCACGCCCGCGGGCTTGTGCATCAAGAGCAGCGCTTTGGCGTGATAGGGCCAGGTTTCACCTCGCACTTGCAGCACCAAGCCCTGGGTGGGCAACTCAGTGTGAGGATCGGTGCAGACTTGGCCTTGCCACTTCACGTGGCCCCCCAGCACCAAGCCGTCACAATCCCGGCGCGTGCCAAAGCCTTGTGAGAACAAGGCCTGCGTCAGTGTCGAGACAGCCGGCTTCAATCGCGGAAATTGTTGAACGACAAGGGGGCGTCTGCCACGGCTTTGCGTATCTCGGCCATGGCCGCCTGCAGATCATCGCGCTTGGTGCCTGTGACGCGCACCGTGTCGCCTTGGATGGCCGCTTGCACCTTGAGCTTGCTTTGCTTGATGAGGGTTTGGATTTTCTTGGCCGTTTCGGTGTCGATGCCGTTCTTGACCGTGATCAGTTGCTTGACCTTGTCACCGCCGATTTTTTCAATTTTGGCGCTGCGGTCCAGGAAGCGGATGTCAACACTGCGTTTGGTCATTTTGGCCAACAAAATGTCCAGCACCTGGTTGATCTGAAAGTCACTGTCAGCAAACACGGTGAGTTCTTTGTCTTTCAAATCGACGCGTGCCGACGAGCCTTTGAAGTCAAAGCGGGTGCCAATTTCTTTGGCGGTTTGATCGATGGCGTTGCGCACCTCGACCAAGTCGGGTTCGAGAACGGTGTCAAAACTGGGCATGGTAAGTTTCCAATGAAGCGGCAAAAAACAAAACAATTCAAAAGGCCGAGGGTGGAGTGTCTCACTCACCATGGCTGACGAGAAACGCACGTACCGCCGCGGTGCGACACTTCGCGACCAGTCAAAAATTCTGCCATGCAAATCGAAACGGCCACGAGCCTCAAACCATACAACTCATTTGGCTTGCCCGCAGTGGCCCAACGCCTGGTGCGCATCACCTCGGACGCCGATGTGCGCCGTGTCCTTGACCACCCTGAGTTGGGGCGTGGTCCGCATTTCGTCTTGGGCGGCGGTAGCAACATCATTTTGACCCGCGATGTGCCTGCCACGGTGCTCAAGGTCGAGGTCATGGGCAAGCGCCTGGTGCGTGAGGAGAGCGATGCTTGGGTGGTCGAGGCAGGTGCCGGAGAAAATTGGCACGACGTGGTGAGCTGGACCTTGGCGCAGGGTTGGGGGGGGTTGGAGAACCTGGCTTTGATTCCTGGCACGGTGGGTGCGTCACCTGTGCAAAACATTGGCGCCTATGGTCTGGAGTTGAAAGACCGTTTTGACTCGCTGGACGCCGTTGATTTGTGCACGGGGCGCTGCGTGACGCTGTGGCCGAGCATTTGCGCCTTTGGCTACCGCGACAGCGTTTTCAAACATGATCTGGCCGGTCGCAGTGTGATCACCCGAGTGCGCTTTCGTTTGCCCAAGCCGTGGGTGCCTGTGCTGGGCTATTTGGAGCTCGAACGCAAGGTGGCCGAGACGGGCCTGCGCGATCCCAGTGCGCAGCAGATTGCCGACTGGGTGGTGTCGATTCGGCGTGCCAAGTTGCCTGATCCACAGCTCATTGGCAATGCGGGGAGCTTCTTCAAGAACCCCGTGGTGACGCCCGAGCAATGCCGTGACATCATCGGCCGCGACCCTGCCATCGTTCACTATCCCATGCCTGATGGCAATGTGAAGCTGGCGGCCGGGTGGCTGATCGATGCCTGTGGTTGGAAGGGTAAATCGGTGGGGCGTGCCGGGGTATACGACAAGCAAGCCCTGGTGCTGGTGAACCGGGGCGGTGCCACCGGCTCAGAGGTGTTGACCCTGGCGCGCTTGATTCAAGAAAGTGTGTACGGTCGATTCGGGATTCGGCTTGAACCCGAGCCTGTGGTGGTGTGATGGTTCAGCGTGGGTCCAGCCGCTGATCACAGGGGCGCCGCGTGTCTCAAGTCGAGGCGCCGGCCCGAGCGCGCGATGCGGGCCAGCTGCATTTCGCGCACGACCTGCAGCGGTTCACACTGCCTCAAGACGGTGTGAGGTAGCCAAGGGCCCAAAGTGTTGGCATCGATATTGCTGCTTCTTGAGCGTGCCCCATTGAGTGCGGGTGGTGTCGCTGGTGCATGACGCCGGGCACGATGCCATCCGCCAAGTTGTTGCGAGACACATCTTGTATCAGTTCCGACGCGTGCTGTCAGCGCACATGACATAGCTTGACCCCTGTGTGACGTGATGGGGCCTTCGGAGAGATTGATGGGCAAACAGCTTTCCTTGCGTTGGGACGTGGCGTGCGGGCGTGCGCTATGGTGGATCACGGTCAGCGTCTGCGCCGCACTGGTTTCGGCGTGTGGTGGTGGCGGTGATGAGGGGACATCTGCCACAACAACCCCCACGGCAGATGTGCGCAGTGAAGTCGGCGCTGTGCGGTTGGCGGCGGCGACATCCGTGTTGACCCAACGCGAGGCAGTGCGCTTGGCCGAGCAAACGACTTTTGGACAGTACGAATGGTTGCTCGGCTACATGCGCACCAAGACCCCGCCTGCTTGGCTGGGCGAGCAATTCAATTCGGGCGGGTCGCGCTACGTCAGTGGGGCCGGCAGTGAAGTGCACCAGTTCACCGGCCCGGGGCAGTTTTGCGATTCACGAGGGCCAAACTGCTGGCGCGATTGGTCCTCTAACCAACCCCTGCTGTGGGACTTTTATCGCAACGCGATGACTCAGCCTGATCAGCTGCGCCAGCGTGTGGCGTGGGCGATGGCGCAAATCCTGGTGGTCTCCAACGTGGAAGTCGAGTCCACCTATGGACTGCGCAACTATCACAACATGCTGCTGCGCAACGCTTTTGGCAACTACCGCGAGGTGCTCAAGAAAGTGGCGCTGTCGCCGGTCATGGGGCATTACTTGGGCAATGCCAACAACGATAAGTCGGCACCGAACGAAAACTTCGCGCGTGAGTTGCTGCAGTTGTTTTCAGTTGGCCCGTGTTTGCTCAATGGGGATGGCACCCTCGTCGGCGGAACTTGCCGGCCGGTTTATGACGACCAGCAAATTCGGTCTTACGCCTATGCCCTCACGGGTTGGACTTACCCGCCTGGGGGGGCTTCTCCCTGGGGGTGCTGGCCGCAGGGCGCGAACTGCGTGTTCCACGAAGGTGACATGGTGCCTGTGGCCAGCCTGCACGATACGCAGCCCCGCGCCTTGCTCTCGGGCGTCTCGTTGCCTTTAGGGCACACCGCGCCTCAGGCCCTGGATGCCGTGCTCAACAGCATCATCTCGCACCCCAACACGGCCCCCTTCATCAGTCGTCATCTGATCGCCCATTTGGTGACCAGCAATCCCTCGCCGCAGTACGTTGCCCGGGTGGCCTCAGCCTTTGTCAGTGGCAGCCATGCGGGTTTTGGCTCGGGGGTGCGCGGCGACTTGAAAGCGACCGTGGCGGCGGTGCTGCTGGACTCAGAGGCACGCAATGAGCCCACCTCAGCCAATGCCGGTCGCCTGCGTGAGCCGGTGCAATTGTTCGTCGGGGTGTTGCGGGCACTCCAAGGCCAAACCGATGGGGACTCCTTGGGGTGGTGGTGGGGCGAGATGCTTGGGCAGCACGCCTTTCGCTCGCCCTCGGTGTTCAACTACTACCCACCCGACTACCCGTTGCCGCAAACCAGTTTGATCGGGCCGCCATTTGGTTTGCACGGCACAAGCACGGCCTTGGCGCGCATCAACTACGTCAATCACGCCGTGAATTGGGGCGCCCCCCCCAACCCCAATATCCCCAACGCGCTGGGAACCAAGGTTGACCTATCAGATTTTTTGTACGACGCACGCGACCCTGCCGTGCTGGTTGATCGCTTGTCGCTATTGGCCTTGGGTGAGTTGTTGCCAGCCAGCCAGCGCACGCAGGTCATCACGGCGGTGGCGGCGTTCACCCCACAAACAGCGGGCACCGAGTACCTCACCTACCGCGCCCGCAGTGCGGCTTACTTGGTGTTTTCGACCCCGCAGTATCACGTTGTGCGTTGAGGCGCTCATGGACTCATGAGTCGTCGCGCTTCCCACGAAAATCAGACGAGACCTGCCATGCACCACCCCTCCAACAAGCTGCATTCTGCCCCCGACCCCGGCTCTGATGGGGGCCTGTGTTCTCGGCGTGATTGCCTGGGGGGCGCAGTGGCCACCGCGGTATCTGCCGCATCGGGCCTGATGCCGCGCCAGGCGATGGCCGCCGACTACAAAGCGCTCGTTTGTTTGTTCCTCTACGGAGGCAACGATGGCATGAACATGGTCATTCCCACCGATGCCACTCGTTATGGGCAGTACGCCAGCGTTCGCGGCCCGCTGGCTGTGCCGCGTGGCAGTTTGGTGCCTTGGTCGGGTATCGACTACGGGCTTCATCCCTCTATGTCGGCCTTAGCGCCGGCCTGGGCGGAAGGGGCATTGACCTCGGTTTTCAATGTCGGCCCTTTGGGACGTCCTATGAGCAAGACGGAGTTTCGCTCACTGGCTTCGTCTTCAGCTCTCGTCCCCAGCAACCTCTACTCCCACTCCGACCAGCAAACGCTTTGGCAGGCTGCAGGCACCAACTCGTTGGCACGCACGGGGTGGGGCGGGCGGGCTGCGCAAGTCCTGGGCATGGCCAACCCTGTCATCTCCTTGAGTGGGGGGGGGCGGTTTGGGATGTCGACCTCCGCCACCCCCCTTCAGCTGCCATTGCCAGGCGAGCGGTTTGGCGTGGATGGCACCTCGACTGACGAGCTCCGTTGGCAGCCCATGGCGGCACGCAAGGTGGCGTTGGAGGCCATTTACGCCACGCCTCAAACCAATGTCATGATGAATGCTTTCGCTCGCCAACACCGTGACGCCGTGAGTATCGCGGATCGCTTGGCTACGTTGCTTGTGGCCTTGCCCGGGCAGGCAGGATCTGTGGCGGCCATTGACCAGGCCTTTGCGTCACTGACGGTCAATGGCCGGATCACGACGCCGGTGGCGCAGCAGCTTTACCAGATTGCCAAGCTGATTGCCGGACGTGCGACGGTGCAGGGAGATCGGCAAATTTTCTTGGCCTCTATGGGGGGGTTTGATACCCACAGTGGGCAGTACTACAACAACGCCACCCTGGGCCACCACGCTGATCTACTGAAGCAAATGGCCGATGCCATGGCCGCTTTTCACCAGGCCATGAGGTACATCGGGATGGGCCCGCAGGTGACACTGTTCACGGAGAGTGACTTTGGTCGCACCTTTAAGCCCAACAGCACCAGTGGCACCGACCACGCTTGGGGCAATCATCAATTGGTATTGGGAAGCGGCGTGCGGGGCAAAACGGCCTACGGCTTTTATCCCACCTTGGCGCTCGGTGGGCCTGACGATGTGGGCCTGAATCCCGGTGAACCCCTGGGGCGCTGGATTCCGGGTTGCAGTGTCGACCAATACGCCGCCACGCTGCTGCGTTGGATGGGGGCCACCGAGGGGCAGTTGGACACCATCTTGCCTAACCTGGTCAACTTTGGCAGCTGGCGCTCGCTGGGATTCATGTGAGGAGTCACGACCGCTGATGAGGGCTGGCCCGTCGCTCTAGGATGGTATGCCGCAGACCATAGCAAAGGCGCTGTGCCTCGTTGCAGATGCGGTACCAATAGGTCGGCAGGCGTTGCCTTTTGGGCAGCTTTCGGTGGGGATTAAAGGTGCCCATCGAGCTGACCAAGCCGCCATAGTGGGTGCAGGGTGTGGGGGTGACTGTGCGAACCTTGAGATCGAGCTGCCAGCCTCGGTCGAAGGCATGGTCATAGGGTAGGCACATGGGCAGCAGTGACGCCACGTAACGCGTCGCAGCGTGGCGATTGATGAGGTAGGCACTTGAGCCCGTGCACTGACTCAGCATCACAGCCAAGTGATGTCCGGCCGCGACTTCGATGATGGGTTGGGGGGTGCCGGAGTGCACGGCCGAGAGCTTGACCATGTCCCACCTGTGCGGGTGTTGCACCAAGCCCTGCAGCACCTGCGGCAAGGTGGCGTGCGCGATCACGTCATCTTCCAGAATCAGCGCGAATTGAGCGTCGGTACGCAAGAACGCCCGCATGACTTCCACGTGCGACAAATAGCAACCCAACTCGCCAAGCGCCGGTATGGTTCCGTGGCGCCGCCGGAATGCGCGCTCATCCAGCTCGACCAGCTGCTGGGCTTGCAGCTGTTGGGCATCCACCGCAGGCAGGCGCGTCCAAGCCAGCCCCAGGGGTTTGAGTTGGGCCTGGATGTGGCTCAAGCGTTCGTGCGCACGGTCCAGGTTGATGACCCACGTATGCAGACCTTCGATGTTCATCGGGTGCCCCAGTGTGAGTGGCTATCTGTTTCAGCGGCCTGGCGTTTTGGCTTTTCCCGTTGAACGTTTGGCACTCGATTTTTTGCGTGCCGCCTGCGCGTTGGCCGCAATGCGCAGGCGCAGGGCATTGAGTTTAATGAAGCCCGCCGCATCAGCTTGGTTGTAGGCGCCACCATCGTCGTCAAAGGTGGAGATCATGGGGTCAAACAGGGAGTCAGTGAGGGACTCACGGCCCACGCACATGATGGTGCCCTTGTACAGTTTGAGCCTCACAGTGCCATTGACCGTGGCCTGGCTGGCATCGATCAAGCCCTGCAGCAATAAGCGCTCTGGTGCAAACCAGTAGCCGTTGTAGACCATGCGGGCATAACGCGGCATCAGGTCGTCTTTCAACGCCAGCACTTCGCGGTCGAGCGTGATCGACTCCATCGCGCGGTGGCCTGCCAGCATGATCGTGCCGCCCGGGGTTTCATAACAGCCGCGGCTCTTCATGCCGACGTAACGGTTCTCGACCTTGTCGAGCCGGCCGATGCCGTGTTTGCCGCCGATGCGGTTCAGCTCGGTCAGCACCTCGGCCGGGCTCATCTTCTTGCCGTCGATCGCGACGATGTCGCCCTTGGCGTAGGTCAGTTCGACGATCTGTGGCTTGCCCGGCGCCTTTTCGGGGCTCACGGTCAGGCGCCACATCTTGTCGTCGGGCGCGAAGTTCGGGTCTTCGAGCACACCGCCTTCGTAGCTGATGTGCAGCAGGTTGGCGTCCATCGAGTACGGCGCACCGCCGCCCTTGCGCTTTTTGAAGTCGACCGGAATGCCGTGTTTGTCGGCGTAGGCCAGCAGCTTGTCGCGGCTCAGCAGGTCCCACTCGCGCCACGGCGCGATCACCTTCACGTCGGGCATCAGCGCGTAGGCGCCGAGCTCGAAGCGGACCTGGTCGTTGCCCTTGCCGGTGGCGCCGTGGCTGATCGCGTCGCCCTTGGTCAGGCGCGCGATGTCGATCAGGCGCTTGGCGATCAGCGGGCGGGCGATCGAGGTGCCGAGCAGGTATTCGCCTTCGTACAGCGCATTGGCGCGGAACATCGGGAACACGAAGTCGCGCACGAACTCTTCGCGCAGGTCGTCGATGAAGATGTTCTCGGGCTTGATGCCCATCTTCAGGGCCTTGGCGCGCGCCGGCTCCACCTCTTCACCCTGTCCCAGGTCGGCGGTGAAGGTCACCACCTCGCAGTGGTACTCGTCTTGCAGCCACTTCAGGATGACGGAAGTGTCCAGGCCGCCGGAATAGGCGAGCACGACCTTCTTGGGCTTGGCGGAAGGGTTCTTGGGCGAGGTGACTTTGGACATGGCGTTCGGTGGGTGGCAGGGCGGTGAACAGACGGCGGAAGGCCGATTTTAGGTGCACGCGCCGGGCGGTCATGCAGGGCGACGTCCACGTGGCCCTGCGGTGTGCACGAAGGCACGTCTCCCCTCAATGAAGGGTGCGTCGCGCGCTGGCCCGTGGGTTAATCTTCGCGTCCGCGCCACGGGCGCCCGCAACATGAGCAACGACGCGCCCGCCAACCCCCCGCCTGCCGCCACTGTCGCCGAACACGACGCCTTGCCGCCCGGCACGCGCTTCGGCGAGTTCGAGATCCTGCGCGTGCTCGGCGTGGGCGGCTTCGGCATCGTCTATCTGACGCAAGACCACTCGCTGGAGCGCCAGGTCGCGTTGAAGGAATACATGCCGGCCGCGCTCGCATCGCGCGGCGTGGGCCCGATCATCACGGTGCGCTCGGCCTCGTTTGCCGAGACCTACGCGATCGGGCTGCGCTCCTTCGTCAACGAAGCGCGGTTGCTGGCGCGTTTCGACCACCCGTCGCTGGTGAAGGTCTACCGCTTCTGGGAAGACAACGCCACCGCCTACATGGTGATGCCCTACCTGCAGGGCATCACGCTGCGCGACGCGCGCAAGGCGATGGCACACGCGCCCGACGAGGCCTGGATCATGAGCGTGATCCACCCGATGCTCGACGCGCTCGAACTGCTGCACCGCGAAGGGGTGTACCACCGCGACATCGCGCCCGACAACATCCTGCTGCCGCCCGAGGGCCCGCCGATCCTGCTCGATTTCGGCGCCGCGCGCCACGTCATCAGCGACCGCACGCAGTCGCTGACCGCGATCCTGAAACCGAGCTACGCGCCGATCGAGCAGTACGCCGAAATGACGCAGATGCGCCAGGGGCCGTGGACCGACCTGTACGCGCTCGGCGCCGTCATGCACTTCCTCTTGTTCGGCGTGCCGCCGGCCCCGGCGACGGCGCGCGCGATGCAGGACGACGTGGAGCCGATCGAACAGCGTGGGGTGCCCGGCGTGTCGCAGCGCCTGCTCGACGCCGTGGGCTGGACGCTGCGGGTGCGCCCGCTCGAGCGGCCGCAGAACGTGGCCGAGCTGCGCGCGGCGCTGAAGGGCCTGGCGCCGGTGCCGGCACGCGTGGCGTCAGTGGGTTCGGGGCAGGGCGGGGCTTTCCCGGCGCCCGGGGTGCCCAGCGCGGTGACTTTCCAGCCGACCATGATGGTCGATGCGGTCGACCCGCAAGCCACGCGCATCGACACCACCCAGGCACCCGCCCCGCGCGTGGCGCCGCCGCCGCCGCCGCGCCCCGCGACCGTGATGCCGGTTGCGCCGCAGCGGCTGGTGGCTGCCACGCCACCGGCGGCGCCGCCCGCCGCCACTTCGTCGAAACGCGGCCTGCTGATGGTGGCACTGGCTGCGGCCGTGGTGGTCGCGGGCGTGGTGCTGTGGCAGTTCGTCGGCCTGCTCGGCGGTGCGCGTGCGCCGGCCGTCGCTGCTGTCGACGCGGCGAGCGCGGCGGCCTCGGTGGCGGCCATTGCACCTGCCGTGCTGCCAGCCTCCGCACCGGCAGTGGTCGTGGCCGCCCCGCTGGCCACCACCGCAGCATCGACGCAGGCCGCGACCGAAGCCGCGCTGGCAGCGGTGGCGCAGGCGCAAGGCCTGGCGGTACCGGGCAAGGCCGCTTCCGGGGATGCCGGCAAACCTGCTGCCCCCGTGGCGGCGGGCTTGGGCACCACGCTGCCTGCCAGCGCTGTGCGCAACAAGCCGAACCCGGTGGCGGGCGTGGCGCGCCCCGAGGGCGGCAGCCCGGTGTCCAGCGCTTATGCCGATGCCGCGTCGAAGGCGGCGGCCGAAGCGCGTGCGAGGCCGGTGCCGGCGGTGCCACGCGATCCGGTCGGCGTGGCTGTGCCGGTGGCTGCAGCGCCTGTCGTGCCGGCCACGGCGCGCGAGAAGTGCGGCAGCCGCTTGTTCATCGCGCTGGCGCTGTGCATGGACCGCGAGTGCGAGCAGCCGCGTTACCGCGAGCACCCGGAGTGTGTGCAGGTGCTCGAGACGAAGCGCAAGCGCGAGAACCCGCAGTAGCGGCGGGTTCGTTCTGACCTCGTCAGGCGTCGATCGACGACAGGAACTGCTTCAGCTCGGGGGTCTGCGGCGCCCCGAAGAACGATGCCCATGGTTCAGCTTCTCCTCCAGCGACTTGCTCCACGCCAAGATCGGGAAACACAGTGCGAAATACATCAGCGCCAGGCACGCGTAAACGGTGAAGGGCCGGAAAGTCGCGTTGGTGATCATCGTGCCGTCCTTGGTCAGCTCGACGAAGCCGATCACCGGCGCCAGCGCCGCGGCGATCCAGAGCGCGACGGTGATGCCGAACAGCTCGGGCGCCGATGCCCGGCAGGCCGAAGAACAGGAAGAACAACTGGACGATGAAGGGCGTGTTGCAGCTCAGCTCCGTGCACGCGTTGACTATTCGCTGCAGCCAGGGCGCAACCTTCAGCCCCGCCCACGCACAGGCCACACCGAGCGACACGCCGACCGACGCCGTCAGCGCCAGCGTGCCGCACTCAGCTCTCTGCGGGTTCCCGCGGTAGGAGCCGGAGGCCGGCTGCGCTATACCTGCGGCTTCGAAGAAACAGCCCTTGCGTGGAGTCCCGATTGAATTCCAAAGCCTCTCAGCCAACGCCGATGTCCGAGCGCCCGCACCACAAGATCTGGCCCAAACGCCTGCCGCGCCAGCTCGCGGTGCCCGAGACCACGCTGTGGTTCAACCTCGAGGTCACGGCCACGCGCTTTCCAGACAAGCCGGCCTACCTGTTCTTCGGCCGGCCGCTGAGCTACGCTGAATTGCGCCGCCAGGCCGAGGCCGTTGCCGGCTGGCTGCAGAGCGTGGGCGTGAAAACCGGCGAGCGCGTCGCCATCTGCATGCAGAACTGCCCGCAGTACGCCGCCGCGTACTACGGCATCCTGCGCGCCAACGCGGTCGTGGTGCCGGTGAACCCGATGAACCGCACCGAGGAGTTCAAGCACTACATCACCGACCCGCAGACCCGCGTCGTGATCTGCGCCGCCGACCTGGCCGGCATCGTCGCCAGCGCCAACGCAGCCGTGCCCGAAGCCGAGCGCCTCGCCGAAGTGCTCGTGACACGCTACACCGACGCGATGCCTGAAGGCGCGGTCGACCCCGACGATGCGCCGCCCGCCGCGATGGACGCCTGGCTGCGCAGCGACCCGGCGCTGCCCGCGGGCTTCACCCGCTGGGCCGACGTGCTCGAGCTCGGCTTGAAGCCCGGCCCGCACCCCGCCCAGCCCGACGACCTGGCCTTGTTGCCCTCCCCGTCGGGCACGACCGGCCTGCCCAAGGGCTGCATGCACACGCACCGCACGTTGATGTCGAACGCGGTCGGCGGCGGTCAGTGGGGCCAGGCCGGGCCCGAGGCGGTGAGCCTGTCGGTCGTGCCGATGTTCCACGTGACCGGAATGATGTACGGCGTGGTCGGCAACGTCTACCTCGGCAGCACCAGCGTGATCGTGCCGCGCTGGGACCGCGAGCTCGCAGGCCGCCTGATCTCGAAGTACCGGATCACGCACTGGACCTGCATCCCGACGATGATCATCGACCTGTTCGGCAGCCCCAACTACAAGAGCTTCGACCTGACCAGCCTGCTCTACCTGAGCGGCGGCGGTGCCGCGATGCCGCAGGCCGTGGCGCAGCGCCTGCTCGACGAGTTCGGCCTCAGCTTCGCCGAAGGTTACGGCCTGACCGAAACCGCGGCGCCGTCGCACGGCAACCCGCCCGAGCGCGCCAAGCTGCAGTGCCTGGGCATTCCGATCTTCGGCGTCGACTCACGCGTGGTCGACCCGGCCACGCTGAAAGAAATGCCGATCGGTGAAGTCGGCGAGATCATCACGCGCGGCCCGATGGTTTTCAAAGGCTACTGGGGTCATCCGCAGGCGACGAAAGACGCCTTCATCGAGCTCGACGGCCAGACCTTTTTCCGCACCGGCGACCTCGGCCGCATGGACGAAGAAGGTTACTTCTTTATGACCGACCGTCTGAAGCGCATGATCAACGCCAGCGGCTTCAAGATCTGGCCGGCCGAAGTCGAGATGCTGCTCTACAAACACCCGGCGGTGCAGGAAGCCTGCATCATCGCGGCGCGCGACGCCTACCGCGGCGAAACGGTCAAGGCCGTGGTCGTGCTGCGCGCCGAGGCGAAGGGCAAGACCACCGGCGATGACATCACCGCCTGGGCGCGCGAGAACATGGCAGCCTACAAGGTGCCCAAACTCGTGGAGTTCGTCGATGCATTGCCCAAGTCGGGTTCGGGCAAGGTGATGTGGCGGCTGCTGCAGGACCAGGAAGCCGAAGCCAAACCGGCGTCTTGAAGCAAGCCGCGCGCGCTTCCTACTTGCGAAGCACCTGGCCGCGAATCTCGCCGCCGGGGTACATGGCGGTGTGAATGTTGGCGTACCACTTGCCGGCCATCAGATCGTCGATCTGCGTCGGCGTGAGCATGGTCTCGCCCGAGGCCGGGCTCAGGGCACTGGGGAACGGCACCACGACACCTGCGTTCGCGGTGGCCAGCGCCGGGCCGTGGAAGTGCGCCATCGTCGCCGGGCCGCTGAGCCCCGAGTAGGTCACGGTCCAGCGCAGCGTGTTCTTGGCCTTGTCGAAGGTCGCGTCGAGCCGGCCGGTGGCGGCACTCGGGTTGGCGGGCACTTCGGCGGCGCCGGAAAGCGTGGCGCTGAAGCCGACGCTGCCGGCAGAGCCCATCGGGCTCGGGTCGGCCTTCGGGGCCATGCCGCAGGCGGCGAGCGCGATCGGCGCCGCGAGCAACGCGACACGAAGGAATCGGGGAAAGTGGGTCATGGCGGTCTCCTGGACGGTGGGCGCGTGGCGCTGCTGCTCATGGACGAGCGGACAGGCTGCGCTGCAAGCATGGCCCGCCCGCCGGGCCCGGCGTGTCGGACGGCAGGCCGTCGTGCTGTCGTTCGCCGGCGCGAGTTCAGGCGGCCGGCTCAATACGTGGCCCGACCACCCGACAAGTCGAACACCGCACCGGTGCTGAACGAACATTCTTCCGACGCCAGCCACGCGATCATCGCGGCCGCCTCATTCACTTCGAGAAAACGCGCCATCGGGATCTTGCTCAGCATGAAGTCGATGTGCTGCTGCGTCATCGAATCGAAGATCGCGGTCTTGGCCGCGGCCGGC
>JANMGB010000192.1:0-2237 GCA_031374415.1 Burkholderiales bacterium
GTACCCGGGCCGCCGACCAGAACAACGTTGTGCGCCACCTGCGTGAACTCGCTGGTCGCCAGTTGCTCGACCAGCTTGCGCTGCACCGGCGACGCCTCGAAGTCGAAGCCGGCCAGGTCGCGGTGCGCCGGGAACTTGGCCGTGGTCATCTGGTAGCTGATCGAGCGCAGCCCCCGGTCCGTGCTCTCGGCCTGCAACAGGTGTTCGATCAGCCAACGCGCGGCGTCCAGCGGTTGATTCTGTTCCGCCAGATCAACCCATGCGCTGTGCATGCCGTGCAGACGCAGTTCTTTGAGCTCGGCTGCGATATCACGCGTCATGGCCGCTCTCCTCCTGAACACCGGCTTGCTCGGTGCTATCCACCGCGCGCAGGCTGTCGTAGCGCCCGCTGTTGGCCCGTGGCGGATCGCTGAGCTGGAGCGAAGTCGTCAGCGGCTCAGGCGGCGGGCCGGCGGTCAGCCGCCCGAGCACGTTGATCACATGTTCGGCGCTGACAGCGCCGCTTTCCAGTACCAGTTCCACCGCCACCAGAACAGTGTCCAGGCCGGCCAGCGGCACGGTTGCCAGCACCTGCGCCATGACCCGATCGCCACCGGGGTGGCGCAGCAGGGCGCGCTGGAGCTTTTGCAGGGCCGCTGGCAGGTCGGCGAACGGGGCGCCATTGCGCAACGCGCCGGGCTTTCTCTGCACCAACGGGATGTAATGTTGCCAGTCGTAGCAGGTCTGACCGCGCATCGTCAGCCGCGGGTGGCTGGCCACAATGGTGTCGTCGGCGACCACCGCCACCCGCGCCGGGTACAGCCGGGTGCTGACGATCTGCCCAGCCCACTCGCATGGCACCGAGTACCGGTTGCGGCTCACGCTGACCAGGCAGGTGCTGCTCACCCGACTCGGGCTCTCCACGTAGCCGTCGAATGCCTCGGGCATGGGCATCAGGTGTTCCCGCTCTTGTTCCAGCATCTCGGCCACGCTGAACTGTCTGTGCTCGGGGTGGCTGATCTCGCCCCACAGCGCGCGGCAACGTTCTGCCAACCAGGCATTGAGCTCGACAAATGAGCCGAAGCGGCGGGTGCCGGCCTCTTGCCAGATGCGGCGCCGGCTGTCCTGCACATTCTTCTCGACCACCCCTTTCTCCCAGCCAGAGGCGACGTTGCAGAAATCCGCGTCGAACAGGTAGTGCGCGCACATCACGGCGAATCGTGCGTTCACCGTTCGACCTTTGCCCTTCTTGACCTTGTCAACGGCGGTCTTCATGTTGTCGTAGATGCCGCGCCGGGCGATGCCACCCATGGCCGCGAACGAACGGGTGTGCGCGTCGAACAGCATTTCGTGCCCTTGGCTCGGGTAGGCCACGAGCCAGAACGCCCTTGAGGCACACAGCTTCAGGTGCGAGACCTGCATGCGGTAGTAGATGCCGCCGACCACCAGGCCCTCTTCGCTCCAGTCGAACTGGAACGCCTCGCCGAGTTCGAAGGCCAGCGGCACGAAGGCCTTGCTAAACACGGACTGGCCTTCACCCTGGCGCCATGCACGCACGAAGTCGGTCACGCGGCTGTAGCCACCCGCGTAGCCCTCGGCCTTGATCTGCGCATGCAGCGCTCGGGCCGTGCGCCGCTCGTGTCGCGGGCGGTGTGCGTCGATCTTGAGCGCCTGCTTGATCGCATCAACGAACGGCGTGAGCTTGCCCGGCGCTTCGCTACGCCGGTACGTCGGCTCCTCCATCAATGGAGTCTTGAGCCACTTGCGTACCGTGTTGCGCGACAAACTCGTCAGCCGCACGATCTCCCGAATAGATTTCTTCTCGCGGAAATGCATCCGCTTGACTTTGCCAATCATGGCCATGGTGATCACTCCTTCTCCCCTGCTCAAAAAGGTGGCAGGGTAGGTTGAACACCCGGGTCAAATTTGGGTCGGCACTATCGCTCTAAGTGGGTCAATTTTCGGTCGGCGCCAACAAGCTTGCTTGAACTCTCGCCACGGATCTCCCCGGTCTGGGCTGCTATAGAAGCTGGTGGGCAGGTTCGATCGGTTGCGGGGCGGTTTGGCCTTACTGAACCATGGGCGATCCGCGAGTTGGAAAAGATGATCATCTACTCCACTAGGGCCTGTTCGGAAACTCACTGAAGCCATTTGCTGATGGCCGCGAGGTGAACGAAGCCAAGGAACATGCAGTCCAGTTTTTCAAAGCGTGTGGCTACACGCCGGAAAACTTTCATTCTCTGAAAGAGGTTTTCAAC
>JANMGB010000021.1:0-1402 GCA_031374415.1 Burkholderiales bacterium
CGGCCGGCGCTGCTCGAGCAGAGCTACTTCATCTTTGTGCCCGGCCCGTCGGACGCCGGCGGCACGTCGGTGCGCGCCGTGCCGACGATGGAGCTGCCGTCGATCGCAACGTCGCGCATGACGTCGCGCGCGCGCCTGCGCGAGCGCGTGATCTTCACGACGAATCCGTGCCACATTCGCGTCGGCCGCCAGGAGATCGTCGTCTTCCGCGACGACATCGCCGAGAAGCTGCGCAGGCACAGCGTCGTGCCGCCGACCGACGATCAGCACGCCACCGAGCTCTCGCAGCACGTCGTCAAGACGCTGCTCGACGAGTCGCACCTCTGCCCGCTGCCGATGAGCGCGCGCCCGATCGCCTGGCCGCTCGACCACTCGCTGCGCCTCTACCCGCTGCCCGACGTCGTCGTCGTGGCCGACTCGTTTGCCCAGTTTGAGCAGCGCTACGAGGACTGCATCGTGCTCAACCCGGGCTCGTTTCCCATCGACTTTTCCTTTGTCGCCTACGCCACGGCGGCCAAAGTGGCAGAGTTTTGCATTGTGAAGGCGCGCGAACCAGACGAAGAGACGCAGGTCGAAGACGCTCCACTCGTGCCGCCGGTCGAAATGGCAGTCGATCAAACGACTGACAAAAACGGCGACGGCAACGCGAAAGTTGACAACGACAACGACGCCGTCGTCGCCGCCGCCGCCGACGACGACGAAGAAGAACAAGCCAAAGACGAAGACGAAGAAGCGGCGCGCGTCAAGCTCGACGATTTGGACGAACAAGTCGAAGACGTTGCCGATACCGCCAACGATGATGCTGAGCAAGATGACAACAACGACGACGACGACGACGACGAAGACGAGGATGATGGGGCTCGCTCGAAACGACAAGCTGCTTCGGTCGAGACGACGGAAAATGAATGAACAAAGGGGATGAAGCTTCTTTTTTGGTGTTTACACTTTCATCAAAACTCGCGCCCCTACAGCAGTACACAGCCCTTCGACTCTTTCTTCTTCGACTTCTTCGTCTGGCCTCGCGGCTTGATCAACTCTGACTTTTTCGCTTCGGGCGACTGGCACATTCGGTCCTTGATCTGACGCGCCATTCGCATAAACGACTCCTGCACATTGTATGCAGCTTTGGCGCTCGTCTCAACGAGTTCGCCGGCCGTCGGCAGCGCCGACTGGGAGGACGACCAGAACGAGCGCGTGCTCTTTCTGTCCGACGTGCGCTTCGACCAGCCGCAGGTGATGGTGAAGCTGTGCGCGCTGTTCGACGGCTACATCGCCGCCGACTGCGTGCCGGCGGCGTTTGTGCTGATCGGCAACTTCTGCTCGCCCGAGCGCGACGACGCCGTCGTGCAGCTGGCCGACGCACTCGAGCGGCTCGGCGTCGAGCTGCTGGCGCGGCCGGCGC
>JANMGB010000247.1:0-59354 GCA_031374415.1 Burkholderiales bacterium
TTACTTCCGCACGACGGACGTGACGGGTGCGGTTGAGTTGCCCAAAGACAAAGAAATGGTCATGCCTGGCGACAACGTGAGCATCACGGTGAAGCTGATCAACCCGATCGCGATGGAAGAAGGCCTGCGCTTCGCCATCCGAGAAGGCGGTCGCACCGTGGGTGCCGGCGTCGTGGCCAAAATCATCGAGTAATTTGCCTGACGGACGCGCAGGGTGCTCGCACCCTGCTATTCGCAGCCATCTGTGCTGACCCCGGGGCATCCAGCCCTTCGTTCTTTGAGGAATCGTCATGCAAGATCCGAAGCAAAAGCAAAAAATCCGCATTCGCCTGAAGGCGTTTGACTACCGTCTGATCGACCAATCGGCACTCGAAATCGTCGACACCGCCAAGCGCACCGGCGCCATTGTCAAGGGCCCCGTGCCTTTGCCTACGCGCATGCAGCGTTTCGACATTTTGCGTTCACCGCACGTCAACAAGACCTCGCGCGACCAATTCGAAATCCGCACCCACCAGCGGCTGATGGACATCGTGGACCCCACCGATAAAACGGTCGATGCCCTCATGAAACTCGATCTGCCCGCAGGTGTCGACGTCGAAATCAAGTTGCAATAAGAGCTATACCAACCCGTTTCTTTGTCAGGAGCGGGTGAAAGTCAAGCCGGCACTTGCAGCAATCCAAATTATTGCTACAATCGCAGGCTTTTCCCCAAACAGGGTGCCCCATGGCTTTGGTCGTGAAGGGCCCCACATTCGTCAGCCCAGCCAATCGTTGCTGGGCATTTGAAACAAAAGCCTCTTTGGGGGCTGGAGAACAATATGAGTCTAAGCAACCAATTGGGTTTGCTAGGGCGCAAGGTGGGCATGATGCGCATCTTCACAGACGACGGTGATTCCGTGCCTGTGACGGTGCTCGACGTGTCGAACAACCGCGTTGCCCAGATCAAAACAGCCGACGTCGATGGCTATGTAGCGATCCAAGTGGCCTACGGCAAGCGCCGCGCCACCCGTGTCACCAAGCCCCAAGCGGGCCATTTCGCCAAGGCCGGTGTTGAGGCTGGCGAAATCCTCAAAGAATTCCGTGTTGAAGCCAGCGTGGCTTCCGAGTACCAGCCGGGTGGCAACGTGCCCGTTAGTTTGTTCGCGGTGGGTCAAAAGGTGGACGTGCAAGGCACCTCCATCGGCAAAGGCTTCACCGGCACCATCAAGCGCCACAACTTCAAGTCGCAGCGTGCCTCCCACGGCAACAGCCGCTCGCACAATGTGCCCGGCTCGATCTCCATGGCGCAAGATCCCGGTCGCGTGTTCCCTGGCAAGAAAATGTCCGGCCACCTCGGTGATGTGACCAAGACCGTGCAAAACCTGGCCATCGTCCGTGTGGACGAAGCCCGCCAGCTGCTGCTGGTGCGTGGTGCGGTGCCGGGTGCCAAAAACGGCCACGTGGTCGTTCGCCCGGCCATCAAGGTCAAAGTCAAGAAGGGGGCCCACTGATGCAGCTCGAACTCCTCAACGAGCAAGGTCAGGCCACGTCAACCTTTGACGCGCCAGACACCCTGTTCGGACGTGATTACAACGAAGCCCTGGTGCACCAAGTGGTCGTGGCCTTCCAGGCCAATGCCCGCCAAGGGACCCGCGCCCAAAAAGACCGCACCACCGTGGCGCACACCACGAAAAAGCCCTGGCGCCAAAAAGGCACGGGCCGCGCGCGTGCGGGTATGTCGTCCTCGCCGCTGTGGCGTGGGGGTGGTCGCACCTTCCCCAACTCGCCCGACGAAAACTTCAGCCATAAAGTCAACAAAAAGATGTACCGCGCTGGCATGGCGTCCATCTTCTCGCAGCTGGCCCGTGAAGGCCGTCTGGCGGTGGTGGACAGCCTGAGCGTTGACTCCCCCAAGACCAAGTTGCTCGCGGCCAAGTTCAAGGCCATGGGCCTGGAGTCTGTGCTGGTGATCGTTGACCAGTTCGACGACAACCTGTTTTTGGCCTCGCGCAACCTGGCCAACGTCTTGGTCGTCGAGCCTCGCTACGCTGACCCCTTGGCGCTGGTGCACTACAAGAAAGTGCTCGTGACCAAAGCGGCCATCGAGCAACTCAAGGAGATGCTGGCATGAGTCCAATCAAGTTCAGCGAAGCGCGTTTGGCGCAGGTGCTGGTGGCGCCCATCGTGAGCGAAAAGGGCACCATGGTGTCCGAGAAGCACAACCAAGTGCTGTTCAAGGTTCTGCGCGATGCCACCAAACCCGAGATCAAGGCAGCGGTTGAGTCCCTGTTCAAGGTCGAAGTGGAGTCCGTTCGCACCGTGGTGCAAAAGGGCAAAGTGAAGCGGTTTGGCAAGTCGACCGGTCGTCGCGATCACGTCAAAAAGGCGTTCGTGGCACTCAAGGCTGGCCAAGAGCTCAACATTGGAGGCGCGTAATGGCCATCGTTAAAGTCAAACCAACCTCGCCCGGTCGCCGGGCGGTGGTCAAGGTGGTGCATGCCCACCTGTACAAGGGTCGCCCTGAGGCCTCTCTGCTGGAGCCGCAGTTCCAGCACGCGGGTCGCAACAACAACGGCCACATCACGGTTCGCCACAAAGGCGGCGGTCACAAGCACCATTACCGTGTGGTCGACTTTGTTCGCAACAAAGACGGCATTCCCGCCAAGGTCGAGCGCATCGAGTACGACCCCAACCGCACGGCCCACATTGCTCTCGTGTGCTATGCCGACGGCGAGCGTCGCTACATCATTGCGCCCCGCGGTCTGGAGGTTGGCGCCACCCTGCTGAGCGGCTCTGAGGCCCCCATCAAGGCCGGCAACACTTTGCCCATCCGCAACATCCCTGTGGGCTCCATCATCCACTGCATCGAGATGTTGCCTGGCAAGGGGGCCCAGATCGCCCGCTCTGCCGGTGCCTCGGTGACCCTGCTGGCTCGCGAGGGCATCTACGCTCAGCTCCGTCTGCGCTCCGGTGAGGTTCGCAAGATCCACATCGACTGCCGCGCCACCATTGGCGAGGTCTCGAACGAAGAGCACAGTCTGCGCCAGTACGGCAAGGCGGGAGCGATGCGTTGGCGCGGTATTCGTCCAACGGTACGTGGCGTGGCCATGAACCCGGTCGATCACCCCCACGGTGGTGGTGAAGGTCGTACGGGTGAAGGTCAAGTGCCTGTGTCCCCATGGAACACCCTGACCAAGGGCTACCGTACTCGTAACAACAAGCGCACGCAGACGATGATCGTCTCGCGTCGTAAAAAATAAGAGGGTGACATGAGCCGTTCACTGAAAAAAGGCCCGTTTGTCGATCATCACCTGTTGGCCAAGGTTGAAAAAGCGCTGGCCAACAAAGACAAGAAGCCCATCAAGACCTGGTCGCGCCGCTCGACGATCCTCCCCGATTTCATCGGGTTGACGATCGCCGTGCACAACGGCAAGCAACACATCCCCGTCTATGTCTCTGACCAGATGGTGGGCCACAAGCTGGGCGAATTTGCGTTGACGCGGACCTTCAAAGGTCACCCCGCCGACAAAAAAGCCAATAAGAAGTGAGGACCGACACGATGGAAACCCGTTCAATCACTCGTGGCGTTCGTTTGTCTGCTGACAAGGGTCGCTTGGTGGCAGACATGATCCGCGGCAAGTCCGTGGAGCAAGCCCTCAACATCCTGGCATTCACGCCCAAAAAGGCTGCTGGCATCATCCGCAAGACTCTCGAGTCTGCGATTGCCAATGCCGAACACAACGATGGCGCCGACATTGACGAACTCAAAGTCAAGACCATTTATGTGGAGCAAGGGGCGACCCTGAAGCGTTTTTCAGCGCGCGCCAAGGGCCGCGGTAACAGCATCAGCAAACCCACGTGTCACATCTTCGTGACCGTCGGCCAGTAAAGGCAGCCAAGGAAAACTATGGGACAGAAAATTCATCCAATCGGATTCCGGCTGCCGGTCACGCGCAACTGGTCTTCCCGTTGGTACGCTTCCAACAAAAACTTCGCCACCATGCTGGCCGAAGATCTGCGGGTTCGCGAGTACCTCAAGATCAAGCTCAAGAGCGCTGCCGTGTCGCGCATCCTGATCGAGCGCCCAGCCAAGAATGCCCGCATCACCATTTTCTCGGCCCGTCCGGGGGTGGTCATCGGCAAGAAGGGCGAAGACATCGAAAACCTGAAGGCCGAATTGAGCCGCCGCCTGGGCGTGCCGGTCGCGGTGAACATCGAAGAAGTGCGCAAGCCCGAAATCGATGCGCAACTCATCGCTGACAGCATCACCCAGCAGCTCGAAAAGCGCATCATGTTCCGTCGCGCCATGAAGCGTGCCATGCAAAACGCCATGCGTTTGGGTGCTCAGGGCATCAAGCTGATGTCTTCAGGCCGTTTGAACGGCATTGAGATTGCCCGATGCGAGTGGTATCGCGAAGGCCGTGTGCCCCTTCACACCTTGAAGGCCGACATCGACTACGGTTTCTCTGAAGCCAAGACCACCTACGGCATCATTGGCGTCAAGTGCTGGGTTTACCGTGGTGACCGCTTGGCCCATGGCGAGGCGCCTGGTGTCAAGCCCGCAGAGGCTGCAGAAGATGATCGCCGCCCACGTCGCAACGCCCGGCCTCCGGCTGGCAATCGCCCCCGCAGTGATGCGGCCACAGACAAGCCTGCCGACGCCACTGCGGCCAAGGTGCCGGCTGTCAAGCGGGTGCGCAAAGCCGTTGCCCCTGAGGCCAAAGGAGAATAATCATGTTGCAACCCGCACGTCGGAAATTCAGAAAAGAACAAAAAGGCCGCAACACGGGTGTTGCCACCCGCGGTGCCAAGGTCTCGTTCGGTGACTTCGGGCTGAAGGCCACGGAGCGTGGTCGTTTGACCGCGCGCCAGATCGAGGCCGCTCGACGTGCCATTTCACGGCACGTCAAGCGCGGTGGGCGCATCTGGATCCGCATCTTCCCCGACAAGCCCATTTCCCAAAAGCCTGCTGAAGTCCGCATGGGCAACGGCAAAGGCAATCCCGAGTACTACGTCGCTGAAATTCAGCCAGGCAAGGTGCTCTACGAAATCAATGGTGTTCCAGAGCAATTGGCTCGGGAAGCCTTCACATTGGCTTCCGCCAAGCTGCCCTTGCGGACCACATTTGTGGCCCGTCAAGTGGGCGCTTGACAACGGCTGAGGATCTATCCATGAAAGCATCTGAACTTCGCGAAAAAGACGTCGCAGGCGTCGAGCAAGAACTGAGTCAACTCTTGAAGGCTCACTTCGGCTTGCGCATGCAAAAGGGAACCCAGCAGCTCACCGATCACACGCAAATGGGCAAAACCCGCCGTGCGATCGCCCGTGCCAAGACCATTCTGCTGGAAAAGAAGAACGCACAAGGGGCTGCCAAATGAGCGAGACACAAACGCTTCCCGTTAAGAACACGCGCACCTTGGTGGGTCGCATTGTCAGCGACAAGCGCGACAAGACCGTCACCGTGCTGATCGAGCGCCGTACCAAGCACGAGCTCTACGGCAAGATCGTTGCCCGTTCCAGCAAGTACCACGCGCACGACGAAACCAACCAATATCACCTCGGTGATATGGTCGAGATCGCTGAGGGCCGCCCCATCTCCAAGACGAAAGCTTGGGTGGTGACGCGTCTGGTCGAGAAAGCACGGGAGGTCTGATGATGCTCAAAGTTGGAGACAAACTGCCCGCCGTGGCGCTGCAAGAGTTCATTGACGTCGAGTCCGAAGGCTGCGCCCTCGGGCCCAACAGCGTCGACACCGCAGCCGTCGTGGCCAACAAAACCATCGGCATCTTTGCTTTGCCTGGGGCGTTCACGCCAACCTGCTCAGCGCAGCATCTTCCCGGCTACATTGCGCATGCTGCAGCCTTCAAGGCGGCGGGTGTGGATGAAATTTGGTGCCTGTCAGTGAATGACGCCTTCGTCATGGGGGCTTGGGGTCGTGACCAACAAGCCGCTGGCAAAGTGCGCATGATCGCTGACGGCAGTGCTGATTTCACTCGGGCAACAGGGCTGGTCTTGGATTTGACCAGCCGAGGCATGGGTGTTCGTTCACAGCGCTACTCCATGCTGGTCGTCAACGGTGTGGTCAAGACCCTGAACGTCGAAGCACCTGGCCAATTCGATGTCAGCAATGCCGAGACCCTGATTCAACAAGCCAAACAATTAGCTCGTTGAGTTGTTGACAAATTCTTAAATTCGGCTTACCATCATCAGCTTCGCCGATTACTGCTTTCCCCTTTTCGGGGTTGGCGGGCCGGTATCTACCCAAATGACTTGAGATCGCTTTAGTTCGGCGATTTTTGAGTTGACGGGACCAAGACTGATCATTTCTGGCTCTGGCTGGTGATGGTGCAAGTTGGGAACAAAAACATGATTCAAATGCAATCGCGGCTGGACGTCGCCGACAACACGGGTGCCAAGTCGGTCATGTGCATCAAAGTGCTGGGCGGATCCAAGCGTCGTTATGCCGGTATTGGCGATGTCATCAAGGTCACCATCAAAGATGCTGCGCCTCGTGGACGCGTCAAAAAAGGCGAGATCTACAGCGCTGTTGTGGTGCGCACGGCCAAGGGTGTTCGTCGTCAAGATGGCTCCTTGGTGAAGTTTGATGGCAACGCCGCCGTGCTCCTCAATGCTAAGTTGGAGCCCATTGGTACGCGTATCTTCGGCCCAGTCACTCGCGAATTGCGGACTGAGCGCTTCATGAAGATCGTGTCCCTGGCGCCGGAAGTCCTTTGATCCGATAGGGTTGAGATATGAACAAGATTCGCAAGGGTGATCAAGTGGTGGTGCTGGCTGGCCGAGACAAAGGCAAGCGCGGCGTGGTGCTGACTCGCGTCAACGAAGAGCGCATCATCGTCGAGGGCGTCAATGTCATGAAGAAGAACGTCAAGCCCAATCCCATGAAGGGTATTACGGGCGGCGTCATTCAAAAGAACATGACGATTCACCAATCCAATGTCGCCATTTTCAACCCCGCCACCGGCAAGGCTGATCGCGTGGGCATTCGTGTACTTGAGGAAGGCGGCGGCGTTCGTCGCGTGCGTTTCTTCAAGTCCAGTGGTGAACTGATTACGGCGTAAGAGGCTTCGATATGTCTAAAACCAATGTGGCGCGCTTGCAAGCGCACTACAACTCCAAGATTGTTCCTGATCTGGTGGCCAAGTTTGGCTACAAGTCGGTGATGCAGGTTCCTCGTCTCACCAAGATCACCCTGAACATGGGTGTCAGTGAGGCTGTCTCCGACAAGAAGGTCATGGAGCACGCTGTATCTGATCTCACCAAGATCGCTGGGCAAAAGCCCGTGGTGACCAAGTCCAAAAAAGCCATTGCCGGCTTCAAAATTCGTGACGGCGTGCCCATTGGCTGCATGGTCACCTTGCGTGGCGAGCGCATGTTTGAATTTCTTGATCGGTTTGTCACGGTGGCTTTGCCCCGCGTGCGCGACTTCCGTGGTATTTCGGGTCGGGCGTTTGATGGGCGCGGCAACTACAACGTTGGCGTCAAGGAGCAAATTATTTTCCCTGAAATTGAATACGACAAAATCGACGCGTTGCGTGGGCTGAACATCAGCATCACCACCTCCGCCAAGACTGACGACGAGTGCAAGGCACTGTTAGCAGCGTTCAAGTTCCCTTTCAAGAACTGAGTGATCTATGGCTAAGCTCTCTCTTATTCAGCGTGAACTCAAGCGTGCCCGCTTGGTCGAAAAGTTCGCCAAGAAGCACGCTGAACTTAAGCAAATTGCTGGCGATGCCAAGCGTTCGGACGAGGAGCGTTATGCCGCTCGTCTTGAGCTGCAGCAGCTTCCCCGTAATGCCTACCCCACTCGTCAGAGAAACCGTTGTGAGTTGACTGGGCGGCCAAGAGGTACTTTCCGCAAGTTCGGATTGGCAAGAAACAAGATCAGGGAATTGGCCTTCAAAGGAGATATCCCTGGGGTCGTTAAGGCCAGTTGGTAAGTTGGCGACTAAGGCTGGACAGGAGATTCTGGTATGAGCATGAGTGATCCCGTTGCGGATATGCTGACACGCATCCGCAATGCGCAAATGGTTGATAAAACAAGCGTCGAGATGCCATCGTCGAAATTAAAAGCTGCCATCGCGCAGGTTTTGAAAGACGAGGGTTACATCGAGAACTTCAAGGTTGCGGATGAGGCTGGAAAGCCTCGCCTGGTGATTGAGCTGAAGTACTACGCCGGTCGCCCCGTGATTGAACGCATTGAGCGCGTGAGCCGTCCCGGCCTTCGCGTCTACAAGGGGCGCCATGACATTCCGAATGTCATGAACGGTCTAGGCGTTGCCATCGTCACCACTCCACAAGGGGTGATGACTGATCGCAAGGCACGCCAAGTGGGTATCGGCGGAGAAGTTCTCTGCTTTGTGGCCTGATTGGGGATACAAATGTCACGCGTAGGAAAAATGCCGATCAACATCCCCAAGGGGGTGGAGGTCAAAGTGTCGGAGTCGGACATCACGGTCAAGGGCACCCTGGGTACCTTAGTGCGTCCGCTCAATCCGCTGGTTCTGGTGAAAAGCCAGGCTGATCAAATCCAGCTATCGCCCACCGATGAGTCGGTGGCCGCCGACGCCATGTCGGGCACCATGCGCGCTTTGCTGTCCAATATGGTGACCGGTGTGAGCGCTGGGTTTGAGCGTAAGTTGAATCTCGTCGGCGTGGGCTTTCGTGCTCAGGCTGCGGGCAACAAGCTCAACCTGCAGATCGGGTTTTCTCATCCTGTCGGCAAGGACATGCCTGCAGGTGTGAAGGTGGAGTGTCCCACGCCCACCGAAATCATCATCAAGGGTTCGGACAAGCAGGTGGTGGGTCAGATTGCGTCGGAAATCCGCGCCATCCGCCCTCCTGAGCCCTACAAAGGCAAGGGTATTCGGTACTTCGGCGAGAAGATCGTTCTCAAAGAAACCAAGAAGAAATAAGGTGCAACGATCATGCTGAACAAGAAAGAACAACGCCTGAGAAGGGCCAAGCAAACACGAGTTCGGATTGCCATCCAACGCGTGCCACGCTTGTCGGTGTTCCGTACCAATCTGCACATCTATGCCAGCATTGTGTCGGAAGACGGCAGCCAGATCGTCGCCAGTGCCTCAACGGTGCAGGGCGATGTGAAGGAGGCTGCAGGTGGCAAGGGTAGCAACGTGGCAGCGGCGGCTGCCGTGGGCCAAAAGATCGCCGAGCGCGCGCAAGCCGCTGGGATCAAATCGGTTGCTTTCGACCGCGCAGGTTTTGCGTATCACGGTCGGGTGAAGGCTTTGGCTGAAGCGGCTCGCGAAGCCGGACTTGAGTTTTGAGCGAAACAGGTCAATAAAGGTTAATCATGGCGAAATTTCAACCGCGCGCTCAGGCCGAAGGCAACGACGATGGCTTGAAGGAAAAGATGATCGCAGTCAATCGCGTGACCAAAGTGGTCAAGGGCGGCAGAACTTTGAGTTTTGCTGCGCTGACTGTTGTTGGTGACGGTGATGGCCGCATCGGTATGGGCAAAGGCAAGGCCAAGGAAGTGCCCGTGGCCGTGCAAAAAGCCATGGAAGCGGCACGCCGCAATATGGTCAAGGTGTCTATCAAGAACGGCACCATTCATCATAAGGTGGTTGGTGAACACGGTGCGTCGCACGTGCTGATGGCGCCTGCGCCGGCAGGTACCGGTATCATTGCCGGTGGCCCGATGCGCGCTGTGTTCGAAGTGATGGGTGTGACGGATATCGTGTGCAAGAGCCTGGGTTCGTCGAACCCCTACAACTTGGTTCGCGCCACGCTCGATGCGCTCAAGAGCACGCACACCCCCTCAGAAATTGCTGCGAAGCGCGGTCTGAGCGTTGAGCAGCTGTTCAGCTGAGGAGCACATAATGACTGACAAGAAAACACTCACCGTCAAGCTGGTTCGCAGCGTGGCTGGTACGCGTGAATCTCATCGCGCCACCGTGCGCGGTTTGGGTCTGCGCAAGCTCAACAGCGAGTTCGTGTTGGAAGACACGCCTTCCGTTCGCGGAATGATCAACAAGGTGTCCTACCTTGTGAAGGTGCTTTGATTCTTTCGTGAGAAACAAAATGGAACTGAATGGTATCAAGCCTGCTAGCGGCGCCAAGCACGCTAAGCGTCGTGTGGGTCGTGGCATTGGATCCGGTCTCGGCAAGACTGCGGGACGGGGTCACAAGGGCCAAAAATCTCGGGCGGGTGGATTTCACAAGGTCGGTTTCGAGGGCGGTCAGATGCCCTTGCAACGTCGCTTGCCCAAGCGCGGTTTCAAGTCTGCGCAACTCAAGTACAACGCGGAGATCACCCTGGGGCTGCTCGATACGTTGCCCGAGGGTGAGATCGATGTGTTGAGCCTGAAGCAGCTCGGCTTGGTGCCCCACCTGGCGAAGGTGGTGAAGGTCATCAAGACGGGTGAGCTCAAGAAGAAGATCATCCTCAAGGGCATCGGCGCGACTGCGGCGGCCAAAGCGGCGATCGAAGCCGCTGGCGGCTCACTGGCCTGAGTCCGGATTAGTCTGTGGCAAACGTTCAAGCTCTGGCCAAGTCCAACAAGTTCGGCGACCTCAGTCGTCGACTTGTCTTTTTGTTGTTGGCCCTGGTGGTCTACCGGGTGGGTGCACACATCCCCGTGCCGGGAATCAACCCTGATGAGTTGGCCCGCTTGTTCCAGACCCAGGGCGGCATATTGAACTTGTTCAACATGTTTTCTGGTGGCGCGTTGTCGCGCTTCACTGTGTTTGCGTTGGGCATCATGCCTTACATCTCCGCCTCGATCATCATGCAACTGATGAGCTATGCGGTGCCGTCGCTGGAGGCTCTCAAGAAAGAGGGTGAGTCCGGGCGGCGGAAGATCACTCAGTACACGCGCTACGGCACTTTGCTGCTCGCGTTGGTTCAGGCAGCATTCATCGCTATAGGGCTGGAGGGTGCTGTGGGTTTGGTGATCACACCTGGATTTCAGTTTCGTTTGACGGCGGTGGTCAGTCTTGTTTCTGGCACCATGTTTTTGATGTGGCTCGGCGAGCAAATTACTGAGCGTGGCTTGGGCAATGGCATTTCGATTTTGATCTTTGCGGGCATTGCTGCAGGTCTGCCAGGGGCGCTTGGAGGTCTCTTTGAGATCGTGCGCGTGCAAGGCTCTGCGGCGACCCTCATGGTTCTTGTTATTTTGGTTTCAGTGGTTGCGGTCACATATTTTGTTGTGTTCGTAGAGCGTGGGCAGCGCAAGATTTTGGTCAACTATGCGAAGCGCCAGGTTGGTAACCGGGTCTATGGTGGGCAAACATCTCACTTGCCCTTGAAGCTCAACATGGCCGGGGTGATCCCACCTATCTTTGCGTCGTCCATCATTTTGTTGCCAACGACGGCGGTTAGCTGGTTCACGACTGGCGATGGTTTGGGTTGGTTGAAGGACATCGCCGCCAAATTGGCGCCCGGACAGCCGATTTATGTGCTGTTGTATGCCGCCGCCATTGTGTTTTTCTGCTTCTTCTATACCGCGCTTGTCTTCAACAGCCGGGAAACGGCAGAAAACCTCAAGAAAAGTGGTGCGTTTATTCCAGGCATACGCCCGGGTGACCAAACCGCCAAACACCTAGACAGGATTTTGTCGCGCTTGACCTTGGTGGGTGCTGTGTACATCGCTGCAGTGTGCTTGTTGCCGGAGTTTTTGGTACTCAAGTACAAGGTGCCGTTCTATTTTGGTGGGACCTCCTTGTTGATCATCGTGGTGGTCACCATGGACTTCTGGGCCCAGGTTCAAAGTTATGTGATGAGTCAGCAGTATGAGTCATTGCTGAAGAAGTCGAATTTCAAGTCGTGATGAAGGGTTTGGATCAATAAGTTATGGCCAAAGATGACGTTATCCAAATGCAGGGCGAGATTTTGGAGAATCTGCCCAATGCGACTTTTCGAGTGAAGTTGGAGAACAGCCGGACGGTGTTAGGTCATATCTCTGGAAAAATGCGCATGCACTACATTCGCATTTTGCCAGGCGATAAGGTCACGGTTGAGATGAGCCCTTATGACCTGACCAAGGCTCGCATTGTGTTTCGCGCCAAGTAAAGTTGGCTGTTAAGGTATTCAGGAGATTGCTATGAAGGTGGCTGCATCAGTAAAGAAAATGTGCCGGAACTGTAAAGTCATCCGCCGCAAGGGGGTCGTGCGGGTCATCTGCACTGATCCACGACACAAACAGCGCCAAGGTTGAGTTGGGCTGACAGAATTCAGAGGACGAAATGGCACGCATTGCAGGTATCAATATCCCGCCCCATAAGCACGCAGAAATCGGCTTGACGTCGATCTACGGTATCGGGCGCACGACGGCGCAGAAAATCTGCAGCCAGGCTGGGGTTCCGTTTGATCGCAAGATCAAAGACCTCACCGACGGCGATCTTGAAAAGATTCGCGAGGAGATCGCTCGTCTGACGATCGAGGGTGACCTCCGCCGTGAGATGTCGATCAACATCAAACGTTTGATGGACTTGGGTTGCTATCGCGGGTTCCGCCATCGTCGTGGCCTGCCTGTCCGCGGTCAGCGCACCAAGACCAACGCCAGAACGCGCAAGGGCCCACGCAAGTCAGGTGCGCTGGTCAAGAAATAAGCCGCGCGCATCGGGTTCAGTGGCTCTAACAAGAGATAAGAAACATCATGGCTAAAGTACAAAATTCCGCAGCACAGCGCGTTCGCAAGAAAGTCCGCAAGAACGTGGCTGATGGCGTGGCGCACGTGCATGCATCGTTCAACAACACCATCATCACCATCACTGATCGCCAGGGTGGCGCTCTTTCATGGGCTTCGAGTGGTGGCCAGGGCTTCAAGGGTTCGCGCAAGTCAACTCCTTTTGCGGCCCAGGTCGCTGCTGAGGTGGCTGGTCGCGCGGCCCAAGAGCAAGGCATCAAGAACCTCGACGTGCGGATCAAGGGCCCTGGCCCGGGTCGCGAGTCGTCGGTGCGTGCTTTGGCTGCGCTGGGCATTCGCATCAACCTGATTTCTGACGTGACCCCTGTGCCGCACAACGGCTGCCGCCCTCAAAAGCGTCGTCGCATCTGATACGTTGATTTTTCTGACGGCCGGCCTGGTGCCGGCTTGACCACCGTTTGGCGATAGATCCGTGAAGCGCCAGACTCGCGTCCTGTCAAGCAGGGCGTCAGATTGACTAAGGAACTCAAGTGGCTCGTTATTTAGGACCCAAGGCCAAGTTGGCCCGCCGTGAAGGCACTGATCTTTTCCTCAAGAGCGCGCGGCGCCCTATCGGCGACAAGGCTAAGTTTGACAGCAAGCCTGGTCAGCATGGCCGCACCTCCGGTGCGCGTACCTCAGACTTCGGTCTGCAACTGCGTGAGAAGCAGAAGGTTAAGCGCATGTATGGCGTGTTGGAGCGTCAGTTCCGCCGCTATTTTGCCGAGGCCGAGCGCCGCAAAGGCAACACAGGTGCAACGCTGCTGACTTTGCTTGAATCTCGTTTGGACAATGTGGTCTATCGCATGGGTTTTGGTTCGACCCGCGCGGAAGCCCGTCAGCTGGTCTCACACAAGGGAATCACGGTCAATGGTGGTGTGGTGAACATTGCCTCGTACTTGGTGAAGGCTGGTGACGTGGTGGCTGTGCGCGACAAGGCCAAGAAGCAACTGCGTATCACTGAAGCCTACAAGCTGGCTGAGTCGATCGGCATGCCGGCGTGGGTTCAGGTTGATGGCAACAAGCTCGAAGGGGTTTTCAAGAAGACCCCCGACCGTGACGAATATGGCGCAGACATCAAAGAAGCGCTGATCGTCGAATTGTATTCACGCTGATTGTTCTCTACCCATTGAAGTCCATCGTTCAGTGTCGGCGGGCGTTGTTGCTCGCTGCACTGCTTGGTCCTTTGGCCTTATCGGTGTAACGAGCCGAGGGCATAGAAAGAAAGACCTCATGCAAACGAATTTGCTCAAGCCTAAAACCATCCATGTCGAGCCGCTCGGTCACAACCGAGCTAAAGCCGTTTTGGAGCCCTTTGAGCGTGGCTATGGCCATACCCTTGGCAACGCGTTGCGTCGCGTGTTGCTGTCGTCTATGGTGGGTTATGCGCCGACCGAAGTGACCATCGCCGGTGTCTTGCACGAGTACTCGGCCCTGGATGGCGTGCAGGAAGACGTGGTTCACATCATGCTCAACCTCAAGGGCGTGGTGTTCCGCTTGCACAATCGTGATGAAGTTACTTTGGTGCTGCGCAAAGAGGGCGAGGGCCCTGTGACGGCGGGTGATATACAGACCCCCCACGACGTGGAGATCATCAACCCTGAGAATGTCATTGCCCACTTGTCGCAGGGCGGCAAGTTAGACATGCAGATCAAGGTCGAGAAGGGCCGTGGCTACGTGCCTGGCAACCAACGTCGCTATGGCGATGAGTCGTCCAAGTCGATCGGAAAGATCGTGTTGGATGCGTCCTTTTCGCCGGTGGCTCGCGTGAGCTATACGGTCGAGAGTGCGCGCGTTGAGCAGCGTACCGATCTGGACAAGCTGGTGATGGAGATCGTCACCAACGGGGCCATCACTCCGGAGGAGGCTATCCGCGCGTCGGCAAAGATTTTGGTTGAGCAGCTGGCTGTGTTTGCTCAATTGGAAGGCAGTGAGATCGCCGCGTTCAGTGAGCCTCAAGCGCGCAGCGCGCAGTTTGACCCGATCCTGCTGCGCCCGGTAGACGAGTTAGAGTTGACTGTGCGTTCAGCGAACTGCTTGAAGGCCGAGAACATCTACTACATCGGCGACTTGATTCAGCGTACGGAGACTGAGTTGCTGAAAACGCCGAACCTGGGCCGTAAATCGCTGAACGAGATCAAGGAAGTCTTGGCTTCGCGCGGTTTGACTTTGGGCGGGCGTCTCGAGAACTGGCCACCGCAAGGACTGGATAAGCGTTAATTGAACTGCCAGGGGTTTCGATCCCTCATGGACTGTCCTCCTGGCGTTTCAGGGCGGTCCGGTGCACACCGCAGTACCTGATACGGCTGCGGTTTTAAAACGAAAGAAAGGATTGCACCATGCGTCACCGTCACGGGCTTCGTAAGCTCAACCGTACTTCCTCACACCGCTTGGCGATGTTGCGCAATATGTGCAACTCCCTGTTGCAGCATGAGGCCATCAAGACCACTGTCCCCAAGGCCAAGGAGTTGCGCCGCGTGGTGGAGCCCTTGATCACCCTGAGCAAGGTGGCCACCGTGGCCAATCGCCGTCTGGCTTTTGATCGTCTGCGCGACCGCGATATTGTGACCAAGTTGTTCAATGAGTTGGGTCCGCGCTATGCCAACCGTCCGGGAGGCTACACCCGCATTTTGAAGATGGGATTCCGCGTTGGTGATAACGCACCCATGGCCTTTGTCGAGTTGGTGGATCGCCCCGATGTCGCTGAAGGTGTTGAGCAGGCCGAGTAAGACGCCGGTGCTCTGAACAACAAGGTCAGCTTGCTGACCTTGTTTCGTTTGGTGGGTCCATGCAATCCAGTTGCAGCGGCGGCGACGTGCTTCCAATTGCCGTTTCTTGGATCGGGCGAAAGTGATGTGGCTCAGGGAAATTGATCAAGAAGCTGACCGATTGCTGCGCCGAGAGGATTTTTCGTCGCCTCCGCTGTCAATGCCTGCTGGTGACAGCGGGTCTTCCCCGATCACGTGACAATACACGGCCCGCAGCCGTGCCCACCTCCTTGCCCCCATGACTTCACCTTTGACCACAGTGCGTACAGCTGGCGTCGACCTGGGTGGTCTGATGACGGTCCTGGGACGCCACCTTTACTCTACCCCCATGGTCGCCTTGCGCGAGCTGGTGCAAAACGCGCACGACTCTATCGTGCGTCGCCGTATCGAAGATCCGTCCATGGCGGGGATCGAGCCCCGCATCCGCGTGGAGGGCGATCTGGCAGCGGGCGTGGTGCGCATCATCGACACGGGGGCCGGCCTCACGGAGCATGAGATTCACGCTTACTTGGCCACCGTGGGTGTCGGCTACACGCGCAAGCTGCGCCAAGAGACTGACAGCGATGAGCTCATCGGGATGTTCGGCTTGGGGTTTTTGTCCGCGTTTGTGCTCGCCCAGCGTGTCACGCTGACCACCACGTCCTTCCAAGCGCCCGAGCAAGGCTGGCGCTACCAGTCCAGCAGCGGCGAGCAGTACACCGTCACTGCCGTGCCCGCCCGTGAAGTCGGCACAGTGGTCGAGCTGGAGCTGCGTGATGTCCATCGCACGCTGGCCGCCCAGGGCACCTTGGTCGACATCCTGCAGCGCTACTGCGCCTTGCTGCAGGTGCCGGTGTGGGTCGGGGCGAATGCGGCTGAGCCCCTCAATGGTGAGGCCCCGCCCTGGCGCGCGGCGGCTGGCAAGGTCGTGGATCACGTCGTTCGGGCCCGGCGCCAGGCGCTCAGCTTTGCCAGCCGTTTTGAGCACCATTTCGAACCCCTGTGCACCCTGCCAGTCAGCGCCAGCGGGCACCCCGATTTGCAAGGCTTGCTCTGGGTGCAGGACGGCGCCACTTACGGCACCAGCGACAACCGCAACCTGTCGGTGTTTGTGCGCGGCATGCTGCTGGACGACGACGCCCGCGACCTCCTGCCCCCTTGGGCTGGCTTCATTGGCGGCGTGATCGAGTCCAGACAACTCACCCCCACCGCCAGCCGCGAAGACTTGCAGCGCGACGAGGCCTACTACGCCGTGCAGTCGGCCCTGACCGAGTCCCTCATCACGGGCCTGGCCCGTGTGGCCACTGAGCAGCCTGAAGCCTGGCGCCGCGTGATCAGTCGTCACAATGAGGCCCTGCTGGGCGCGTCACTGTGTGACCCGCGCCTGTTCGACCTGCTGGCCGATGGCGTTCATGTGCCCACGTCCCAAGGTGATCTGCCCGCCAGCGCCCTGCGCCAGAATGCCAAAGTGCATGTCAACCTGGGTGCGGCGGGCGGGTTTGAAGACATGCTCTTTCGTGCCCTGCAAGTTCCCGTGGCCCGTGGTGATCGTTACGCGGTGTTGCCCTTCTTGCGCCAGTGGGTGGAGCTCCGTGGTGGCACCCTGGTTGAATTGGGCACCGAGCAAGGCAACCGCAAACTCTTTATCAGCGCTGACTTGCCCGCCGATCAACTGGCTTGGCTGGGCAGTGTCTTGGGCGACGGTGAGCGCCTGGTGGCCGCCCGCTTTGACCCCGTCGAGCTGCCGCTCGTCGTGGTGCATGACCGCGAAGCGGCCCTCAAACGCCAGCTCGAGTCCGACGAAGCGGACAAGCGCATTTCAAGTGCCGCACTGCGCCTGGCGCGCAGTTTTACCTCGCAGATTGAGGGTGGGGCGCTCACGCGGCTCTACATCAACATCGACAACCCCGCCGTGCGGCTTCTGCTTGACGCCCACGCCCAAGGCCATCCCCAAGCGGCCGCGGCGGCCGGCTTGCTGCGCGCATTGAAAACCATCATGGCGGGCAGTGAGGCCGCCTCGGGCGGGGATCTTCACGCGGCCCTGGTGCGCATCAGCGACGTACTGGGCCTGCTGCTGCGCCACTAGGTTTTACAAACGCAATCAAATGGACATTTGGGCCTGGGTCAACACCTTACAGAGCGATCTGCGTGAAGCCGGGCAGGGCCGCATCGCCGACCTCATCGACAGCATCCCGGATGACACCTACAACAGTCACCCGGAGCGCGTGCTGGCGGCATTGCCTGAAGCCATTGCCGCGGCCCGCGCCCTTAAGAACCCCTGGCTGGAAATTTTCTTTCGTCACTGGGGCCTCAACAACCGCTTGTCCAACCGGGGCGAAGGTGAAGTGGCCTTGTCCGAGGCGGTGTCGCTGATCGAGTTCGCCCACCGCGATGATCACCGCGAGTGCCCGCAGTCTGTGTGCGTGACCCAAGACATCGCCATTTGCTACCGCAACATTGACGGCCCCGGTTGGGCCCCGGACATCCTGGCGGTTTGTGAAGAAACCCTGGCCCGCATCAACCCGCAGTGGCCCTGTTTTTGCTGTATCAGCCGCGAGTACGCTGAAGCTCTGCTCGACGCTGACCGGCCCGCAGAGGCAGTGACCTTCCTGGATCGGCAGGCTCAGGCCATGACCAACGAAGGCGACGCGCTGGATTTCGCGTTCGAGGCCCTGCAAGCACGAGCGCTGTGGAAGGCCGGGCAATCCGAGCGCGCGCTCATGCTGCTGGCCGAGGTTGATCGCCAAGAAGACGCTGACGGCGGGCGCGATCTGGACCGCTATCACCAGCGGGCCACCTTGCGTGCCACGATCCAGGCCGAGCGCGGCGAGTTCGATTTGGCGGTCCAGAGTCTGCCAGCCTGGAGCGAGTTGATCCCCAGCACCTTTGCTTCCTGGGCCCATGCCGCCTCTGTCTTGGCGCTTCATTTTCCCGGTCGCAACACCTGGCAACTGGGCCGCCAACTGCAAGCCTGCCTGACTCACTTCAGCCGCGTCGGCGCCCACTTCGATGCGGTCAAGGTGGGCGTGGCCCAGGCCAAGCTTGCCCTTGAGCGCGGCGCACCCTGGACAGCTCGCCGCGCGCTGGCCCTCGCCCAGGCTCACCTGCCGCAGCTGCGTGTGCGCGACGTGCTGGGGCCCCGCGTGGCCGAGCTCGATGCCCGGCTGCGTGCGTTGCCGGCCAGAGCCCCCTTGCCGGTGCCCGCGGCTGAGCTTGTGGAGCACCTGCGTCAGCACGATAACGGCGATCCCGAGCAAAGCGTTGAGTGGTTGCTCGATGCCTGCGCGCAGCGCCCTGATGATCCGGAGTTGGCCGAGTTTGCCGCGGCGGCCCTGAGCGCTTGTGGGGCCGTGGGTGAAGACACAGCGCACCTGCGGCGCTTCGTGCAAGCCCATCCCCTGATCGACGCCCCCCTCTACCGCCTGATGTCCTTGCTGCTTGAGCGCGGCGCGACGGACGAGCTCGCCCGCTTGGCGGACGAGCTTTCACCCCACAACCCCCAGGCCAGCCGCTGGATTCAAGCGCAGTGTGCCTTGCAGCAAAAACAATGGGCGCGTGCCTGCGAGCACTTGTCAAACTACGTCCGGCAGGCTCCTGCGGCCCTGGGCGCTCGGCGTGTTTGGGCACAAGCGGCCCTGAAGCAAGGGGATCTGGCGACCGCCCTCGAGCTGTGCAAAGCACTGACCGCTGAGAGCGACAGCCGCGACGACCAGTGGGATCTCTTGACGGTGGCCAGCGCCAGCCAAGACTGGGTCACAGTGCGCAGCGTGTGCGCGGCCCTCGACATTGAGCTCGAAGGCGACGAAGGTCTGGTCGACGCGCCCTGGGGTGTGGCCTATCTTCGGTTTGAAGAGGGCGGCGATACACGCGACCTCTACGCCCGCCGCACGGGGCCGGTCACGGCCCGCATTGTGATGCCATCACAGGCCCCCCATCCGCAGCACCTCAACGACTGGGTGGCCTTCGACGCGGCCGTGCTGGAGCCCTCGCCCCAGGACGAAGAAGAGCGCGCTCACTTTATTCCCACGTTCCGCGCGGTGCACGTCATCGAGCCCGGCGGCTTTGGTGAGAGCTGTTTTGTGGATGGTGCCGCGCCCAGCGACGCTCTTTTCAACGACTTTGCCAATGCCTTGAAGGCGCGAGGCTGGCATTGCGCTGTGACCAGCATGGATGACTACCGCGTCACGGGCCCCGATGGCGAGCCCTTGCGCGGCATGCACTTCGCTGTCACGGCGCCCTCGGGGGTGAGCGCTCGGGAGATCGACCGAACCCTGCGCAACTTGACAGCCCTCTGGCCGCACCCCATGTGCTGGCCAGGCTTTGCTGGCCGGGCGGGCCTGGATGTCAGCGTGCACATGGAGGTTGTGGCGCGCTACGGGCTTTGAGGATTGAGGATCGTGTGCTTGCTGCCGGCCGGCAAATGATGGCAAGCTTGTCGCAAATCGGTTGGCGTCAGACCGGACGTCGCCCACAGCCAGCAAGTGCAACACACAGTGGTTTCCGCTCGGAGGTGCAATTGCGCCATTTTTCGCATAAGCAACTGAGAATTTAGTTGTTTATCGATGTTGCCTCAGGCCCTACCATCTGCCGTTTTGTTTGATGGAGCGCTTTGGGCGCACGTGCCATGCCGATGATCTCCTCTACTCAAGGTGCCGCCCTGACGCGTCGACGCACATTGCCGACATTGATTTTGGCCCATCGCTTCGATGACGTGGCCAGGCACGCCCCCCTTATCACGCAACGCTGAGGCGCCCGATGTTGTTCTCACGCGCGCTTTTGAAGCGTCACAGTGTGTTGCCCGGGTTTGACTTGGCGCTGGGGTTTACCTTGATGTACCTGGCGTTCATTGTGTTGATCCCGCTGTCGGCGGCGTTTTTGAAGACCTTCACCTTGACCTGGCCGGCCTTCTGGGAGGCCGTGAGCACGCCGCGTGTGGTGGCCTCTTACAAGCTCACGTTTGGGGCGTCTTTGCTGGCCGCCGTGCTCAATGCGGTTTTTGGGCTCATCGTGGCGTGGGTGTTGGTGCGCTATGAGTTTGTGGGCAAGCGGGTGGTTGATGCCTTGGTGGATTTGCCGTTTGCGCTGCCGACTGCAGTGGCAGGGATTGCGCTCACGGGCTTGTATGCCGCCAATGGGTGGATTGGCCAATACCTGGCCCTGGTCGGCATCAGGGTGGCGTACACGCCCGTGGGCGTGTTGGTGGCCTTGACCTTCATTGGTTTGCCCTTTGTGGTGCGAACCGTGCAGCCGGTGCTGGAGGACATGCAGCGCGAGTTGGAAGAGGCTGCAGCCACCTTGGGGGCGAGCCGCTGGCAGACGTTCAGGCGGGTGATTTTCCCGATCATCATGCCGGCTTTGTTGACCGGCTTCGCGCTGGCGTTTGCGCGCGCTTTAGGAGAGTATGGCTCGGTGATTTTCATTGCCGGCAACATGCCCATGGTTTCTGAAATCACGCCGCTGCTGATCATCACCAAGCTGGAGCAATACGACTATGCCGGCGCCACAGCCATTGCCGTGGTCATGTTGGTGTCGGCTTTTGTGCTGTTGCTGGCCATCAATTTGTTGCAAGCCTGGGCGCGCAGGCGTCAAGGGCGCTGAACCGGACGCCAGCTGATGAACCCTACCTCTTTGTCTGTCGTTCATGGCGCCGCACTTGTGCCCAAAGTCCGGCGCAAGGCCCGTGCCGCGCACGCCGAGCCGCCCTGGGTGCGCTGGGTGCTCACCTCGGTGGCGCTGCTTTTTTTGACGCTGTTTTTGTTCGTGCCCTTGGCGGCCGTTTTTGTGGAGGCCTTCAAGAAGGGCTGGGAGGTCTATGTGGCCGCCGTGCTGGAGCCCGATGCCGTCTCGGCGCTGTGGTTGACCCTGTTGGCGGCGGCCGTGTCGGTGCCTTTGAATCTGGTGTTTGGGGTGGCCGCAGCCTGGTGTGTGGCAAAGTTTGATTTTCGTGGCAAGAACGTCTTGTTGACCTTGATCGACTTGCCGTTTTCTGTCTCGCCCGTGATCGCTGGCTTGATCTACATGTTGATTTTTGGCTTGCAGGGCTGGTTCGGTGAATGGCTGCGAGACCACGACCTGAAGGTGGTGTTCGCCGTGCCCGGCATTGTGCTGGCGACGGTGTTTGTGACCTTCCCGTTTGTGGCGCGTGAGTTGATTCCCCTGATGCAGGCGCAGGGCGTTGAGCAAGAAGAGGCCGCGCGGGTTTTGGGGGCTTCGGGGTGGACGATTTTTTGGCGCGTGACCCTGCCTAACGTGAAGTGGGCTCTGCTGTATGGCGTGATTTTGTGCAATGCCCGAGCCATGGGCGAGTTCGGCGCCGTGAGCGTGGTGTCGGGACACATTCGGGGCGCCACAAACACCTTGCCCCTGCACATTGAAATTCTCTACAACGAATACCAGTCAGCTGCCGCGTTTGCCGTGGCCTCGCTGCTGGCCGGCCTGGCGCTGGTGAGCCTGGTGCTGAAGTACTTGGTTGAGCAGCGTGTCAAGTCACAACTGCGCAGCGCCCACACGCGCAACGAATGAGAAAGTGAAGCATGAGCATTGAAATTCGCAACTTGCAAAAGCGTTTTGGCGCCACGGTGGTGTGTGATCAGGTCAATCTGGACATCCCTTCGGGGGAGTTGGTGGCGCTGCTCGGGCCGTCGGGTTCGGGCAAGACATCGTTGCTGCGGATCATCGCGGGTCTGGAGTTGCCCGATTCAGGGTCGGTGCATTTTTATGGCGCTGACGCCACCTTCGATGACGTCCGTCAACGCAATGTCGGCTTTGTGTTTCAGCACTATGCGCTGTTTGGTCACATGAGTATTTTCGAGAACGTGGCCTTTGGCTTGCGGGTGCGCCCCAAGGCCACACGACCGCCTGAGGGCGTGATTCGTGAGAAGGTCATGGGCTTGTTGAAGTTGGTGCAGCTCGATTGGCTGGCTGATCGCTACCCGCACCAACTCTCGGGCGGGCAGCGACAACGCATTGCCCTGGCCCGGGCCTTGGCGGTGGAGCCCAAGGTGTTGTTGCTGGATGAGCCCTTTGGGGCCCTCGATGCCAAAGTCCGCAAAGAGTTGCGCCGCTGGCTGCGCCGCTTGCACGACGAGATGCATGTGACGAGCGTGTTTGTGACGCACGACCAAGATGAGGCCATGGAGGTGGCCGACCGCGTGGTTGTCATGAACCAAGGCCGCATTGAGCAAGACGGCACACCGGATCAGGTTTACGACCACCCCGCCACGCCCTTTGTGCTGCAGTTTTTGGGCGATGTGAATTTGTTCCACGGGCGCTTTGGGCATGCTCCGGGGGGTGCGGACGGCGATCAAGGTGAGGTCAGCTATGTGCGTCCCCATGAGCTCGAAATCGTCGCGCAGTCCCAGCAAGGTTCCTTGCCGGTGGTGCTATCACAGGCGCTCACGGTGGGGCCACGCACGCGCATTGAGTTCAAACGTGTCGACGACGGCAGCTACGTGGATGTCGAGATGCCGCGTGCCGAGTACAGCGCTTTGCGCGATCGCCTGAAGTTGCAGACGGGCAGCCAGGTGCACTTGCTGGCACGCCGAGTGACACGGTTTTCTGCCGGTGCGTCGGTGGGCGGTGCAGAGTCGGATCCGGCGACGATGATCTAAACTGGACGGCTTTCAGAAGGAAAGCATGATGAAGTTGTCCCTGCAGCTTGTGGCTTGTTGTGCCGTGGCTTTGTTGAGCGGTTGCGCGGCGTACAGCCCCAGTTTGTCCAAGACGGAGGCCCCCGCGGCCGAGAACGCGTACTTGTACGGACGCTTCGCGATGGACGCACCCAAGGCCCTCCTGAACTTCGGGGGGCATCAGACCATGGGCTTCGCGCTGGAATGCGCGTCCGGGCAGTACATCCTCATCAAGTTCAAGGTCGATGAGCCGCTGCAGCTGCTGAAGGTGGCTCCGGCGTCGAAGTGCACCTTCCGCGAGATCGTCTACACGGACGCGGGCGGCAGCATCAAGTCCCGCAAGCCCGCGCCCCCAGATCTGGCCAAGGAGATCGACTTCACACCCGGCAGGGCCCACTACGTGGGCGACTTCTTCGGCGCGTCCACCATCACCTCGAGCGGCAACGTGCTCAACTTCAAATGGGAGATCAAGCGCGTGAAGGACGACTACGAGCTGTCCACCGAGGAGCTGAAGAAGGCGTTCCCGGCCTTCGCGAATCTGCCGATGGAGCGGCGGCCGCTCTGGCGCTGAGTTGAGCACCAACCAGCGTTAACCCCTCGCATGCCTGGTCATGGTGCTGGTTTTTTGTACAGCATCATGAGGCGCCATCTGCGTGGGGAGATTTTCTTGTTCGGCGCGGCAGACCGGCTACAAATCTCAAAACCGCGTTCTAGGGCCTGTTATCAAAGCCGTCGCCAGCCATAAAACGGCCTCTTGAAGCGATCTGCTTTGTAGCAAATGCTCGCAATACCCACTGGTATTGCTGCGCTTTGCGCCTTGCAGCTCACTCCAATAGACCATTTTCTGCCCGACGACGGCTTTGATAACAGGCCCTAAGTTGTCGATTAATGCCCTGTCTGTGAAGACTCAGGCTCAAGCCACGACGTGATGTACCGAAAACAGAGTCATGGGCGCTGTGGCCCCGGCCTTCCGAGGAGACTCGACATGAAACTTCACGACATCATGTGCGCAGTGGCAGAGCGACTGGATATCGATGATGCATTTTTTCAATCATCAGAGGCGCAGGAGCATCTGCGGGCTATCTTGTTGAGTGACAAGCGTTTGGAGTCACTGTCGCAAAAATTCACGTCCGACGAATTTGTCGACTCCCCCGAGCTCACCATGTGCATTGAGCGGGCTGCCTTTATTTTGTTGTGTGATTTGGTGCGCGCAGAGGAAATTTGTGGCGCTTTGATGGCCCGCTGCAGCGGCCTGGACGTGATCGACAACGACGACGACATTTACTACTGATCGCCCCTGGTACTCCTGGCGCATTGGCAGGCGGAGCGTGCAGGAATGGAGTGCGCGCGGGGGTAACGCGCCTGAGCCACCATCCTGGATCCCCGCCTGCGCGGGGATGACGGGCTGAGGGTTTGGCATCGCTCCATGTCTTTCCCGCGCAGGCGGGAATCCAGCAGCCTGTGTACTTCACCATAGCCTCTCAGCAATTCAACCGTTCAGATCCACTGAGACGGGGTACCTGGCGCATCAGCCCACACAGGTGCGGTTCTTGCCGGTTCGCTTGGCCTCATACAAGGCTTGATCGGCGCGCTCCAGGGCGTCTTCAATGCGTTCATCCAGGCGGTAGGCGGTGACCCCCGCAGAGAACGTCACGAACACTTGCTTTTGCTCGTGCATGAACAGCCCGCCCGACAACGATCGCTGCAGGCGGGTCAAAATTTGCTGACCCTCCTCCACCGGCGTATTGGGCAACAGCACCACGAACTCTTCACCGCCATAGCGGGCCACCATATCGGTCGGGCGTAAAGTCTCGCTCACCACCGCAGCCAGCGCTTTAAGCGCTTCATCACCCGCGCTGTGACCCAACTCGTCATTCAGGCGTTTGAAGTTGTCAATGTCGAGCAGGCCCACAGACAGCACGCTGCCGTCGCGCTCCACTCTGCCCCGCTCGGCGTCAAAAGCCATGAGCAAACCACGGCGATTGGCGATTTGGGTCAATTGGTCGGTTGAGACCTCTTGGGCCAAGCGTCGGAGCTCAGACTCAAGCTCAGTCACCCGGTGGGTCAATACATCGGCTTTGGAATGCTCGGTTTGTAAGCGCTCTTGGGTTTGTTGAACCAGCGACTGCACGGTGCGGCTTTCTTCAACCATCTCGCGCACGGCACCCGCCAAGCTCTCCAGTGAATCGGCCCGCTCGATCACATCCGCATAGCGACCCACGCTTTCATGAAAACGCCCCGTCTGGTGACCCAGCTCACTCAACTCGGACAGCATCTGGGTGATCAAGCCCTTGAGGGCATCACGGGCCTGATCACGCTCGCTGCGCAAGCGACCTTGGTGCTTGCGGGTATGGTGCAAGAGCTCACTGACCGATTTAACGCCCCGCGCCGTCAAGCCATCGTTGAGCAAGTTGTGCATGGCATCACACTGCCCTTGCACCCAACTGTCGTTCTCAGTCAGATCAGTCAAGCTGGCCGTCAATTCATGGCACAACTGACCCAGCTGAGTGACCAGATGGTGCCGATGCTGCACGATGCGGTTGGCCTGCGCGCACAGCGCAGTGATCTCATCTGCCAAAGGCGGTGACATGCCATCTTCTTGAATGCGCAAGGTCGCCAAGTGAATGGCATGGGCCAAACGTTGGTTAGCGGCCTCGCTGACAGGCAGTGCGGCCTCCACCGTCCCACTCAGTGCACCCATTGATTGGTTCCATGCGGGAGTCGCATCGCTCGGCACCTCAGACTCAGGGTCAGGGGACTCGAACAACGCCACAGGCGCGCCTGTGGCGCAAGCGACTGCGCTCGTACCATCACGCAGAGCGGGTTCTGGCCCATCACCGAGGCCCGCAACCTCTACTCCCTCGCTCGGCGACACCTCGGCACGGGAACCCTCGTCACCCGACTCCGTGGGGGGCTCTAGTTTGTCGGTCTCCCAACTGGTGAGCAACTGGCTCAAGCGTTGCTGCAGCTTGCTGGCGTCACCGCGACTGCCCGACAACACACGCTGCAAGCTGTCCTTTTTACGCGCGGTCGTCCATTGCTTGCCTCCCCGCTCAATTCCTCGCACCACGCGATCCATCAGGGTGGCCCAGGCGGAAGCCGATTCATCCGGCGTGTTGGCCAGCCGGTCGGCCGTGTCCCAGCGCCCCTCGTGGATGGCTTTGGTGAGTTCTGCGGCCAAGCCGCTAGCCTCCCCTTCAAACAGCCTTGAAGTCAAGCGCTCCACCACGCGCTGAGCGCGCTGAGGCAATACGGGGGGCTCTGTCTCGCCCGCCTCATGACGGTAAGCACGGGCATAGTTCTCTGGCGTGGGCTCAAGCTTTTCGAGCACCAAGCGGCGCAACGTGGCTTTCGCCAGCCGCGACGAGAGGGCCTCAACCGGTTCGGCCTTCAAGCTGGCATCACCAGGAGCCGAAGCCGCAGCGGCGGCCGCTGCGGGGGGTTTGGCTGGAGGGGCGTGAATCGGGCTGGCAGGTGCCCGGGCAGTGTTGGGTGTTGCTGTCGATTTGGCGGCAGCCGTCGCGTTGGGCGGGCGGACAGGTGATTTCTCTGGTGGCCGTACACCGTGTTTGGCCCCCGCCTTGACGGCAGGATTGGTGACAGGACTGCGCCTTGTTGCCATATTGAAGGCCCCACTCAAACGAGGGGATGAGAGCGAGGGCCAGGCAGAGCAAGCGGCAGTCCCGAATCGCCCGCCTCGTCGCCCACCACGCCGATCCAGGGCGCCTTCTTGGGCAGCACGGTTTGTTGCAACCAGCGCTCAATGTCCTCCGGGGGATGGGCACGACTGAACAAAAAACCCTGCATCAGCACACAGCCCATGCGGTTGAGCGCCTCCATTTGGCGCAAGTTCTCAACGCCCTCTGCCACGACCCTCAGGCCCAAAGACCGGGCCACCGCGATGATCGCTGTCACGACGGCAGCGCTTTGCGGTGTGAGCCCCAAATCACGCACGAAGCTGCGGTCGATCTTGACCTCGCTGATGGGCAAGGTTGTCAGGTAAGCCAACGAGGAGTACCCGGTTCCAAAATCATCGATCGAGATGGACACACCCGCTTGGTTCAAACGGTTGAGTGTAGGAATGACATTTTGAAGGTCGCGCATCAGGCTGGTTTCAGTGATTTCCAGCTCGATCGCGCTATGGGGCACACCATAGGCAGTCACCGCCGCCGTGATGTGGTCCACCAAATCAGAGCGCTCAAACATGCGATTGGGCAGGTTGACGGCAATCGAGTCACTGAACCCAAAATTATCTTGCCAGATGCGAGCTTGCCGGGCCGCCTCACGCAGCGCCCACTCACTCATTGGAACGATCAGCCCGGTCTCCTCCGCCAACGGAATGAACTCAATCGGTGGAATCAGCAGATTGCCCCGTTGCCAACGCATGAGGGCCTCAGCGCCCACCATCTTGGCGGCGCGCACATCCACTTTGGGCTGGTAATGCAACACCAATTCATTGCGCTCAATCGCCTTGTGCAAGGCGCTTTCCAACTCGAGTTTTTCGCGGCCCTTGCCACCCAGTGCGGGGCGGTACACCGTGGCTGCATTGCGTCCTTGGGCCTTGACCGCATACATGGCCACGTCAGAGTTGCGCATCAAGTCGGCCACCGACAGGCCGTCTCGTGGGAACAATGCAATGCCAACACTGGCTGTCACGAAGCACTCTTGGGAGCCCACGAAGATCGGCTCACGCATCAAATCCAGAATGCGCTCAGCGACGCGCTCCGCATCGCGCTCGTCAATCACCTCGGGCAACAAGGCGACAAACTCGTCACCCCCAAGACGCCCCACCGCCTCCAGCATGCGATGCGAGCGTGTCCCCCCCCCGCCCTCCAACGAACTCTCGATGACCTGATCAGAATGCCGCACACAGGACCGCAGGCGGCGCGACACCTCCATCAGCAACTCGTCGCCAGCGGCATGGCCCAAAGTGTCATTGATGATCTTGAAGCGGTCCAGGTCAATCAACAGCAAACCCACCTGATGATTGAGGCGCCGGGCATGCTCCAGTGCCCGCTCAGCGCGCCAAATCAATTGACGCCGATTGGGCAAACCGGTGAGGGCATCAAAATTGGCCAAGTGGCGGATCTTGTCTTCGGCCATGCGACGGTCCGTGACGTCTTGCACGATCCCGGTATAACCAATCAAATTGCCATGCTCGTTGAACGAGGGCTCAGCCTCAATGTGAATAATTCGGTGCAATCGACCATCGGCCAAAGTGACAAATATGTCCGATGTCAGAACCGTGCTGTGGTAGATGACGTCGTGCAGCACCGCCAAAAATCCGCTGCGGCTTTCCTCGGTGAGCAAACGCAACAAACGCCGAAACGACAACCTGTCAGGCGCCCCCAGGCCAAACACCCGCAAGGCCTCGACCGACAAGGCCAAACCCTCATCAACCCACCAATCGAAGCTACCCATGCGCGCCAAATCATGGGCACGCGCAAGCTTGGCCTTGCTTCTTTCAAGCTCCAACCGAGTGCGGCTGGAGCGCAGCAAATGCCTTAAGCGCCCCGACAACAAGCTCCATTGATTGGACTTCACGAAAAAGTCAGTGGCGCCAGCTTCATAGGCCCGGTTGATTGACGCCTCATCATCCAGACCCGTCAACATCAGCACTGGCAAGGCCTCAAAGCCTGGTAGATCCCGGACTGCGCGACACGTCTGGAAGCCATCCAAGCCTGGCATCAACGCGTCCAGCACGACCACATCAGGCATCCAATCAATCAATATCTCGATCGCACGCTCTCCGCTGTTGGCCTCGGTAATCTCGAAGCCTCGCTCTTTCAATGCCACTGATGTCAGCAACAAGTTGACTTCGTCATCATCCACGAGCAAAACACGCGGTTTGACAGCGACTATTTCGTCGACCGGGTTTTTATCCGCATTCATGTTTGCCGATCCAACAAGGTTTGCAGCGCTTTGGTGACGAGGGAGAGCTCTTTGCATAAGTCTTCTACGCGCTGATCCAGATTGTCAACCTGATCCAGACGAATGAGCGTCTCAAGTTCGGTACAACGTTGCGAAAGTTGGGTTGCACCCACGCTGGCAGACGAAGACTTGAAGGTGTGAGCCACGTGTCGCACACCATTGAGATCCCCGGCTCGGCGAGCATCCTCAAGCTGAGGAACCAGCCGCGCCACGGACGACTGAAACGCACCAATCACGCGCTGAAGAAGCTGGTTCTCTCCGCGAGGGTCGAGCTCCCGGAGGCGGTCCAACGCTGACTGATCCAACAAGAGGTCCGACTCGCCGACTGAATCGGCCACCTTGGGTGCTGCGACATGTAAATCGCTGTTGCTGAGAGGAAGGTGTTTGGACAACATTTGGATGAGTTGACTTTGTCGAAGTGGCTTCGAAAGATAGCCATCGAAACCCAAGGCCAGGAAGCGAGCCTCATCCCCGTCCAGCGCATTGGCCGTCACAGCCACCACCGGGGTCTCCCGAGGCGTGATGAACTCAAATCGCTCATCCGTCCCCTGCTTGAACCAACGAAGCGCCTCAACGCCATCCATCCCGGGCATCATGATGTCCATCAACACCATGTCAAATTTTTGCTCACAAAGGGCTCGCAAGCCCTGCAATGCACTGTTGGCCATCTGCACCTCCAAGTGCAGCTTGCGCAACATTTGGCAAATCACTTCATGGTTGACCACATTGTCTTCAACGACCAGCACCCGACCACTCAAGCTGGGCGTGCCAGTGAGGCGATCTTTTTGGCCGGTGCACACGTTGACAATCATCTGGCGCAACTCGGCACGGCGCACAGGTTTTGCCAAAAACCCCTGGAAGCCAATTTTTTGCGCTTGACGCACGTCTTCCGCCGAGGCGCTCGCAGACATCAAAATAAGCTTCAGGTTCTGGTATTGCTTGTCTTGTCGCAGCACCCGACCCAAGCTGATGCCATCAAGTTGTGGCATGTGAATGTCAACCAGGGCGACATCAAACGGGTGCGGCGATGAAATCGACTCTTGCAGAAGGGTCAATGCCTGTTGGCCGTCTTCAACGCCACTGACATGAAGGCCCGCGTCATGCAACATATGCTGCAACACTTGGCGGCTGGTGACGTGGTCTTCCACGACCAGCACGCGCGTCTGCGCTATTGCGTCAAAATCCGACTGCGGATGCTGAGTATCCAGCTCCGACTCGGCCCCCTGGGCCGCGCCAAACGGCAGCGCAAACTTGAACACCGATCCCGAACCCGGTGTACTGTGTACACCCATCGTGCCCCCCATGAGCTCCAGCAAGCGGCCAGCGATGGCCAGCCCCAGGCCCACGCCCTCATGCTGGCGAGACATCCCCCCCTCGGCCTGAGTGAACGGCGTGAACAACTTGGGCAGCACGTCGGCTTCCATGCCCTGCCCGGTGTCAGACACTGAAAACTCGAGCCACCAACCTGGACGATCTGAGGGCAAACTACGCACGTCCACCACGACCTCGCCAGTATTGGTGAACTTGATTCCGTTGGAGACAAATTTCAGCAAAATTTGGCGCAACCTGTGCGGGTCGCCATGGACCACTTCGGGCGTCCCGGCGCCCTCACGCAAATTCAGCTCCAGGCGCTTTTGATGCGCCCGCGGCGCCAGCAACTCCAGGGTATCTTCAATCACCGTACGCAACACAAAATCGACGGGTGTCAACTCCAGGCGGCCCGCATCTAACTTGGCGTAGTCCAAAATGTCATCCAACGTTGCCAAGAGCGACTCGCCTGACTGATACACGGCCTCCGCAAAGTGGCGCTGGCGATCCGTTAGGTCGGTGTTCAGCAACAACTCGGTCATGCCCAAAATACCGTTCATGGGCGTGCGAATTTCGTGGCTCATATTGGCCATGAAGTGGCTTTTGGCACGGCTGGCGGTTTCCGCTGCATCGCGAGCAGCGAGAAGCTGATCCTCACGGGCCCGTTCTTTGGTGACATCGCTGACCACCCCATACACACGCAAGCTGCCATCAGGCATGACATTCGTGCGGGTTCGGGTTCGGATGAACGTCAAACCTTTGCGTGGATGCTGAACCCGAAACACAAAGTCTGCTGGCTTTAATGCGCGCTCACAATCAGCACGGGCCTGCAACAAAGGGCGGTCTTCGTCGATGATGTTGCTGAAAAAATCTCCCCGACTCACATGCTCAGGGGTTACCCCCCACAGGTCGTAGGTGCTGCCTGCCAAGAAGTAAAAAACGTCGCGCTCAGGGTTGGCAATGAACAAGCTGTCCTCTAGAAGCGACTCGGAAAACTCCAGAAATCGATCAGTGGCCTCCTGCAACTCGCGCTGTGTCTGCCTCTGCGCAGTGACATCGTGGGCAACTACCAGCAAAAGCAACGGTTGCCCCTGTGGGTCTCTCAGTGCACGGTGGCGCACCTGAAGGGTTTTCGAGCCGAGTCGGTTGCTCCAGCTGTAGTCGCACTCCACCAGCCCCTCTTTCGCCAGAGCTTCCCTCATTCGTGGCTCTGCCACCTGGCTGGCGGCCAAGCCAAACGCTTCCACCAGCGAATGCCCAATAATCTGTTTGCGGTCCAGCCCAAACTCACGCTCGGCTTCTTGGTTGATGCTCATCAGCCGCAATTCGGTGGGCTCAAAGACAAACATACTGGCCGGCAAGGATTCAATCAACTGTTGACTTAACGCGGCGGGGTCCGCCGCGCCACCGATCAAGGTGCGTCGAGCCGGCGCCCCCAATCGAGCCGCAGCAGCCACCATGGCGTGGGCCACGCTCAACAGCTGCCGCAGGGTCTCCTCGGGCAAGGGCAAACCAGTGGCCGCGAAGTCCAGGGCCAAGTTGGGCCACGCCATTGCAAAACCATGCTCAGTAGCACCCACCACCCCCCCCGCTTGGATGGCAACCCCTAAAGGAGCATCGTTGAGCAACACCGTCATGGTTTGAGGAACAGGCAACAGCTTGTTTTCAGACCACGGCTGAACCATCGCCACCCCGCCCTCAACGTTGTGAACGTGAAACAGACGCAGCGCCGACACCCCCAACTCCGCCTTCAAAAGATGCGCCAAAGCCTCAACTGCCTCGACACGAGACGGGGCGGTCGCCAAGGCCGATCCCAAGTCACCCAGCAACTCAAACCAGGGGACAGACACGGGGATTGGTGGCAGACCGGCAGGCAGCGCACGTCGGCGCCATGCCCACCAGGCGACAGCGGCGAGGCAAAGTGACAAGCCCAGCCATGACGCGGCCATGAGTGTCATCGCGGCCTCAGATGGCTCGCGCCGCTCCGACAACGTTGATGTTTGAGTTCAGACATGGGCCCTTTCGCGAAAAGCAACTGAGCTAATTTGATACAGGCCTTGAGGCCGGTCCATCTCACCAAGAACTGGAAGGGGTTGCGCCCCCCCCCCCCCCGCAAATCGCCACGACAACAACCCCGACCAGGACCACGCCCTGAAAGGTGGGGTACGAGGGCCTGTTTTTGATGGGGCCCAAAAAGCACTCAACCCATCTTGGTAGAAAACGATTTTTCGGCCCGCCTCGGCCCAACTTAAATGGAAAACTCAAGGCCACCCGCAGAGATTTACTTACAATTTTCGGAATGTACTCTCAGCTTGCCTGTTCCTTAGCCCCGTGCCAAGTGCAATTTCAGCAAATTGCACCCAATGGGCTCGATATCGCGCTGTATTGGCCGCAATTTTCGTCTCATCCGCATTCGTCCGCTAGCGCACAAACCCCGAAACCCGGGCCGACTTCATGACCCATGATTCCAGCGCCCTGCTGTGGCTTATCGCCACAGGAGCCCTTTTGGCTCTTTTGGCAGGCGTGTGTTGGTTTTTGGTGCTGACGCGTTTGAAGCTGCAGCAAGCCAAGCTCCAAGCCATGCAGCGAGAGCAAAGCGCGCTGGTTCGCCTGCTTGACAGCTGGCACTGGCGCTCCGACGCCCAGCACCATTTGACCGAATCGACACCGCCTCGCGGCCAACCACCCCAGGCCCTACCGAGCGCCGATCGACTCTGGGATTGGCTTCATTGCCCCAGGGGAACTTTGCTGCAGGTCAGCATGGAGGCGCACAACGATCTGCCCGATACCGTCGTCCAGGGTGTCAGCGGTCAAGCCCCCCAGAGCCCCATGACCTTGCGCGCGACAGCCCTGCGCGACGCCCGGGGAAAGTTCAGCGGATATGTCGGCATCCTTGTGCCGATTGCTGACAGCCCCAACACCTTTGACGAGCGCTCGGACCAAGCCTCTTTCAGCTACACCGTGTCGCACGACCTGCGGGCTCCGATCCGCGTGGTGGAGGGTTTTGCCCGCATTTTGAAAGAAGACTATGGGCGTTTACTCGACAGAGTGGGCAACGACCACCTTGATCGAATTCTGAGTGCAGCGGGCCGCATGAACCGGATGATCGACTCCCTGCTCAGCTTGTCCCAGCTGTCTTGTGCCCCGCTGCAAAACGAGCCGGTGAACCTGTCCCAACTGGCCGCACTCGTGATTGACGACTTGCGCCGGCAATCGAGCCCCAGAGACGTCCAAGTCCATATTGAGCCTGACTTGATGGCGCAAGGCGACCCGACCTTGCTGCGTATCGCCCTCGACAATCTGTTGGGCAACGCCTGGAAGTACACCAGCAAGACACCCAACGCCACCATCTCGTTCAGCCGCGCACCTCAAGACTCCGTCTTTCGGATAGGCGACAATGGGGCCGGGTTTGACATGCGCTTCGCTGACCGCTTGTTCGGCGTCTTTCAGCGCTTGCATGGCGCCAACGATTTTCAGGGCAGCGGAGTGGGTCTGGCGACTGTGCGCCGCATCATCCGGCGCCATGGCGGCGACATCTGGGCACGTGGAGAAGTCAACCAGGGTGCAGAGTTTCACTTCTCGCTGCCCGACTCGCCGGGTCAAATACCTCTGCCCCATCCCTAAACCTCACCGCTTAACCACCCGCTTTGCCATGTTGACTGAATTTTCCCCTGGTCTGCTCATCCGAGGCTTTCAAGCTCCTTTGGCACTGCGCCAATTCAAATTGATCGCGTTTGACATGGACTCCACGCTCATCAACATTGAGTGCGTTGATGAAATCGCGGCCGCAGCAGGACGCAAGGCAGAAGTCGCCGCCATCACCGAGGCCGCCATGCGCGGTGAAATCAGTGATTACAAGGAGAGTCTGCGCCAGCGTGTGGCCCTTTTGCGTGGCGTGCCTGAAGCGGCACTGCGCGAAGTCTACGATCAACGGCTGCAACTCAACCCAGGCGCTGAACGTCTGGTGCAAGCCTGTCAGCAAGCAGGCTTGCACACCTTGCTTGTTTCGGGGGGCTTCACCTTTTTTACAGACAAAATTTGTGCCAGGCTGGGCCTCAACTTTTCCCGCAGCAACCACCTCGAGGTGGTGGATGGGCATCTCACTGGCAAGATGGTCGACCAGGCGTGGGGGGATATTTGCGATGGCGACGAAAAACAGCGCATGGTGCGAAGTACCTGCGCTGAGCTGGGCATTGACCCCCTACAAGCGATTGCGATGGGCGATGGCGCCAATGATCTTCCTATGATGAGGGTCGTTGGGCTGGCGGTGGCCTATCATGCGAGACCCCGTGTACGTGATGAGGCCCATGTGACCATCGATGCAGGGGGGTTAGACCGCCTGCTTGAGGTGTTGCCAGTATCGCCTTCCTAAGCTCATGATGAGCGAAGCGGTGCCAACACCGCCTCGCTTACAAACTTGACTTGCTCATTGCGTTCCTCATGGCCTCGTTCGCACCCCCGCCGTCTGTACCCACACCGCCGCAAGTGAACCCGGCGACGGCCTCCTCGCCCGCCGAAGACAACGGCCTGCGCACCGACAAAGATAAAGCCCCCAACACCCGTTTCATTGTTGAGCGGCGCACCCTGGGCTTGGTCTGGAGCGAACGCATGGGCTGCGCCCTGGCGACTGGCGTGTGTGGCGTACCCTTGGTCTTTTTTTGCAGGGCCATGCTCCCTGTGTTGCAACAAGAAAGTGGTTTGACGCTGCTGATGTTGTCGATTGCCACGGCCCTGGGGGCCTGCGTCGCCCTGATGCTCGGCTTCGCCATTTCTGTGTTCGCCTGGTGGGTGCCCCGAACGATTTACCTGGCACTGCACACGCGAGTACGGCGCAAAGGCGTGCGCGCGGGGGTCCGCTCACGGGGCATCTGGATTTCCGGCATTGGTTGGATGGGATGGAACGGGTTACACATTCGAGAAAAAGGTGACAAGCCCAACAGCGTCGGACCCTGCGCGACAATTGTCATCAACAGCCCTGAGCACGGCGATATCTTTCTCAAGTCCTCTACCAATGTGCCTGACTTGCTCAAGCAGATCCGGCGCCACCTGGATGCTCAAGCGACCGAATTTCAGCCCACCGAAATGATGCCGTCAGCGACCAAAGCAGGCAAAGCGCCCGTCCAAAGTTCACCGATCAAAGACCCCATCGAAACTACTTGACGCTTGAAACGACAGTAGTACCCCGTGGTCACAGTTTGCGCTCACGTTTTGAGGCCTTTGCGGGGGCTCTATCTGCGGGGCTCAGCATGCGAAGCGGATCGACCCACTCATCAAACTGTGATCCGCTGATGCCCAAAGCGAGTGCCGCCTCGCGCAGGGTCGTCCCATGGATCTCTGCGTGGCGCGCCACTTGTCCCGCACGGTCGTAACCAATGTGGGGTGACAAGGCAGTGGCCAGCATCAATGAGCCCCTCAGAACGTGCTCAATGTGGGGGACATCTGCACGCAAGCCCGCTACGCAGTGAGTCGCAAAACTGTTCATCGCGTCAGTCAACAGGCGCAAGCTGTCTAGCGTGTTCAGCGCGATCAATGGTTTGTAGGTATTGAGCTCGAAATGGCCTTGGCTGGCGCCGATGGCAATGGCCATGTCGTGACCCATCACTTGGGCGCAAACCATCAGCAGAGCCTCAATTTGGGTCGGGTTGACCTTGCCGGGCATGATCGAGCTGCCAGGCTCATTGGCTGGCAGCCGCAACTCGCCCAGCCCTGCACGCGGCCCGCTACCCATCAGGCGGATGTCGCTACCCACCTTGGTCAGCGCAATCGCAAGCATTTTCATAGCGCCATGAAACGCCACCAGCACTTCGTGACCGGCCAGGGCCGCGAAGAGGTTTTTTGCGGGCACAAACGGCAAATCAAAGCGATGCGCCAATGCTGCTGTTACCCGGGCGCCAAATTGCGCCGCCGTATTCAGTCCTGTGCCAACAGCGGTGCCGCCAATCGCCAAGGTATGAACTGCGCTCAGGGCCTGCACCAAACTGTCCTCGCACAAAGCCAATTGCGCGGCATAGCCGCCGAACTCCTGTTCCATGGTCACGGGGGTGGCATCTTGCAGGTGGGTGCGACCGATCTTCACGATGTCATGAAACTCGAATGCCTTGGCTGACAGGGCATCACCCAGGTGACGCAGGGCTGGCAGCAATTGGTGTTTGGCCCTCAGAGCGACCGCCAAGTGCATGGCCGAGGGAACAACGTCATTCGACGACTGTCCCAAATTGACATGATCATGCGCGTTGACGTGCAGGTCGGCATGGTCATGGGCGTCCAGCCAACGGTTGGCCAAGGTGCCGATCACCTCGTTGACATTCATGTGGCTTTGGGTTGCAGACCCGGTTTGCCACACCGAGAGCGGAAACTCACCATCAAATTCACTTTGTGCCACTCGCTGTGCTGACACCGAAATCGCCTTGGCGCGGATTTCGTCGAGTAAATTCAGATCACCGTTCACACCCGCTGCAGCCCATTTGATCCAAGCAATGGCGTGGATCAATGCCAAAGGCATGCGCTGCTCACCAATGTCAAAGTAACGCAAACTGCGGGCGGTCTGCGCCCCCCACAAGGCATCCTGAGGGACGTTGATTTCGCCGAAGCTGTCAGTTTCGGTGCGTGTAACATGGGCTTTGGCGGACATGCGAAAACTCCAAAAAGCCCCTTCACAGGTGCCATTATCTGCAGTATCTGCGCCTAAGAAAGCCGCGTCGATGCGCTAGCGCACAGACGCAATCCGCTCGGAACACGATAGAGTGGCGCGACTCATCAACTTGCTGGACACCGTTGTGACTTCCGCCAAGCCCCCTGCCCCGTCGCTCAAATATCGCCTCGACAAATGGTTGTGGGCTGCTCGTTTTTATAAAACTCGCAGCCTTGCAACTGACGAGATTGCCAAAAATCGTGTCAGCGTGAACGGCCAAACTGCCAAGGCCTCGCGTGAGGTTCGCCTGAAGGATCGCATTGAATTGCGACAAGGCACTGTCACCAAAATCGTGATCGTGACTGGGCTGAGTGATGTGCGCGGTAGCGCCCCTGCGGCCAATACCCTGTATGCCGAGACGCCAGAGAGCATCGCTCAGCGGCTGGCTTGCGTTGAGCAGGGGCGCATCGCCAGCGAACCCTCCTCAGCCATGGCACATGGGCGCCCGACCAAACGAGACCGGCGCAAACTCGCCGATTGGAACCGCTGGAGTGCGTCGTCTGAGACCTGAGGCCTTCGACTGTTCACTCAGAAGCCGACAGCAGGACCTGTCGTGCCTGCCACGGTGCGCTGATCGAGGAGCACGAACACCGACCGACCAAAGAAAAAGGGCAGGCCTAAATCAACCGGCCCTTGGGTACCCCCATCGAACGTGGCAGCCAAATTTGACAGTGCTAACGCCCCTGAGTTGATCAATTGCTGTGCATTCGCGACATTGAAGGTGACGCTGACACGGCGGTTGTTGAGGCCTCGGATCTCAACGGTTTCCGTTCGTGTGGTGCTGGGGCAGTAAAAAACGCCATCAGGGCAAAGTGGAATGTTCGAGTCAAAGAATATGCCGTTAGATCCGGAGTCGATGAAGCCAATGTCGGTGGCGCCGCCGTAGGTGATCAAAAACGTGTTGTTGGAGTCCAGCGTATAAAGTTGGGCACTTCCCAGCGCATTGTTGGCCTGCGTGTCCACACCAAAAAACAATGATCCGGTGACAGATCGAGCCCCGGCAGCGGGAATCGCTGGCAACTTCAAGACCAGGCCATTGTTGTCTACCGACATGGCGGCGATGGGGTTGGTCACCTGACGGCTCAGCGGCACAGCGGCTGGCTCGCACACCGGGATCCCAGAGCGCACCGGGCAAATGTAGTAATTGCCCGACCGCGCGACCACAGCACACGTGGCCCCACAGTCCTGCAATAGCGAGCTGACACCCAGGATACCGCGCGCCCGCAGATTGGCAACAGTGGAGACCGTCGCGCCTGTCGTGCAACTGGATGGGGCCGTGCCTGCCGCAGCATCACCAATCAGGTGCACGGGCAATGCTGCGGACCGACGAGAGCCGAGTTGAACATCTGCGGACACGACGGAGCCCCACGTGGCCGTACCATCGATAAATCGTTGACAGCGCCGCAAAGCCTCGCCACTGATGGGCTCGTTGACGCGCGGGAGACTGAGACGACTGACTTCAGTAGCCAACACCCTCAGCCCCGTTGAGCCCGTGTCCACCAAAACATCGTCAACCGTTTGGCATGTGCTGGTACCCGGCGTGCACAGGGTGACCGAGGCATACAAGGTATTGAGCGCAATCACCCGCGCACCGACCAGCTCCGCTGGGCCCGCGTCAACGACCACACGCAGCTCATTGGCGGCCAAGGGGGCGTTGGGATCGCCGACCGAAGCCACGGGGCTGTTGTTGCTTGCGGCCGAGCTGTTGCTGAGGTTGTCGCTGCCAGAGCCCCCGCATGACACCAAACTCAAAACCGCCACAGCACACATTGACCAAAATGCAGATCTGTTCATCAAAACACCAGGTTCAGTTCAACGAAGTTCTTGGGGTGACACGCCAGCAGGCAGCTGCCCAGGGAGATAAGCCCCCCCAATGACGCCGCGAGGCAGCGCATTCATGTGAAGCACGACACGCTCGTTTTTCACCGCGAGGATCCGACGATTGGCCTGCGGGGTTTGCGTGGCAGCCAAGTAGTCGGCGTGGTAGCTGGCCAAAAGGACTTTCAGGTCTGGGATGTCTGGGCCACTCCAGGAGACCGCGAACACCGTTCCACTGAGCGATGCGAACTCCCGAATGCGCACGCCATCGGCAGTGATGAACTCGTATTGGGTGAAGCGAGGCTGCGAGCTGGTACTGTAGGACTGCCCATTCAGAGTAGCTTGGTCGAGCGCAACCGACGCCACGGGGTCACCCAAACCTGCTTGGGCCTGCCCCGCAACAGCCATCAAAGCACATGCCGCTGTGCTGACCAGCAACCTGACCCGCGCAGAAATCGGGCCGACCCGCATGGTAGATACCCCCGACAGATCAAACATATGAAACCCTCTCGTGATTGCTTCGATTTTTACCACAGCGACCGGATTCTTTGGATCGCCTGAATGTCGATGTTTGACCAGAGGGCGCCGTGAAGTCAGGGCTGGGCCCGCAGTAGGCTCAGCATCAGCGGCGCTCAGACAAGGCGTGGGCGATGGTGCTCAAGTCAACGTACTCGAGTTCGCTGCCTGCTGGTACACCACGGGCCAAGCGCGTGACCTTCAGCCCGCGGGCACGCAGTGACTGGGCCAGCGCATGGGCCGTGGCCTCGCCTTCAGCCGTGAAGTTGGTGGCCAAAATCACCTCTTCAACCGAGCCCTCAGTGGCGCGATGCATCAAGGCAGACCAGCCGATCTCCTGGGGCCCCACACCATCAAGCGGGCTCAGCCGCCCCATCAGCACGAAGTACAGACCCTGGTAACTGCCGCTGCGTTCGAGCGTAGCTTGGTCAGCGGGTGTTTCCACCACACACAACAAGCGGCTGTCGCGACCATTGTCTTCACACAGACCGCACACCTTGCGCTCGGTGAAGGTATGGCAACGCTCACAGTGTTGCACCAGGCTGATGGCACTGGACAAGGCTTGCGACAGCTGGTCGGCCCCCTCACGGTCGTGCTGTAGCAAATGAAACGCCATGCGCTGCGCAGACTTCACCCCCACACCAGGCAAGCGGCGCAGAGCCTCAATCAGGCGCCCTAAAGAAGGCTCCGGCGCGCTCATATCACAAGATCCATGCGCCGCTGGGGCTGCCGCGCATCAAAAGGGAAACTTCATCCCGGGCGGCAAAGGCATGCCTGCAGTGACCTTGCCCATTTTGTCTTGACTCAGGGCCTCTGCACGGCGCACGCCGTCGTTGAAGGCGGCGGCCACCAAGTCTTCCAGCATGTCTTTGTCGTCTGCGAGCAGGGTGGGGTCAATCAGGATGCGTTTGACATCATGCTTGCAAGTCATGGTGACCTTGACCAAGCCTGCACCAGACTGCCCCTCGACCTCCAGCATGGCCAGCTCGTCTTGGACGCGCTTAAGGTTGTCTTGCATGGCTTGGGCCTGCTTCATCAGGCCAGCGAGTTGATTTTTCATCATGGTGCTTCTCCAGAAATAGAACGGTGTTGAATCGACCCGGGCACGATCCGCGCTGTGGTGTATTGCGCCAAAACAGAACGCACCCAAGGGTCGTCGAGAATGATTTTTTCGGCTTCGCGCTGGCGGCGCTGCTTGTCAGCCAACTGTCGTTGTGCCGGGGTGTCTTGGGCCGGGCCACCTTCAACCTGCAGGCGGACAGGGTGCCCCAGGTGCTCCGACAATGCCGCTTGGAGCTTGTCGCAGTGGCTGGGGGCCCTGAGCATCTCACGCTCGACTCGCAGTTGCCATTGCGTACTGGCGTCGTCAACCGCCACGCATTGGGCGGTCCAGGCCAACTCGCGCACCAGAGCACCGATGCGCTCAGCTTGCACCAGCTCAGTCACCAGCTGAGCCCAGCGGTCGCCCAGCGGCGTGCGCAGCGACTGCACAGCATCACGACCCTCCGCAACCGCAACCGCAACCGCGGTCGTGGTGCTTGTCTCCATCGACGCAGGGTCAGACGTGAGCAACGACGCAGAGGGCGTCACCGCGTCATCATCGGCCTCGGGAGGCACATCAACCCAAGGCGGAATTTCGTCAAGCCGAGGCCGAGCTGGGTTGGGCGCGAGCGATGGCGCGGCAGACGCCACCACATGCACCGGCACCGGCACCGGCCCTGCAACGACCGGCATGCGCGCGACGGCTGCCACGCTGCGTACCGCGCTTAACGTCTTGGCAGGCACGTCATCAGATGCCTTGGCCTTGTGCAGCCCTGGGGAACCGTCGCCCTGTAAGCGAAAGGCCAGCATGCGCAACAACACCATCATGAGCGCACTGTGCTCGTCGGGGGCCAGGTGCAGCTCGGCACGTCCGTGCAAGCTCATGCTGTAGAACAGCTGTAACTCATCGGGGGGCAATTGCGCCGCCAAGCGACTCACAGCCTCCAGCTCGGCGGGCTCGCCGTCCGAAAGCGCGCCTGGCGCCATCTGGACCACGGCCGCGCTTTGGCAGAGCTCGGCCAACTCTTCAAGCGTGCCTGCCGCTGGCAGGCCTTGCGCCTGCAGCGCGTGGCACTGCGCCACCAACGCTGCGCCATCGCGGTCCACCAGGGCGGCCATCAAGGCGACACAGTGGTGGCGATCCACAGCACCCAGCATCTGACGCACACCCGCTTCGCTCAGCTGCCCCGCGCCAAAGGCAATGGCTTGATCTGTCAGAGACAAGGCGTCTCGCATCGAACCACGCGCGGCGCGAGACAGCAGACGCAGCGCACCGGGCTCGGCGGCAATGTGCTCGTCACCCAGCACCTGGGCCAAATGCGATTGCACCGTCGCAGGCGCCATCGGCCTCAAATTGAACTGCAAACACCGAGACAGCACCGTCGCGGGCACCTTCTGAGGATCGGTCGTGGCCAATACGAACTTCAGATACTGCGGTGGCTCTTCGAGGGTCTTGAGCATCGCGTTGAATGCGGTGTTCGACAACATGTGAACTTCGTCGATCATGTAAACCTTGAACCGACCCACCACCGGCTTGTATGCCGCCTGGTCCAGCAGCTGCGAGATCTCTTCGACACCCCGGTTCGAAGCCGCATCAAGCTCAATGTAGTCAACAAAACGCCCCGCGTCGATGTCTTGACACGCCGGACAAATGCCGCAGGGCTTGGCGGTGATCCCGCCTTGGCCGTCAGCGCCGGTGCAGTTCAGACTCTTGGCCAAAATGCGAGAGACTGTGGTTTTGCCCACCCCCCGCGTGCCCGTGAAAAGATAGGCGTGATGCAGGCGTTGTTGTGTGAGGGCATTCGTCAACGCTTGGACGACATGAGACTGCCCCACCAATGTTTCGAAGTTGTGGGGGCGGTATTTTCGAGCCAGGACCAAGTAACTCATCGGCGCATTCTATGAGAGCCCAGCCCTGCCAGCCGCCGCAGTCGTTCAGGTGCGGGATAATCGAACGCTGCCCACCGCCCCAGGTGGCCGTCCCGCCCGCCCTTTTCAAGCCCCGGAATTCATGAAGCCAGCCTCCCCCCTTAGCTACGAGCAAGCCGGTGTCAACTACGACCTCATTGACCCGTTGAAGGTGGCGGCCCAACGTGCGGCAGCGGCAACCGGTTCGCACCTGAGTGCTCATGGCTTCAAAGAGGTTGCAGCGTCACGCGGTGAATCGGCGTACGTGGTGGACGTTGGCCCGTTTTACCTCGCCAGCATCGTGGAATGTCTGGGCTCGAAAGCGTTGGTGGCAGATGAAATGCAGCGCCTAACGGGGCGCAGCTACTACGACAGCATCGCGCAAGACACCATCGCCATGGCCATCAATGACCTGATCACCGTAGGCGCGACGCCCTTGGTGGTGCAGGCCTATTGGGCTGCTGGGGGCTCCGACTGGTTCTCAGATGCCCAGCGTGCGCAAGCCCTGGTGGCCGGCTGGAAAAGTGCTTGCGACGCTTGCCAAGTGGCCTGGGGCGGTGGTGAAACCCCCGCGCTTGCTGGCATTGTGGCCGAGGGTCGCATCGACCTGGCCGCCAGCTGCACCGGCATCATCCAGCCAAAAACGCGCTTGTCGGTGGGTGACGCTTTGGCCCCGGGCGACGCGATCGTATTGCTGGCCTCGAGCGGCATTCACGCCAATGGCTTGAGCCTGGCACGCAAACTGGTTGAGCGACTGCCCGAGGGCTATCTCACCCCGGTCACGCCCGAGCAAAACTACGGCGAAGCATTGCTGGCCCCCACCGTTTTGTACTCACCCGTGACCGAGGCGTTGTACCGTGCCGGGGTTACCCCCCACTACTGCGCCAATATCACGGGCCACGGCTGGCGCAAGCTGCTGCGCCACCCTGCCGAACACACCTACCGCATTCACACGGTGCCTGATGTGCCGCCCGTGCTGAAGTTCATTCAAACGCATGCGGGCCAAGATGACCGAGAAGCCTACAGCACCCTCAACATGGGGGCAGGTTTTGCCTTGTTTGTGAAAGCAGCGGATGCTCAGCGCACAGTCGATGTTGCCGAAGCTCAGGGAGTGCGAGCATGGCTGGCGGGCCAGGTAGAAGCCGGCCCCAAGCAGCTGTGCATCGATCCCCTGGGCTTGGTGTTTGGCGACGACGCTCTAAAGCTTCGCTGAGGCCGGCCGCCGGGCTACAATCGGCACTGACGGGCCTCCCCGCATGGAAGCGTGGCCAACCGGGTCAGGTCGGGAACGAAGCAGCCCTAACCGCTGTGACCAGTGCCGGGATCAGGCTCGTCAACCTTATTTTCCTGTTCAGGAAGCCCGCAGTTTGGGTTTCGCTGTAGGCCCCCATCAAGCCGACTGCATGAAGGCCAGTACAGCCTGATTGCGCAGAGTGCGCAGCAGCGACATCTCTTTTTCATCCAGCACCAGACCGCCTGGCTTGGGCATGTCGGCATAGATCATCGCAAATGGGGCCCCTTTGGCATGCAAAGGCAGCAGCAAGAAGCTGGGGGCGTTCACGGACTTGCGAAACCAAAGCGGCAAAGTGCGTGCGATGTGTTCCGGCGTGGCGTCGGCAATCAAGGTGTCAGTGCCCTTGATGCAAATCGCACAAAACAGATCGGCCCCACCCTTCAACGGCACTTTGAAACATTTGGCGAGGGTGGCGGCATCGTCGCCCAATCCAAATCGCCCGGTGAGGCAATCGAGCTTGGTATCGCGCAAGCAAAAAATCACGCGCCTGAAATTCAACGCCCTGACCATGGTCTCCAAAATCATGCGCAAGACCTCATTGAGCTTGAAACTCTCAACCATGCTGTTGGTGATGTCTTGGATCCCGGAGAGCAACATTTCCACGGCCTGCGGGTGCGCCTGTCCAATGGTGTGTACCGTCCCCATGACCACCGTGTCGACATCATGGCTTGGGGTTTCGCAGGGATCCGTAGCTTCTGCCGATGCTTCGTCTGCCCAGGCCTGAGCGGACCATGCTGTCAATGGCAGGTTCATGGCCTGCGCCATTTGCACAACCTTGTGGCGGGCCTGCAAAATGGCTGACTGAATTTCTGCGGCGCTCATGCCCAGGACACGCCCATACCGCTCAGACAAGGCGTGCAAACGATGCGGGACTTGAGCCGGTGTGGAGTGTCGAAACAGATCGGCGACCTCGTTGCCCACCACGACCGACCAATGCATGCGTTCGTCTACGCGAGTCGCTTGGCGTGAAGGCGGCGGGCCCGGCGGCTTTTTCATGCAAGCTTGAAGCACCTCGGGCATGCCCCAACTCTTGGCAATGCCCAAACCCAGGGCCTCATAACTCAGCCCCAACACCCCAATGGCAACGGCCTCTTCGCCTTGCAACTGCGTGCTCGTTGCCAAGACATTGCGAATTTGTTGGGCCTCCTCCGGCAGGTAGTAGGCCGTCAGCAATCGACCTAAATTGTGAAACATGCCCCCAATGAAGGCCTCCTCCGTGTGTCGGGGGGAGGTTGTCAGGGTGCTGGCCACAGAGGCTGCCATCAGTGCACCCAAAAACTCATCCAACAAATGTTTGGCATGGTCTTTGTCATGCATGTGATCCAACAACACGAGGCTCAAAGCCAGGTTGCGGATGCCAGAAAAGCCAATCAAGGCCACGGCACGCGACACCGTGCTGATGGTGCCGCCACCCGCGTGCTTGTAGTGCACGGTGTTGACCAGGCGCAGCAGCTTGTTGGTCAGTGCCACGTCTTTGAGAATCTCGGCGGTCAGGCTGGCCAGCGTTTCGTGCTCAGAGTCGACCACGCGCTGGATGCGTGTCACCGAATCCGACAACGCCGGGAAATCCGCCTTGTGGCGTAACCGACGCAGCAAAAATGCCAACGTTCCCGAGACTCCTTTCGCCACCTCAGCCCCGGAACCCGCCTGCGCCCACAGGCGCAAGGCTTCATGAAATTCCTTGGCATCGGCATAGCGCGCAGACGGATCTCTGGCCAACGAACGCATCAAGATTGCGCGCAGACCGTCGTCCACATCCGCCCCCAGGGGGCTGGGCAGCACCATGTCTTCGTGGGCCACGCGATAGACAGCTCGGTAGGGGTCTGACTCGGCAATCAAGCGGTGACCACTCAAAACTTCAGCCAGCAGCAAGCCCGCCGCAAAGACATCCATTCGCGGCGTTGGCGGCAGTCCTTGCGCAGCCTCAGGAGACATGTAGCCCGGCGTCCCCACCACATCACCTCGATTCACCTCGTCTTTGACGCGCACAGCAATCCCAAAATCCATCACCCGTGCACGCCCAGTGCCGTCCATCAATACGTTAGACGGCTTGAGATCACGGTGAACCACACCCGCATCGTGCGCGGCCGCCAAGGCGTCCAACACCCCCAGCATCAAGGCAACAGCCTCATGGGCGGGCAAGGGGCCTCGCCCACGCAGATGCTCAGTCAAGACGCGACCAGGCACATACTCAAACACCAAATAGGCCTGCCCCTCATGAACATCGGCCTCGTACACTGGCACGATGTGTGGATGATTCAGTCGGCTGACATGGCGTGCCTCCGTCAACCACTGATCCACACCGCCCGGGTTGTCCAGCGCCGCAGGGCGCATGACTTTGATGGCCACCTCGCGCTCCAGCCGAGGGTCATGGGCCAGCCATACGACCGATTGCCCCCCCTGCCCCAATATCCGCACCAACTGAAACCGGCCCACGTGACTCGTGACAGCGCCATTGGGTGTGGTGGGGCCTGAGGCAGTTCGGCGCGGGGCGTTCATGGGGTCATTCGCTTCGGGTTGCTTTGGCTAGCAAGCGCTCGCGCAGGCTGCCGTGATTGAGCTCTGCCTGTGTTGGCGATCCGTCGGGACTGACGCCCCCCGCAGGCTCGCTACCAGCGGGGGGCGTCGGCGACAGCATGGGATCTGAGCGTGCGATCAATTTTCCTTTGCGCACCAAATCGCGGGCGTGGTTCAACGCGTCGTGCAAAGCCCGCGCATCGACGGACAGCACGCGGGCGTAACGTTGCGCTACCGCTGCCAACGCTGCGGCCAGCTGGTCTGCGGGCAGCAACGTCACACTGTCCACCACCTCATTGGCCGAGCTGGCGACGATGCGCAACCAATCAATGTCCGTGTCCGGTGCGCGAACGGGGTGCCCCAGAGGTAAGCGATGCATCATGTGCTGCACGTCATCACCTAAGCCCCAATGCTTTGCCACCATCGCCCCGAGCGTTTCAATGGCGATGCCGAGAACACCGAAGGCGGCCGTGGTTTCTGGCAAACCAGGCTGCCCAAGCAATCCGGGCTCAAGGGGTGGAACGGGCCGCATCAAGTGGCGAATTTGCTCAGCCTCATCAGCAAAGTGGTAGTGCACCAGCAATCGGCCCAGGTTCTGCAATAGGTTCACGGTGTAGACCACCTCCGGGTCATATCCTGCGGGGGCCAGCAGCTGAGCCACAGCACCCGCCAGCCGCACACGGTCCATGGCCGCCAGCAACAACGCAGCGGCGGGCTCGGACAAGGGGCCAGGCCAATCACGCAAGGCCAGGCTACTGCGGCGCACCCCATTGATCCCCATCAGGGCAATGGCCCGGCGTACGGTGATGACTGGGGCTGAGCCCGCACCCTGGGAGCCCTGCACTTGCGCTGAATTGACCTGACGCAGCATCTCCAATGTCAACCCCATGTCGTGCAAGATCTGCTCCGCAATCTCGTCATTGCGCTGTGCTTCCCAACGCCCCCACTGGGCCGTGCTTCGACCCACAGGGATGCGTGACGGAAGATGCCCAACGCTGCTAAGCCGATCCATCAACACGTTCAAGGGTCCGCCAAGGCCTTGCGTCTCGCTCTCCCGCCAGCCCTCAAGCGCCCGCAGAAAAGTTCGGGCGTTCAAGTAGCGTTGGCGGTCTTGTCCCGCCGTGGCACGATTCGCAATGGCACGCAAGGCCTCTGACACGGGCTGCGGGGTGGTGCGCGTCAAGCGAAGCTGGTCACTGCCCTGCGGCGGCAGTCGCTTCAGGGTCGTTGAGATCTCGGCCTGACCCAGTGGCATCTGCCCGGTCAATAAACGATGCAATAACACCCCGACCGACAGGACATCACACGCGGCTGCAGCACGCTGTGCCTGCAGCGTTCGGGGGTCCAGCTGATTGCGACCGTCGATAAGCCCGGCCTGACTGGCATCCGAGCCCACACCCAAACCCATCCAACGCAATAGGCCATTTTCGCCAACGAGCAGGGTGTAGGCCTCCACATGCCCATGCGCCACACCCGCCTCGTGTGCAAAAGCCAAACCCTCCAGCGCTTGGCACAACCAGCCCACGGTCTCCAAGGGAGATGGCACGGGATGAGCGGAGAGCCACTCCTCCAGGGTCACGCCCAAGGCACGATCTACGATCACATACGGCCAGTGACTCTCGACTCCCACTTCAATCACATGGGCCAGGTGGGGATGCGACAAACGTGACGCCGTCTTCACCCGCTCTTGCCAGTCGATCAGGCCCTGGGCATCCGCGGGTTGCACGCGTGGCATGGTCAGCATGACCTCGTGGGCCACACGCGGATCGAACGCCAACCACGCCATGCTGTGCTCACTGCGCCCCAGCAACTGCAGCAGCCTGAACCGGCCAAACGGCCGTCCCGAGTCGTGCGCACTAGAACCGTCAGTAGGGGGCGAAGAAAGGGCAGCCATATGTTGTTGGACAACAAGCTCGTCTGGTGGATTGGACGACTTTCAAGGCTGGCTCAATGCGCCGATCAACCAGGGCATTGGCGGCCAATTGACCGTGGGTTCAGCCCCTTGGGTGGTGTGTGGCGTGCAATGATTTCAAGCGTTCGCGGGCCACATGGGTGTAAATGGTGGTGCTCGAGATATCGGCGTGTCCCAATAAAAGTTGGACCGCCCGCAGGTCAGCACCGTGGTTCAGCAAGTGCGTGGCAAAGGCATGTCGCAAGCTGTGGGGAGACAACGGAGCGGAAATCCCAGCACGCACAGCATAAGCCTTGATCAGTCGCCAAAACATCTGCCGGCTCATGGCGTCTCCGTGGCTGGCCACGAACAAGGCCTCACTGCTGCGACTGCGCAAAATGGACCCGCGAGCGGTCTCGAGATAAGAGACGAGCCAAGCACGGGCCTCTTCGCCAAACGGCACCAAACGCTCTTTGGCGCCCTTCCCTGTGACCCGCAGAGCTCCCTCGTGCAAGCCCAAGTGGACGGTTTTGAGGGTGACGAGCTCGGTCACGCGCAAACCACTGGCGTACATCAATTCCAACATACTGCGGTCGCGCAAGCCCAGCGGCGTCTCAACATCCGGCGCTGACAACAGCGCCTCCACCTGCGCCTCATGGAGTGTTCGTGGCACGCGCATGGCCTGTTTGGCGGAACTGAGTTTCAAGGTGGGATCGACCTGGATCAGGTTTTCACGCAAAGCCCACCGAAAGTAACGCTTGAACACGCTCAAGCGACGATTCGCACTGCTGGCCTTGCTGTGCGCATGGCGCTCGAAAGCGTACTCGCTCAGCAAAGCGGCAGTCGTTTCGTTGAGGGTCAGTGCCTTGTGCATGAGCCACTGAGACAACAGACTCAGATCACGCTGGTAGGCTGCCAAGCTGTTGGCCGCCAAGCCTTCCTCCATCCACAAGACGTGAATAAATTGTTCCAACGATCCGGGGAGCACGGGCGTTGTCGAGGCCATGGGGTAAATGTAACGTACCCACCCCACAGCCCAGGCGAACGCACCCAAGGCGTTGGGGAACCGTCGGGATAGGACAAATTTATCTGAGTAAAAAGCCTGTGTTCCATCACCGTCAAATTCATTGTGTTGTACCGCTCAAGGCGTTAGGCTCACGCCCCTTTGCAGGGTGTGGCGGCGAAGTAAGGGTTTCCTTTGATTCCCATCAAAACGCCCTGAGCCGGGCTGTTCGAGGTCGACACTTCAAGTTTTTGCTGCATTGCAGCAAAAACTGCTTGAATTGCGACCAAAGACGCCTATACTCTCGTTTTATGGTGCAGCGCATCAAATTTGCTGTGTCAGTTCGACCCATTACCAACTCAGGAGATTCACCATGTTGACCGCAGAACAAATCGTCGCCGCCCACAAAGCCAACCTCGAAACCATCTTTGGCTTGACCAACAAAGCCTTTGAAAGCGTTGAGAAGCTGGTCGAGCTGAACATGCAAGTTGCCAAGGCTGCAGTGGGTGAAGCTGCTGACGCAACCCGTGCTGCGCTGGCGGTCAAAGACGCGCAAGAGCTGCTCGCTTTGCAAAGCGGTTTGCTGCAACCAGCCGCTGAAAAAGCCGCTGCCTACAGCCGCCACCTGTATGACATCGCCGCCGCCGCCAATGCCAGCATTGGCAAAGTTGTTGAAGACACCGCCGCCGACTCACAGCGCAAGGTGATGGCTCTGGTGGACACCGCCGTCAAGAACGCGCCTGCTGGCAGCGAAAACGCTGTGGCCTTGGTGAAGTCAGCTGTTGCTGCCGCCAACAATGCCTACGAAAGCGTGCACAAGGCCGCCAAGCAAGCTTCTGACGTCGCCGAAGCCAACTTCCAAGCCCTGACAGCCACCGCTGTCAAGGCCAGCCAAACCGTGACCAGCAAGGGCAAACGCGCTTAATTCGCGCCCAGCTCTGAACGCAGTCGGTCATCGAAAAGCCTGGTGCATGCACCAGGCTTTTTTGTTTGTAGGCATCAAGATCACCCCAACAGACCATTTTCTGCCCGACGACGACTGCCCCTAAAAGGCCCTGATACCATTGCATATTTCCCCAAAGCATATTCACACAACGAATATGTACTTCCTTGTCATAAGGGCACTGTTTATAGTGCGTGTTCGATCCTTGGGTCTATGACCGCCTCAGCATGTACGCTTACTCCGAATTCGACCAACAATTCATTCGTCAACGTGCCGCGCAATTCCGCGATCAGTTGGAACGCAATCTCGCCGGTGAGCTGGGCGAAGATGAGTTTCGTCCGTTGCGACTGCAAAACGGGTGGTATGTCCAGCGTCACGCACCGATGCTGCGGGTGGCTATTCCCTACGGTGAACTCAACGCCAAGCAAATGCGCGCTTTGGCCCAGATCGCCCATGACTACGACCGCGGCTACGCCCATTTCACTACCCGGCAAAATCTGCAGTACAACTGGATCCCCCTAACCCGCAGCGCTGACGTGATGGATGCGCTGGCTGACGTGCAAATGCACGGCATCCAAACCAGCGGCAATTGCATCCGCAATATCACCAGTGATTGCTTTGCTGGCGTGGCAGCCGATGAGATCGTGGATCCTCGTCCCTATTGCGAAATCCTGCGCCAATGGAGCACGCTGCACCCCGAGTTCGCCTTCTTGCCGCGGAAGTTCAAAATCGCCGTCAGTGGTGCTCGCGAAGACCGCGCAGCCATCGGCTGGCATGACATCGGCTTGCAACTCCTCAAGAATGAGGCGGGTGAGGTCGGCTTCAAAGTCTTGGTGGGGGGAGGCATGGGCCGTACGCCCGTGATTGGCTCGGTGATCCGGGAGTTTTTGCCCTGGCAACAAATTTTGGTGTTCATCGAAGCCATTGTGCGGGTCTATAACCGCTTTGGCCGACGCGACAACATGTACAAGGCGCGCATCAAAATTTTGGTCAAGGCCGAGGGACAACGCTTCGTCGATGAGGTGGCCCAAGAGTTTCAAAGCATCCTTGAGAAGGATCTCGATGGTGCAGCCCACGTGATCACACAGGCCGAGCTGGACCGTGTGAAAGCGCACTTCCAATGGCCTCAGGGCCTGGCGCAGGATCGTGCCACGGCCGAAGCAGTCGTCCCCCGCCCCTCGGATGCGCCCCTCGCCTATACCCGCTGGCTCGAACGCAATGTGCACCCTCACCAGCAACCAGGCTACCGCGCGGTCACCTTGTCGCTCAAGCGCTCAGGCCAGGCGCCGGGCGATGCGACCGATGTCCAGATGTGGGCGGCAGCCGAGTTGGCCGAACGCTTTAGCCTCAGTGAGCTGCGTGTCTCGCATGATCAAAACCTGGTGTTGCCTTGGGTCAAGGTCAGTGAGCTCCACACTTTGTGGCTGGCCGCCCGTGAGGCCAGCTTTGCCGTACCGAACATTGGCCATCTGACTGACATGATCGCCTGTCCTGGGGGCGACTTCTGCTCGCTGGCCAATGCGAGGTCCATCCCCATCGCCGAGGCCATCACCGAGCGCTTCAATGACCTCGATGAGCTGCTCGATATTGGTGACATTGATCTGCACATCAGTGGTTGTATCAACTCGTGCGGACACCATCACAGTGGGCACATTGGCATTCTCGGGGTCGACAAAGACGGCGCAGAGTGGTATCAAATCACGTTGGCAGGCTCGGATGGCTCTACGCAGAGTGGCGCCGCAGTGGCCGGCAAGGTCATCGGGCCGTCGTTTGCTGCGGACGAAGTGCCCGACGTCATTGAAGCGGTGATCGAGACCTATCGCGGCCAGCGCGCCGCCAACGAAAAGTTCATCGACACGGTCAAGCGAGTGGGCCTGGAGCCCTTCAAAACCGGGGCCAATGCCGTGCGCCGCAGCACTGCCAAAGCAGTTTGACCCCAGGCGCAAACCTTAAGGGCACACACCATGAAGTTCATCACCCGTCAAACTGATTCCTGGCACACCGAAAGCGGTGAGGACGGCCCGATCGTCACCCTCACCCCCCATCCCTATAGCCTGTTGAGCCTGCATCAATGGCATGGCGTGCGCAGCCATTGGCCCAGCAACATGCCCGTTGCCGTGGCGCTCGGCAACGATATCGATGTGAACGATATCGTTGGCGACCTGGCCCGCATCAGCATGGTGGCCTTGCATTTTCCGAAATGGGTGGATGGTCGGGCCTATTCACAAGCGCGCCTGCTGCGCGCCCGCCACCGCTACAACGGGGAAATACGCGCCACCGGTGATGTCGTGGTGGACATGATGCCGCTGCTGCACCGCACGGGTTTCAGTGCGGTGGTTCTGCGGGGCGATCAGGTTCAGGCCAGTGCTGAACGGGCCTTGTCGTTTTTCCCAGACCACTACCAAGGGGATGCACATAACAACCATCCCCGATTTGCACGCAGCGAGGTCTGAAGATCATGAGTGCGATTCAACTTTATGCCCATGCCACTGCAGGGTTTGAAGAGCGCGCGCAGCAAGCGCTGAGGGTCTTGCATGACGCCGCAAGCCAGCATGTGGGTCAGATCGTGCAGTCCACCAGCCTGGGTGCCGAAGACATGGTGATCACCGACCTGATCGCTCGTCATCAGTTGCTGATTCCATTGGCCACACTCAACACAGGCCAACTGCATGCGCAAACAGTGGCACTGATCGGTCGCATTGAAGCGCATTACCAACTGCCGGTCGAGGTCTATCACCCTGTGAGTGAGTCGGTGCTCCACTTCGTCAAGGCCCATGGCGAGAAGGCCATGTTTGAGAGCATCGAGCTGCGTAAGGCGTGTTGCGGCATGCGCAAGATGGAGCCCCTCTCGCGCATGATGGCTGGGCGCCGTGCCTGGGTCACTGGCTTGCGCCGCGAGCAATCTGCAAACCGCGGCGAAGTGCCCCTGCAGTCACAAGACGCAGATCGCCGAACCAAGTTCAACCCCTTGGCGAACTGGACTTGGGCTGATGTCTGGCATTACATCGACCTGCACCAAGTGCCTTTCAACCCGCTGCATGACGAGTTCATGCCCAGCATTGGCTGCGCGCCTTGCACACGCGCCATCGCCGTGGGCGAAGACTTCCGCGCTGGCCGCTGGTGGTGGGAAGACGAGAAAGCCAAAGAATGTGGCTTGCATGCGAGCGAGCCCGCTGTATCCCTGATTGGACAACAACCATGAACGCGCCTTTGACCTTGGAGCAGTTGCTCCCCGAACTGGACCACACCCACCTCGACTGGCTCGAGGAAGAGGCCATTTTCATTTTGCGTGAGACCGTTGCTGCCTTTGAGCGGCCGGCCCTGTTGTTCTCGGGTGGCAAAGATTCCTGCGTTGTTCTTCGCCTGGCGGAGAAGGCGTTCAAGACGCAAACCGCACCCGGGCAGTACAAAGGTCGCCTGCCTTTTCCTCTGCTGCATGTGGACACCGGACACAACTTTCCTGAGGTCATTGAGTTCCGCGATCAGCGTGTGGCCGAGATGGGCGAGCGCTTGCTCGTGGGCCACCTGGAAGACTCTATCAAGCGTGGCACCGTGCGCCTGAGCCATCCCCTGGAGTCCCGCAACGGCCATCAAACTGTGGCCTTGCTCGAAGCCATCGAAGAGCATCGTTTTGATGTGTTGATGGGGGGCGCCCGCCGCGACGAAGAGAAAGCGCGCGCCAAAGAACGCATCTTTAGCCACCGGGACAGCTTTGGCCAATGGCAGCCCAAAGAGCAGCGCCCTGAGCTCTGGACGCTGTTCAACACCCGCATCAAGCCGGGCGAGCACATGCGCGCCTTCCCCATCAGCAACTGGACCGAGCTTGATGTCTGGCTGTACATCGCCCGTGAGAACATCCCCCTGCCCGACCTGTACTTCACCCACCCGCGCCAAGTTATTCGGCGCAAGGGCTTGCTGGTGCCCCTCACGGAAGTCACGCCTGCGCAAGATGATGAAACCATTGAGACTGCGCAAGTACGTTTCCGCACTGTGGGCGACATGACATGCACCTGCCCCGTGGAGAGTGACGCCCGCACAGCCACGGACATTGTGGCCGAGACGCTCAAGGTGACGGTCAGCGAGCGGGGCGCGACCCGGATGGACGACCGGACCTCAGAGGCTTCCATGGAGCGCCGGAAGAAAGAAGGCTACTTCTGACGGCACCCTGATCTGCCCCGCAGATCCGTCGCCCTCGTAATCTACTGATCCGCAACCATTTTTGAATAAGAGCCCTCTGTGAACGCCCCTCAAGCCCCTAAAGACCACCGCGCCCTGCGCTTCCTGACGGCCGGCTCTGTCGATGACGGCAAGAGCACCCTGATTGGGCGCCTGCTGTACGACAGCCGCGCCATCCTGGCTGACCAGCTGGACACTCTCGAGAGGAAGGCCGCAGGGGCACCCATCGATCTGTCTTTGCTGACCGATGGGCTGGAGGCTGAGCGTGAGCAAGGCATCACCATCGATGTCGCCTATCGCTATTTCGCGACCAAGCAGCGCAAGTTCATCATTGCCGATGCCCCTGGCCATGAGCAATACACCCGCAACATGGTGACCGCTGCGGCGGGCAGCGATGCCGCCGTGGTGTTGGTTGACATCACAAAGTTAGACATCAAGCAGCAGCCGCTCGTGCTGCTGCCGCAAACTCGCCGACATGCGCTGCTGGCCCATTTGTTGCGTGTGCCCAGCATCGTGTTTGCCATCAACAAGCTTGACGCTGTGAGCCAGCCGGGCCTCGCCTACGGGGCCGTTCGTCATGCCCTGGCTGACTTTGCGCAACAGGCCGGCATCAGCGTGGCCGGCATTGTTCCTGTGTCGGCGCTGCGTGGCGACAACGTCACCCAGCCCCTGGACGTCGATTGGTATCAGGGCCCCTCTTTGTTGCAGCTGCTGGAGCAGCTTCCAGCCTCGCAAGAGCGCACTGACGGCGACCTCTTGCTGCCCATCCAGTACGTGGCACGCGAAGGTGAAGGCACAGGCAACCAACCCCGCACCTTGTGGGGCCGAATTGCCCACGGCCAGGTCAAAGCCGGTGACGCCGTGCAGCTCTTTCCCAGTGGCGAAAAAGCTGTGGTGGCCGAAGTACGCCTTGCAGGTCAGACTGTGGATGTGGCACTGGCGGGTCAATCAGCCGGGCTGGTGCTTGACCGTCAACTGGACGCCTCACGTGGCGACTGGATCTCGACACCGGACACGGTGCACGACACACAACGCTTCACCGCCACCTTGGCCTGGCTCGATACGGAGCCTGCCGTGGTCGGCCGCAAGTACTGGGTGCGCCATGGCAACCGCTGGGTTCAAGGGCGCATCACTCAAATCGACAACCGGCTCGACATCCATACGCTGCAGACCTCACCAGCCCACGAGCTGGCCACCAATGAAATGGGGCAAGTGCAGATCGAAACCCAGCAAGCCCTGCCCGTCGAGCCCTATTTAGTCAACCGCGTGGGGGGCTCTCTCATCATCGTTGACCCCACCAGCAACCGCACCAGTGGCGCCTTGTTGGTGAAGGCGGCGGCCTGAACACGCACTTTATCGGGACGGGATTTTTATGGCACAGGTGATTTTCATTGGGGCGGGCCCAGGCGCGGTGGATCTCATGACGGTGCGTGGTACACAGCGCCTGGCCCAGGCCGATGTGGTGCTGTGTGACGCCTTGACGGATCCCGGGTTTCAAGCACTGGCGCCGCAGGCGCAGTGGGTGAATGTGGGCAAGCGGGGCTTTTGCGACAGCCTGGCTCAAACTGCCATCAATGCCTTGTTGGTCAAACATGCCCGTGAAGCGGGGGAAGCCGGTGTGGTCGTTCGCCTCAAGGGAGGCGACCCCAGCATCTTTGGTCGTCTTGAAGAAGAGCTGGTCGCCTTGCATGAAGCCGGGATCGATTGTGAGATTGTCCCCGGTGTGACCTCGGCAATCGCCGCCGCTGCCGCCATTCAACGCCCCTTGACTCGGCGAGGCCGCGGACGCAGCGTGAGCCTGACAACTGCAATGACACGCCAGGGCGAATTACAAGCCACCCGAAGCGCAGACACTGAGGTGTTTTATATGGCTGGCAAACAGCTGGCCGCGTTGTCGCGGCAGCTCGCTCTCGCAGGCTGGCCGGAAGAGACGCCGGTCGCGGTCGTTTCGCGGGCGGGCTGCATCGACTCATTGCACAGCGACCACACCGTCGGAAGTCTGGCGCAAGCCAGTGTGCTGCACGCCGGACGCCCCACCGTGGTCACCGTGGGGGCGGGAGCTGCCCCCTTAAACCAAGCAGACGCTGCACTCCAAAACGCTGTGTCGTGCAGCGATCTACGCGTTAAAATCACAGGCTTTTTGCCGTCAACCCAAGAGTTCCTGCCATGACCCACGTTGTCACCGAAGCCTGTATCCAGTGCAAATACACCGACTGTGTCGACGTGTGCCCGGTGGATTGCTTCCGCGAAGGCCCCAATTTTCTGACCATTGATCCCGACGAGTGCATCGACTGCGCGGTGTGCATCCCCGAGTGCCCCGTGAACGCGATCCTGCCCGAGGAAGACGTGCCTGGCGATCAGCAACACATGATCCAACTCAACGCTGAGCTGGCCAAGAGCGGCTGGCCAGCGATCACCAAGCGCAAAGCCCCGCTCCCAGAGGCCGACTCATGGAAAGACAAGACCGGCAAGTTGGTTCACCTGATTCGCCCAGTCTGACTGACGCAGCGTGCGCCATGCCCAGCGTGGCGCCTGAGCCCATTGAAACCGACGCCCTGATCATTGGGGCGGGGCCGGTGGGCTTGTTCCAGGTTTTTCAACTCGGCCTGCTGGGGCTGCACGCCGAAGTAGTTGACGCCCTGCCCCACGCCGGCGGTCAATGTGTCTCCCTGTACGCAGACAAACCGATCTACGACATTCCCGGAATTCCGGCCTGCACGGGGCAAGAGCTGACCGATCAATTGCTGACGCAAATTCGGCCATTTGCCCCGGGTTTTCACTTTCGACAACACGTCAGTGCGCTGCGCCATCTGGACGACGGTCGCTTTGAGCTGCACACCGATCAAGGCCAAGTCTTTCTTGCACGCACGGTCTTCATCGCGGCAGGGGTGGGCGCATTTTTGCCACGCAGTTTGAAACTGCCCGGCCTGCAGGCACTATCGGGGCGGCAGGTTTTTGAGGGCGGTCCAGCGGCACCGGTTTGGCCTGCCGCCCCTCACGGCGCGGCCATCGTTGTGGGTCAAGACAATGCCGCACTGGAGTCCGCATTGCAGGCTGCAGCTCAAGGCCACGCTGTCACTTTGATACACCGGCGAGACCAATTCACCGCCACATCGGTACTGCAGCAGGCGCTTGCGCAAGCGCGCGCTCAAGGTCGGGTGCAATTCATGGCCGGGCAAGTTGTGGGGTGGAGCGGTCAGGCAGACTGCCTCACGCATTTGCAGGTGGCTACGCCCGAAGGACTCACGCAATCGATCCCAGCTGACAGGGTGCATATTTGTCTGGGGCTGGTACCCCAACTTGGCGTGATCGCGCAATGGGAGTTGGCCATGACGCGCAAGCAACTCAATGTCAATCCCGCCACATTTGAAACCAATGTGCCTGGCATCTTCGCGGTCGGTGATATCAACAGTTACCCTGGAAAGAAAAAATTGATTTTGTGCGGCTTTCATGAAGCCACACTGGCTGCCCACCATGCCGCGATTTGGCTGCGGCCCGAGCAGGCAGCCATGCCCTTGCTGTACACCACATCCAGCCCTCAGCTGCATCGTTTGTTGAAGGTCGATGTTCAAGGCGCTTGAATGGCCTTCAGAATCTGGCTATAATTCGAGGCTGTTCCCTGATAGCTCAGTTGGTAGAGCGACGGACTGTTAATCCGCAGGTCCCTGGTTCGAGTCCAGGTCGGGGAGCCAGGAAATACGAGGGGTAGCCGGTTAGCACTGGCTACCCCTTTTGCTTTTGGTGGCCCTTGTGCCCTAAATTTGTCCTAAAAATCTTGGGATGCCCCTGCTGCAGTCTCCACAAAGTCGGCCACTGCTTGCCAGCCAGCTCGAAGCTGCGCTTCACTTTTCCCGACATAGTGCCCCAGCGTCACATCGTTGTTGACGCTGTGGTTCATGATTCGCTTAAGCACCCCAACCGACACAATTTCTTCGGCGATGCTGGCAAAGGTAGCTCGCAAGCCTTTTCCGACAACATCAGTTCCAGCCTTCGCGTTAATGCTTGCAAGGGTCTTGCGGCCATCTTTGATCGGGAAAAGGACATCATCCGCCCGCCTTCCTTCGCAACGCTCATGCACGATAGAAAGGGCCGCGCTTGATAGCAGCAATACGTGATCGGAGCGATTTTTTGTGTCCCGCAAAATGATCCGACGGCCCTTCAAATCAACATCGCCAACTTTCAACGGCTCGTAGCCATATCGCTGGCTGCCGAGGATCTCGACGCTTCGGCATCCCGTCAGCAAAAGGAAACGGTAATACGCAGCAACAGAACCAGGTGTAGCAATGGCCGCAAGCCACCAAGCTCCAAGTTTTTCTGGGGGAATGGGCCGTGGATCCCCTGGGGCCTGACAAAGAACGATCCGATCGCGACCAGCTGTCTGCCTGCCCAGAGGATCATTGGAAATCACGATGCCATGCCAACGCATCACCGCACGGACGATTTGCATCGCATAAATTGCTTGGCGTTTAGGGCCTGTTCGGAAACTCACTGAAGCCATTTGCTGATGGCCGCGAGGTGAACGAAGCCAAGGAACATGCAGTCCAGTTTTTCAAAGCGTGTGGCTACACGCCGGAAAACTTTCATTCTCTGAAAGAGGTTTTCAACCAAGTGGCGTGCTTTGTAGCGATCCTTGTCCAGGGCGCGCGGCTGCTTGCGATTTGCCTTTGGAGGGATGACTGCCTCCATGCCATTTTCTTGCGCGTGCGACACGATCTCATTGGAGTCGTAGGCTTTGTCCGCAACGACCGCCTCGGCCGGCACGTCCATCAACAACTCAACGGCCACCGTGCTGTCATGTCGCTGCCCCGGGGTCAAGATAAAGCGCACAGGATTGCCCAGTGCATCGCACAGTGCATGGATTTTCGTATTCAGGCCCCCGCGCGTCACCCCAATGGATTGCGGGCCACTGGACTTGCGTGCTCCCGCAGACGCTTGATGTGCCCGGCAACACGTCGAATCCATCATGACCTCCTCCCAATCAGGCTGCTGCAAGCTTTGAAAAATGTCCTCCATCCAGCCCTTCTTGCACCAGTACGAAAACCTCTGGTACACCACGTTCCATGCGCCAAATCCGCTAGGCAGATCGCGCCACGGTGCCCCTGTCGTTGCAAGCCACACCACAGCATTCAAAAACCTCCTCGTGCTTCCTCCAGGCCTTCCTTGACCTCCTTGACTACGTGGCAACACCTTCCCCAACCTCTCCCACTGCTCGTCATCCAACGCGTGGCGTTCTTCGGTCATCTGCCTCAAAAGGCCGCCATTCTCCCCGACTTCTTTTCCGAACAGCCCCTA